>CAYFZX010000017.1:0-5665 GCA_964347795.1 uncultured Methanomassiliicoccales archaeon
CTAATAAACCCCGATGCAGGCGCCGTTATCGAAAAAGGAATTGTTCCTGAAATCTACATAGAACTTGGGGTCCGCTCATGCTAGTGGAGGTGAGAAGCAGTGCTCGGCCCAAGACCGCCGTCAGATGAGCCATCGTAGGCCAGGGCACAGATGGGGGTCGAAGGAGCGGAGGCGTGACACCCTCTCCTCAACCGACACGGGCCTTCTTCGTCCCTTCAATCACCTGCTCGCTACGGGCGACGGAGTTGACATAGGCCCTCTCGTCGGCTACCCGATCGAGGATCACCTCGTGGTCGATATCCTTTGCTACAGCCTCAGCTTCCTTAAGATAGGCGATCGCCAGGTCGATGCTGCCATCATCGGCATGAAGTCTAGCCAGGGTCAAACTGAAGAGAGCAATGCCCCTCATGTCCTTCATCTCCCTGAGCTGGGCCATTCCATTGCTCCATGACTCAACGGCGGCGTCGGAGTTGCCTCTGGAAAAATCCACGAAGCCCCTGTACAGGAGAGACCAGGCGATCTTTCGCCTCTCGCCCAGCCTCTGGAAGATGGCGGATGCCTCATCGATCAACTCCGCTGCCTGGTCGTAGTTGTCATCACCTAGGTGGATGCTCGAGGCGTTCTGCATCGCGTAGGCCAGCGTTCGATGGTCTCCCGTCAGCCGACTGTACTCAATCGCCTTCTCGTAATATCGGAGGGCCTCATCGAAATCCTCGAGTTCCTGGTAGCTCATCCCTAGGCCAATGTACACCTTGGCCAGCTGGTAGATGTCTCTGATCTCCTCCAAGATGTTCATCGATCTGAGTTTGTAGGACACTGATTTCGAGTAGTTCCCACGTTGACCATAGTTCACTCCGAAGGCGTAGAGGAGCTTTGCGGTGATGGCCTTGTTTCCCGTTCTTTCCACGCAGTGCATTCCCTTCCTGAACTCCCTGTAGGCCTCCATGAACTCGCTCGTCAGGTTTCGAATGAACCCGAGTCCGTAGTAGGCCTCCGCCTGGCCGTCTAGATTCCTCGCCTTTCGGTAGAGCTCGAGGGCTTTCACGAGCTGTGCCTCCGCATTGGCATACTCGCCGCGGGAGAGCAGCTGGCTGCCAATCCTCCTCCGGGCCTCGGCCTCCAGGCCCCCCACCCCCAGACGACGAGCCTCCTTCACGACGGCCTCGTAGTGGGCTAGGGCCTCGTCCCACTTGCCTTCGAGATCTTTGATCCGCCCCTCCAAGAGCCGAAGCTCGTTCCTGACCTGCTCCTGCAATTCCTCGCCCTTCAGTCTGTCGAGAATTCGGGTGAATTCCTCACGGCGGCCGCCATGGAGAATCACACCACCATGGGTTGCGGCAGCCTTTGCTGCGGCATCTATCCGGCCGGCCTTCAACAGGTGGTACTGGGCTTCCACGAGGTCCTCTGGCGCGCCTTTCGAGGTGTAGAACCTCGCGGCCCAGGAATGATACCTTCGCCGTCGGGGCGGGGGCAGCCGCTCGTAGAAGAATCTCCTCACTAGGTCGTGGACATCGAACATCTTGGGTGTGCTCTCCTTGAGCAGGCTCCGATCGCTCAAGCCAGTGATCACAACGAAGTCGACATCATTATCCAGAAACAATGCATCAACATGAATCGGCTTTCGGAACACCGAGGCGAGGCCGAGAACCCTTCTTTCCACGTCGAGCAGTCGGGAGAAGAGTTCCTCTTCCAGAAACTTGTCAATGTCCCTTGTGTCCGCAAACTCTGGCCCTCGGATGAGTTCCAAGAAGAGGGGGTGCCCCTTCGTCTTCTTGTACATCTCCATGAACGCTGGCTCAGGGATGTTGTTCAGAGACAGAATGCGGGCGGTCCCCCCTTCGTCCAGTCCCTCCACCTGCAGCTCCGCAACCAGATCCTTCACTTTTACGTCCCGACGGTCGTAGAACTTGGGCACCGATCGCCCTGTCACGATGACCTTGGGTCCGTCAACCGCCGCGACGAGATCCTTCAGGGAGGAGAAGAACGCGTCCAGCTGACCTGCGGCCTTGTCATAGTCGTCAAAAACCATCAAGGCCTTGAGCCCCTGCAGGCCCGATTCCAGCATGAAGAGAGCATCCGTCATTTCCAGAGCCTCATGGGCTTGGACGTGCATGAGAAGCTCCTTCCTGTTTAACCGAGAGAGAAATTCGCCAATCTGCTGAACGACGTCTCGTGGTGTGCTCCACTCGTGGATGGAGTACCAGAAGACGCTCCTCTCATCACGGAGGTCTGTCGCGACCTTCCCCGCGAGAGTGGTGACCCCCACTCCTGGCAGCCCGTGAAGGACGAGGATCTTCTGCTTCTTGGAGTTCAGCCAGTTGTCTATCCCCTGAAGTTCGTCCTGACGATCAAAGAAGTGCCTCAAGCGGGGCATGAAGTGGAGATAGGCCACCTTCTCCCTGCGCGTCTTCATCCTGTTAACGAAGACCTGGACGTCGAACACTCCGCGGCTAATGTGGCAGACAACATCCACCAGAGGGGCGTGAACCGGGACCTCGTCTGGTATGTCGATGACCTTGAGCTTCTTGACGTCTCCAGAGAGCGTGCGGACCTTGACGAGAGTCGTCTCAGCCCTCTGTCGGATCTTCTCCGCCTGGAGCTGCCCCCTGGGCGTCAAGAAGTACACGGTTCTGCGGATCTTCCCGGAGGGCACGTGGGCCCTTCTTCCGTAGAGCAGACCCTTTTCCTCCATTTCCTGGAGGAGCTTAGAGCATGTGCTCCGCCCGGCGAGGACGACCTCCGCGATCCCGAACTGGGTCAGCTCGTCAGGGGCCTCCAGCTCGTTCTCATAAATCTGAAAGGCCGACAAGTGAAGCAAAATCCGTTCCCTGATGGAGAAGAAGAACTTCTTCTTGTAGTAGCTCCTTTTCTTCTCCTCCAACGCCTTCTTCCTCGGCATGCCAACAGGATATACAACTAATCTATAAGAATTTCCAGAAAGGTGATTTGTTCTTTTCTCGCCCAACCTCCCGCCATATGACAGGATTTCTGACGAAGACAACTATGTAGGAAGCGGAGTACCCGACCCATGTCCAGAGGACTCAGTCGTGACTGGAAGCGATTGGGGGCAGCGGGAAGACGGAAGGGGGAGAAGAGGGACTGACAGCCGTATACAGCGATTTCAGCGGGAAGATTGTCAAGGTTGACCTTGTGTGATAACGCTTTAATCGCCAATGCCGCTTAGGTGCCCCGTGAGTCCTCGCCTCGGCATCATCGGCGGGTCAGGGTTGTACCAATCGGGGCTTCTGGATCGGGTAGAAATCATCCCTATCTCAACGCCTTTTGGCGAACCCTCCTCGCCTCTGGAGATGGGTACCAGACGTGGCCAGGAGCTGGTATTCTTGACTCGCCATGGGCCAGGACACACGATTCCCCCACACCACATCAACCACAAGGCAAACCTCCACGCCATGAAGGACGCGGAGGTCGATAGGGTAGTCAGCACATCCTCCGTTGGCTCTCTCAAGAAGCACATCAGGCCCGGCGGACTGATCGTGCCTGATGACTACATATGTCCGTGGGAGATCCCGACATACGACGAGGGGGTCATCCACGTCACACCCCAACTCGATCCCTCCCTGCGACTTCTCCTTCTGGAGGCGGCGCGCGCGACCGGTGTCCCTGTTCATGAAAGGGGCGTATACGTGCAGACTGCGGGACCCCGGCTGGAGACGAAGGCTGAGGTCCGCATGTTTCGCGAATTCGGTGACGTGGTTGGGATGACCATGGCCTCCGAGGCGACACTGGCGCGTGAACTCGACTTGCCGTATGCAAGCCTGTGTACCGTAGACAACTATTGCCACGGCATCGTGGATGAACCACTGACACACGATCAGATCGTGGCGGGCCAGCACGAGAACGCACAGGCCCTGCAGAGGGCACTTCTGGCCCTGCTGGAGACCCTCCAATGAGCATCTTAATCCACGATATCCTCATGGACAGGAGGCGGACCAACCTCTACATTGAGGAGAACCGCATCGCAGCGATCGGCAAGAAGCGCGAAGCGGACATCGTCATCGACGGCCGGGGAAAGGCCTGTATCCCAGGACTGGTCAACGCACACACCCACGCGGCCATGGTATTGCTTCGGAGCTATGCCGCCGACATGAACCTCCAGGATTGGCTGGAGCAGCGTATCTTGCCCATGGAGGCAAAGGTCCAACCCGAGGACATCTACTGGGGGACGAAACTCGCGTGTCTGGAGATGATTCGAAGCGGGACGACCACCTTCAACGACATGTATTTCTTCATGGAGGAGGCCGCGAAAGCCGTCGCCGACACGGGCCTGCGGGCCGTCCTCTCCTACGGCATCGCCGACCGGTTCGACGAGGAGAGAGCTGAGGCCGAGCTCAAGGCCACTGGAGCTTTCTTGCGATTTGTCCAAGGTCTACGAAACCCGCGGATTCAGGCCGCCGTGGGCCCTCACGCAATATACACCGTCTCCTCAGACACCCTGGCGGCGGCCAGGAGGTTGGCTGTCGATCGGGGGCTCAAGGTCCATTTTCACCTGGCGGAAACGCAGGGTGAGGTGAAGACGTCCCAGGAGCTCTACGGGAAGGGGCCCGTTCGGGCGCTTGACGAGATGGGTTTCTTGGGAGAATGGCTGGTGGCCGCCCACTGTGTCTGGCTCGACGACCGAGACGCACGGATTCTGGGGGAGCGCGGAGTCAAAGCCGTCCACAACCCCACCTCTAACATGAAGCTCGCCGTGGGGCGTGCCTTCCCCTATCAGTCCCTGCGGTCCGCGGGCGTGACAATCGGCCTGGGGACGGACGGGGCCGCCTCGAACGATAACCTGGACCTATTCGAGGAGATCAAGCTCGCCTGCTTGCTGCAGAAGTTCGACACTGGCAACCCCACGATCCTTCCCGCAGGGGAGGCATGGAAGATGGCTACCGAGGGCGGCGCGAACGCGCTTGGCCTGCCGACGGGTCGCCTGGAAGAGGGGAAGCTCGCCGACCTCATCCTCGTCGACCTCAGTAATGCCCAGCTGGTGCCTCAGCACGACCTGACCTCACTCCTGGCCTACGCCGCGAACGGGTCCGTGGTGGACACGGTGATCTGCGATGGCAGAATCCTCATGCAACAGAGGCGCGTGGAGGGGGAGGCTGAAATCCTTGAGGAGGCACACGCCCGGGCCCGGAATCTAGAGGAGAGGTGAGACTGCTCGATCGGTTGCGGGAAAGCTTGCGGGCGAGCCCAGTGGTGCGGTTCGGGGAGTATGAGTACTTCCTCCACCCTGTCACGGATGGCGTCCCTCCGGCGGACCCTGCCGTGATGGAGGAGGTGTTGGACGCCCTCCTCAAGATCGGGAACTTCAACTGCGACAAGATCGTTGCGGCGGAGGCTATGGGCTTCCCCTTGGCAGCCCTCCTCAGCCTTCGGACCGGTAAGCCTTACGTGTTCCTTCGCAAGAAGGCATACGGTCTGCCTGGTGAGGTCTCTGTCGGCCAGGTCACTGGGTATTCCAGGGCAAACCTGTACCTGAACTACGTGGAGGAAGGGGATCGAGTTGTCATCGTTGACGACGTCATCAGCACGGGAGGAACCCTCCGAACCGTCGTCGAAGCCCTCCGCCACGTCGGTGCCTCCATCGTGGACGTCCTCGTTGTATTCGACAGGACGGAGGACAAAGCCGCGCTGGAGGAGGCCTTGGGAGTTCCCA
>CAYFZX010000017.1:5765-22656 GCA_964347795.1 uncultured Methanomassiliicoccales archaeon
GTATTCGACAGGACGGAGGACAAAGCCGCGCTGGAGGAGGCCTTGGGAGTTCCCATAAAGACGCTTCTTGGGGTCGACCTCGTGGATGGTAGGGCAGTAGCCCGACCCTAGTCCTCGTCGAGGACGCATCCTCTCGCCTTGCCGCAACCCCCAGCGCGCACATCATTCCGGGCGGCGATCTCTCGGTCCTCCGCTGATCGTGGACTCCCCTCGCACCCCTTCGCCGGACCCCTCCCCCGTCTATATGAGGGAGTACCACTTTTCCACATTGAGGGAGTCGATGTCGAACGTCGGCCCAACAACGGACGGTCCTCCGCCCATCGGTATCATCGGAGGGACCGGAGTCTACGATGCTTCGCAAGTGGGTGACACCCGCTCGGTGGAGGTGTCCACACCCTACGGCCCTCCCTCCGCGCCCATCACCCTGGGGGACTTCGGGGGGGTCCCAATCGCCTTCCTGCCCCGGCATGGCAAGGGGCACACGATCCCACCCCATTCTATCAACTACCGCGCAAATATCTGGGCCCTCCACAGCCTGGGCGTCCGCCGGATCGTCTCCCCGTCCGCGGTGGGCTCGTTGAAGGAGGAATATAAGCCGGGCGATTTCGTCTTCCCTGACCAGTTCATCGACCACACGAAGACCCGGGACTACACGTTCTACGATGGGCCGAAGACCGTACACGTCTCCCTTGCAGACCCCTTCTGCCCGACCCTCCGTGACCACTTCGCGAATCACGCAGTCGCGCTCGAACTGCCGGTCCATGACAGGGGTACATACGTGTGCATCGAGGGGCCGCGCTTCTCCACCCGGGCAGAGAGCCGGATGCTGCGTCAGTTCGCGGAGATCATCGGCATGACCGCTTGCCCGGAGGCACAACTCGCGCGTGAGATGGAAATCTGCTACCTCAGTATCGCCATGGTCACAGACTACGACGTCTGGGCTGAGAAACCGGTGGATGTCCCCGGAATCATGAAGACCCTCGCCGAGAACCAGCAGAAATCGCAGTCTCTACTCGCGAAGGCGATCCCGACCATCCCTGAGGAGCGCGTGTGCATCTGCGTGAATGCCCTCGAAGGCGCGGAGGTCTGAGCGTCTCGGTGCCAGACAAGGGAGAGGACGACACGATGGAAGGGACCTTTCGATGCCGGATGGTGACTTGGGACGAAATCGCGACCTGGGCGGCCGCGGTAGGCGCGAAGATCAAGCAGAGTGACTTCGACCCCGAGGTCATCGTTGGGTTGACCCGGGGCGGTTGGCTCCCGGCTCGACTCCTGTGCGACCTGCTCGCGATCAAACGACTCTACGCCGTCAAGGTGGAGCATTGGGGGGTAACTGCGCAGCCCGACGGCAAAGCACGTCTCGTCCAAGGACTCACCACCGACATAGCTGGCGGCAAGGTCCTCATCGTAGACGACATCACGGACACAGGGGAGAGTCTCGCGCTCGCCAAGCAGCACGTAGCCGAAGCGAGGCCCAGCGAGCTTCGCACCGCCACTTTGCTGCACATCACCCACTCCAAGGTCAAACCCGACTTCTACGAGGTCGAGGTGCCGAAGGAGGAGTGGGCCTGGTTCATCTTTCCATGGAACTTGCACGAAGACCTGCGCACTATCGTCCCAAAGGCGCTTGACAGGACCGCACGGACTGTTGCGGACATCAAGGAGGCCCTCCAGTCGGACTTCCAGCTTGACCTCGCGCCCGAGCTCATCAAGGATACCCTAAGGGAACTGACGCGGGCTGGCAAGGCGACCAGAGAAGGCGACGAGTATCTCCTCGGATCCTCAAGGAGATGAGGAAGAGGCGCAACCGGAGAAAGAATTCGGCCTTGGAATCAGAACACTGCTCAGGGTTGACGAAGTCGAGGGGAGGTGGTCACCTCGCGGGAGGGCCCTTCCCGATGGTCCTACAGCCGGCTTCTGGCGCCTCGACCCTTCCAGACGATTATGTTCAGCGTCAGGGTATCAGGCTCGTCCTTCTCCTTCTCGAACCTGACGCTTCGTCCATCCGGCAGGATCTTCCTGAACCGTATTCTCATCGTAGTGGCCAGTTCGTTAGCGAGCTACTTATAGGGTCGGCCCTGGTTCTCAAAAATGATAAGCAGGGTCCAGGCCAGCGCCTATTCCTGGACCATGTCGGCCCCGGTCCAATCTCCACCGAAATCCTTCACAGCACCGGAGATCAGTTGGAAGCGGGCCCTGAGCCTTCCGTTCTCAAAGAAGATGTATGCGTTCTTCAGCTTCGATGTGTACAGGTTCTTTCTCTTGCCTTTCTGCGTGAGGACCCTGTCCACGCACTCGATCAACCCAGACTCCTCAAGAATGCGGATCTTGCGATAACAGGCTGCTATGGGGATCCCGTACCTGGCGCTTATCTCTTGAGCGCTGATCTTTCTCTTGTACGTGCCTAGCAGTATCTTCGCGCTGTACTCGTCCGTGAGAAGTTGCGAGGCCTCTAACGGGTTCATCCACCTGCCCTCCACAGTCTAAACCCCAGGTCAGGGGAGAACGGCGATGGAGGTCTCTGTTACTTAAGTCTTGCGTTTCCGTTATCTCATCCTGATAATACCCAGGGTAGGGGGCAGGAGGCTGATCTGCGCGAAACTACATCCTAACCTTGATTTCGCCGTCCTCGACGGTGACCTCATAGGAGTTGACCTTGAGGGCGGCGTTGAGGACGTATTGACCGGTGGACACATCATACTCCCATCCATGCCACGGACACGTCACAACCTTGCCTTCGAGGATTCCTTCCCCGAGGGGCCCCCCACGATGCAAACAGGTGTTGTCGATCACATAGAACTCCCCGCCGACACTGAAGACGGCTAGGGTCTTGTCTTCTATCTCGACCACCTTACCCGTTCCATCGGCGACCTCACTCGTCTTGGCAACCGTGACTTCGGGCGCCATTCCCCACCCCTACGAAACCTGACTCGCCTTCGAGCCCTAGGTCTGTCCCTCAAGCCACTTCTCAGCGTCCAGGGCCGCCATGCAGCCAAAGGCTGCAGCAGTCACGGCTTGCCTGTATCTGTAGTCGTGCACGTCGCCGCCGACGAAGATGCCCTCCACGTTGGTCTTCGTGCTGTCCAGGACCTTGACGTAGCCCTTCTTATCCAGCTCCACCTCGCCGTCCAAGAACCCGGTATTGGGACTATGACCGATGGCAATGAAAACGCCGTCACTTCTGAGGTCCTTCTCTTCACCTGTCTTCACGTTCTTGATCCGGGCACCCTCCACCTTCTCGTCTCCCAGGATCTCGACAACGATGGAATCCCAGATGAAGTCAATCTTCGGATTATCGAAGGCCCGCTGCTGCATGATCTTGCTGGCCCGCAGCTCGTCTCTCCTGTGGATGACCCGAACGCTCTTGCAGAGCCGAGAGAGGAAGAGCGCCTCCTCCATGGCCCCGTCGCCTCCTCCCACGACGAGAACGTCCTTGTCCCGGAAGAAGTGGCCGTCACACGTGGCGCAAGCGGAGACGCCCCGGCCTCGCAACTTTTCCTCGGACTCGAGTCCCAGCCACTTGGCGGAAGCTCCGGTGGCAATGATGACCGTCTTGCCTTCGTACTCCTTCTCTCCGACGAAGACCTTGAAAGGTCTGGACTTGAAATCCACGGAAGTCGCATCGTCGTAGATGAACTTCGCGTCGAACTTCTCCGCCTGCTTAATCATGAGGTCCATGAGGTCGGGGCCTTGGACGCCCTCCGGGAATCCGGGGAAATTCTCCACATCCGTAGTCAGCATGAGTTGCCCACCGTACTGTGCCCCGGCGATGACTAGGGTGTCCAGATTGCCTCGGGTAGTGTAAACGGCCGCTGTCAGGGCCGCGGGTCCTGACCCCAAGATGATTGCGTCATATGCCAGAGAACCACCTCACAGCACTCCCATTTCAGAGAGCGTCTTGAGCTATTAATCCTTCTCACGAAACCAGGACTTAAAACACTTCCCTCTGAGGGTAGGATGGCTGACCTAGGAGTTCTCGGCCTTGTTCAGGTCGATCCACTTCCCATTCATGGCGGTTTCGTGGTCAAACTCGAACTTCACCCTAAAGGAACCATTCTGGTAGAGAAGGTGTGCGCTCCTCAACGTCGCTTGGTAGAGCTTCATGGTCTTGCCCTTCGGCGTGGTCACGATCTTTGCACACTTAAGGAACCCGGCGTCCTCCAGTTCGTGTATCTTTCGGTAACACGCCGCGATGGGGATGTCGTACCTATCGCTGATCTCCTGCACCGATCTGGGGGAGCTGTGGGTAGCGACGAGAATCCGCTCCGCATAGTCGTCCGTCAGGAGACGCGAAATGTCCTTCTCCCTCATCGGCTTCGGATGAATAGGTCGATTTAAGGGTCTTTCCATTCAGTTATCAGGCATGAGACTCAATTCGTCCGCGAATCTACACGATATGGGTAACAACGGCCTTGGGGATTCCCGCACTATAGTCAAAGGACAGGTTGTAGAAGCCAGTGTAGGGCTTCTCTGAGAAGAGGAGTATACAGCCATCCACGTTCTGCACCCGGAGATGGACCGAGGAGATATTCGCCACCGCTTCGGCGGACTGCCCCGCGGGGGATGTCAACCCGACGAAGATGTCTTTGGATTTCCGAACGGAGGAGAAGTGACTCGTCATCAGCGAGGCCACATCCTCGCCGTATACGGACTCCAAGGTGTCGAAGGCCATCAGCGAGAGGAAGGGATGCAGCGCCTCTCCGAGGCTGTACTCGATGGTGCTCCACTTCAGGTCGGTCTCGACATCCGAGCCCTCCATCTGGAGGGCATTGGGGCTCCCCTCAAGACTCCCCAGAGGGGACGATTCGAAGACACGCACGTAGTTGTCGAAGATCCTGTCTCCGGTGTACGGCTTAACGGCCTCACGGACGAAATCTGCAGTCGCCTTCCGCGGCGGGACATACGCGACTCCACGTTTCTGCCGACAGAAGTTCGAGATCAACCCTATGAGGAGGGGGTCGATAAACTCGTTGGGAACGTTAACGTCCACCTGAACCGAGGCGATCCCGCCTCGGACCAGGCCACCGAACAACGCGTCGAGCTGTTCGTGCCCCGTGGATGCCCTCTTCCTGACATCTTTGACGGGCTTCCAGCGTCGCGGACGCACCCGAGGCCGATCGGCGAGATAGGAGAAGGCCCTCACCCGTCCTTCCTTGAGTGTGAAGACGTACTTGGGCTGGACGATTTCGCGGCCCCGGAGCTTCTCGATCTTAATCCTTCGGAGCCTCCGACCATTCACTTCCTCGTCCATCAACTCCACCACGCCATCTCCCAGGTAGTCTAGCTTCGTCTCCCCCTTGCCTTCCAGGACGTAGACGACGTTCGTGTTGCTGCTCTCCACCAGGTCCTTCTGAATCGTGTTAATCAGCTTCGCGGGATGGATGCCATATCTCTCGCTGAGGGCGTCGATGCTGTCGATGATGAGCAAAGACTTGCGGGGCAGATTCCGCTCCACGGAATCGTAGGCCAGGTCCATCTCCGGCAGGTCGGAGCCTAGGTCGAAGATGACGCTGTCCTCTACCACCTCCCCCTCGCCGACTCGCTCGTAGATCTCATCTCCCTCCTGGCCCATTTCGAGGCGGCCCTCGAGCTTGTTTAGCTCCGTCCTATCCACCCTGGTGACCCTGACCTCGTCCTCCGAGACCTCCCTCAGGAGGGTCCTGGCCCGCCGGATTTGCTCCTTCTCCTCCTCGTCCGCCTGCTCGAAGCTCCTGAGGAAGCCCCGACCCACCTTTTGCAGGTCTGACCTCCTCACTTTGTCCCGGAGCCATGGAAACTGGTTATACAGGGACTCGTCGGAGACCCTGATGCTCAGGTAGTAACTTCCTGGGATGTCCTCGAGTTCCTCGATGAGCTGGAGGGCGATGGTTGTCTTGCCCGTGCCCGCCGAGCCCTTGACAATAAGGGAATGGCCTCCCTTACCGCCGAAGAACAGGAGGATGTCCTCGGGAATCCCCTTCAGCGCCATCAGGCTTTCTCCTTATCGAGCAAGGACCTAGCCATCCTATAGTTTTCCGCATCAGCATCAGCCACGATAACATCTACGGTATTCGCGATATCATCACTGTGGCTAAAGCTATTAAGAAAACGGGTCGATAGCTTTGCACGTGAAGAATCTGGAACTCGCCCGTATCTTCTATGAAGTTGCTGACATCCTGGACCTGGAAGGCGTCAGCTTCAAGCCGGAGGCCTACAGACGCGCGGCCAGGAACCTGGAGGGGTTGAGTCAGGACCTGGAGGAGGTGTGGAGGAGGGGAGAGCTCGACCAGCTCCCCGGAGTGGGAAAGGCCATTTCGGAAAAGATAGCCGAATACCTCGAAACGGGACGCCTCCGCTACTACGAGAAGCTCCGATCTGATGTACCCCCCGGCGTGGTGCAGATCATGAAGATCCCCGGCGTCGGCCCCAAAACGGCGAAGCTTCTCTATGAATCTCTGGGCATCGAGTCGGTCGAGGAGCTGAGGGAGGCGGCCTCCGCCGGCAGGGTTCAGGGGATAAAGGGGCTGGGACCGAAGAAGGTCGACAACATCCTCAGAGGCATCGAACTCCGCGCCGCCACGGAGGGTCGGGAGCTCATTGGAGCCGTCCTCCCTTGGGCCGAGAGAATCGTGGATTCCCTCCGCAGACACTCGCCCGTGCAGAGCATCGCCGTGGCGGGAAGCCTGAGGCGGATGAAGGAGACCATAGGAGACATAGACATCCTAGCGACCTCCACTGACCCAGTTGCCGTGATGGACGCTTTCGTAGGCATGGCCAATGTCAAGGAGATTCAGCTCAAGGGAGAGACCAAGTCCACCGTCCATCTCGCTGAGGGAATTCAGGCGGACATAAGGGTGGTATCGGACGAGAGCTTCGGAGCGGCGCTGCTCTACTTCACCGGTTCCAAGGACCACAATATCCAGCTGCGGAATTTGGCCATTGATCGGGGATTGAAACTCAACGAGTACGGTTTGTTTCGTGGGAACGAGAGAGTAGCGGGGGCCACCGAAGAGGAGGTGTACGGCTATCTCGACCTCTCCTACATAGAGCCGGAAATGCGAGAAGCTCAAGGCGAGGTGGAGGCAGCCGCCCGCGGCGACCTACCACACCTCATCACCCCGTCGGACATACGGGGAGATCTCCACGTCCACACAGACTGGACGGATGGGCACGACAGCCTGAAGGAGATGGTCCAGGCAGCGAAAGGTATGGGCTACGAATATGTGGGAATCAGCGATCACTCCCAATCCGTCTACATCGCCCGTGGGATGGAAGAGGAGAAGATTCGCCTCCAGATGGGAGAGATCGAGAAGCTTCGGAAGATGACGGACGGAATCGAGGTCCTCCACGGCTCCGAAGTCGATATTCTCGCAAACGGGGAGCTGGACTACTCCGAGGAGCTCCTCGGGGACCTGGACTACGTCATCGCCGCGATTCATTCCCGGTTCAGAATGCCTCAGAAGGAGATGACCGAACGGGTAATCACCGCGATGGAGAACGAACATGTCGACATCCTCGCGCATCCGACGTGTAGGCTCATAGGCGAGAGGGAAGCCATCGACCTGGACATGAGTCGCATTATGGAGGCCGCGGTTGACACGCGAACGGCCTTGGAGATCAACTCTTTTCCCTCCCGCCTGGATCTGAACGGGCCCTACGCGAAGGCCGGGACGAGGGAAGGGGCAAAACTGGCCATCAACACCGACTCCCATGCCACCACTCATCTGCCCTTTGTCAAGTACGGTGTCGGTCAAGCCAGGAGAGGGTGGGTGGAAGCGACCGAGGTCATCAACGCCATGCGCTACGAGGACCTTCTGTCCTGGCTGAGGTCCTGATACCGGTCAGGTCTTCCTCAGCTTCTGAAGCTTCTTGAAGGCCCTCTTGACGACCCTCTTGTCATTGTCGTAGTGGAGGAGCCGCAGGGCCTCCTTCTCGCTGCACCAGCGATGGGAGCTGAATCCCCTCTCCAGCTTCACTCCACCCCCGATGACCTCCGCCAAGTAGTACTTAACCGTCTTGTCGTAGTTGACGCCATCGGCGGGCCAAAAGTACTGATACCGGATGTCCAGAACATGACCTGCCAGATCACAATAGAGCCCCGTCTCCTCGCTGATCTCCCTCAATGCAGCATCCTCGGGGGCCTCACCTTCTTCCACCCCGCCTTTGGGGAGGCACCATCTCTTCTCATCCTCCCTCTTCAAGAGCAAGACCCTGCCGTTGGGTCTGAATACCACGCCACCGGCCGAGAAGGTCTCCACCAGGGGGCTATCCTTGTTCAACCGGCGAGTGGCAAACGGCGGCATTCAGCTCACCTCAGCTATCTCCCTCGCCCTCCTTAAGTCTTCCACCAGCCTCTTTCGGACCGCCGCGCGCCTCGCCGCCGGATGATAAGTGGGAATAACTGGAGCTCCCCTGAAGATCAGTGTTTCTCCGAGGTAGTCCTTGAGCGGCTCGCCCAGCTCCATAAGGGCCCGCAAGCCGATGCCACCGAGGGTGAGAACCACCGACGGCTCTGCCGCTGCGATCTGTCGCAGGAGGTATGGGCGGCAAGCCCTCACCTCATCGGCCCGGGGTCTCCGGTTTCCCGGCGGCCTGCACTTCACGGCGTTGGTGATGAAGACCACAGAGCGGTCGAGTCCCACTCCTCGCAGTGCCCTATCCAATTTCCTCCCGGCCATCCCTACGAAGGGTTCTCCCGTCCTGTCCTCCTCCTTCCCTGGAGCCTCGCCGACGAGGAATATGCCTGAATCGATGGAGCCCCCTCCAGGGACCGCCAAGGTCCGCCCCCTGTGTAGTCGGCAAAGGGTGCAATCCCTCACCTCTTCGGCTATCTCGTTGAGCGAGTCGGAATCGATCATGGTCCTCCGGACGCATCGCCTGATTGATATCGCGGCCCAACGACCCGAGGCGACTCTCAGACCTGGCCGCGAGGTCCTGGGCTCAGCGAGGGCTTTCTTGAAGCACGATGGAGGCCCCGTACTTCCGATCGCCCCGAGCCACGATGATCTCCACCTCGGTCCCCACTTTCAGCCTCCGGGCCTCCCTCAATAGGTCTGCCAGGTCCGCCACCTTCCTCTCCCCGATCTGGAGGATCACGTCGCCGCTCCTCACGCCCGATCCCGCAGCGGGACCACCTCGGGCGACCTCGACGACAAGGACGCCCTGCTCCACTGGGAGTTGGTAGTAGTCCGCGATGCCCTTGTTGAGTGTAACACCGTAGATGCCGAGCCATGGCCTGCGAACCCGCCCAACCTCCAGGATGTCCTTACCCGCCTGGACTGCCGTGTTGACGGGGATGGCAAACCCGATGCCCTGTGCCGCTGGGACTATGGCCGTGTTGATGCCAATCGCCTTGCCCCCGCTGTCGAGCAACGGGCCTCCACTGTTTCCAGGGTTGATGGCGGCGTCGGTCTGTATTAGGCTTGGCAGGACACCGTAGGGACCAGAGACGGCGCGGTTCAGGGCGGAGACCACCCCCGTGGTCACCGTCGGTCCTCCCACAAGACCCAGTGGGTTGCCCATGGCGACGACTATCTGGCCGACTCTCAACTCGTCTGAGTTCCCAAGGCTTATGGGCTTCAGCCCCCGGGCATCCACCTCGAGCATCGCGACGTCGTACACCTCGTCGCCGCCCCGGACGAGGCCTCTGACCTTCTCACCGTCGTGAAGCGTGACCTCGATCTCCCTGGTCTTCTCCACAACGTGGTTATTCGTCAGGACGTAGCCGTCCTGCAAGATGACGCCTGATCCGACTCCCTTGACGGGGACGACGTCGAAGAGGGATGCCCGGATCAGCCTGACGGTGCCGACGGAAACCACCGAAGGGAGCGCAGCGTTCACCGCTTCGATTATGGATTCTTCCGGTGGCAGCAAGTTCTCGCCGTCCGCGTCCAAGGAGTGATTCCTAATAAAGGCTCACGGGAAGATGCCCCTGAATCTGTACGCCTTCTCGAGACGCTGAATGGCGATCGTGTAGGCCGCCTGCCTCAGGGATATGTCCTCCTCTCCGGACACCCTCTCGGTCATACGATAGGCTCTCAGCATCACGTCCCGCAATTGAGTGGTTACCTCCTCCAAACCCCAGAAGTAGTACTGCAGGCCCTGGACCCATTCGAAGTAGCTCACGGTGACTCCCCCCGCATTGCAGAGGATGTCTGGCAGCACGAGGACCCCCCTCTCATCCAATGCACGATCCGCTTCAGGAGTCAAGGGACCGTTGGCCGCCTCTGCAATCATCCAGGCACCCACCTCCTTCGCGTTGTCACGATGGATCGCATGGGCTAGGGCGGCTGGCATGAGGAGATCGCACTCCACTCCCAGGAGGTCCTCGCCGCCGATTTCCTGCCCCCCCGGGAACCCGAGGACGCTCCCTTGACTCTGCTTGTGACGCCTGAGGTTTGGCACTTTGAGGCCGTTCCCATTGTAGACACCACCCTGAGAGTCGGACACGGCCACGACCTTGCACCCTGCCGCGCTGAAAACGGTCGCGAGGTTGGCGCCCACCTTCCCAAAGCCCTGGATGGCTATCGTTGCGTCCTCAAGCCGCTTATCCTGGTCCTTCAAGAATTCCCTGACAACGAAGAGCAACCCGCGTGCAGTCGCATCGCCCCTGCCGACGGAGCCCCCGATTGCAGAGGGCTTGCCGGTGACGACGCCCGGAACGCTGAAGCCCACGTTCATGCTGTAGGTGTCCATCGCCCATGCCATCATCCTCTCGTCCGTGTAGACGTCTGGGGCGAGGATGTCCTCCCGGGGACCTATGATGATCGCTATTTCGGAGACGAAGCGACGAGTCAGTCTCTCCAGCTCGCGGACGCTCATCTCCTTGGGGTTGCAGGTGACCCCGCCATAGGCGCCTCCGTAGGGGATGCCCACCACGGCGCACTTCCAGGTCATCAGGGCTGCCAGCGCCCTGATCTCATTGAGGCTAAGGCCTGGATGGTAACGAAGGCCCCCCTTGCAGGGTCCCAGGGCCATGTTGTACTGGATCCGGTAGCCCCGGAATGTCCTCAGCGTGTCATCGTCCATCTTGACAGGGAAGGTGACGGCCAACTCCCGCTTCGGACGGTTGAAGACCTCGATAAGGCCACGATCGAGTCCCAGGAGAGTCCCGACTTCCTCCACCCTGCTTTGGACTGCCTCGAACGGATCCATGACCATGAATGCCCGACGGCAAGAGAATGGTGAACAGAATGAAGCTTGCGAGAGATCTAGCCGGCCTTGACCCTCTTCGTCCGCTTGTTGAGGATGATGTCGAGGACGCCGTTGTTGAAAGTCCAGGTCAGACTGGAAGCGTCCACAGGCTCCGGTAGCTCCAGGACCTTCCAATACCTCCTGAACCCTTGGGCTTCGACCGTAAGGACCCGCTCGGAGGCGCGGAGGCTGATCTTCTCCGGGACAGTTCCAGGAAGCTCGACGGTGACGAAAATCTCCTCCTCTCCTTCAAGAACGTCGTACACAGGCTCTCTCTCGCTAGGGTCACGTCCCTCCACCGTTGGCTTCATGGTACCGAACTCCTTGATCCTCGGAATGCCTTCTTTGTCGACCCTCACGGAAAACCCATAGTGGAATGGAGCTCGGAACTTCGAGGAGTAGCCATGGAAAAAGTCGCGGAACATCTTGTCTATCTTCTTCCGCATCTGCTCGAATTCCCTCTCAAACCCCATCCAGGCCCCTCTCTCCAGTCGGGTCAGCCCCGGGGTTCTAGGCGCCCGAAGCCTTTGCCAAATATCTGGCGACTCATTATTAAGGTTTCGTTGGTGGGGAGGCGGGACCGGCTCCCCTCTCCAGCCCTAGGCTACGGCCTTGTCCTCGGCGTCTCGGAAGGGACCTCTCTCGGCCCCACACTTTTGGCAATGGAGGCGATACCAGCCAGGCTTGTCCGTCTTCTTAACCATGCTCTCCTCCCCGCAATCGGGGCAGACGTAGGCACCTTGGCTCATGAACTCACCCGTACATTATCTTGGAGCGCTCGGCGATGTCCTGGATATTCTCCTTGTGCGTCTCCATGTAGTCCTTCAAATGAGTCTCAATGGCCTTTGCCCTCTGGAGGAGGGGCTTAGGATCGATCTTGATTTGGGGAACGAAGGGATCGAGCACCTCCAGGAGCTTGGCGGCGGATCGGGCGTCCGGATAGTCCTTCACAGTCTCCGCCAGCAGACAGGTAACATCGAGGCCCTCGGCCTCCCCCAAGTAACTCATAAGACCTGAAAGGCCCGTCAGGATTCCCTCCCCCAAAGGTTTCACGTTGAGTTTCGTCAGCCGCTCCAAGGCGGCGTCGCTGTTGGCAGCGCCGTAGATGTTGGTATCCTTGGCGCCCTCTGGTTTGACGAACCCCTCAAGGACCACAATCTCCTGCACCTTCTTGTCCAGACACCACGACACGAGGGCCTCGCTGACATCGTAGAGGACCCCGGCCTTGGGTGTTACCTCGGACATGACGGCGGCGAGCTGGTCGCACTCCTCGTCGACACCGCAGACCATCGGGGCAGCGTGGATTCTCACGGGGCTCGACACTCGACCGTCCTTCAACACTCCCATGGGTGGAAACTCACGAGAAAGCACGGAAGCGATTCTCTCAAGCTCCAGTGCGGAGACCAGGAAGTTTGTCGCGATACTGCCCACAAGGCCGATCCCGGGAAATCCCACGACGAACATGGCGGCTGAGAGATCCATCGCTTTGTGATCAACAATCCTGATCGAACTCGTCACGCAATCATCCCAGAATCGGGACGCAGTCTAATAAACGTTAGGAAGCCACAGCCCGACAACACTTTTTATTCGCACATCCATTGTAGCGTCTTGAGCCTTGGGCTCCCCTCCCGGAGGAAGGTGACGCCGACGCGTGGTGGACAGACTGAAGACGGAATGACGACATCATACAACTTCCACGGCCTCTTCACGATACGAGTGGCTCACCGAGGCCTCAACACTCTGATGAAGAGGGAACTTGGCATGTTCATTGAGGAACTAGACACCATTGACCTGCGGGTTGAGGAGGGAGAGGTGCCAGCTCCTGACCATGTGCTTTCTGGAGGTTATACTTTCGATGATTCATCCTTTGTGGTAACAACGCCCTCAGGAAGAGTACAGGTGGAGGAGGGGCTGATCCGGGCGGGGTCAGTCTCCCCCACCGAATTGTTGCGCTGGGTTACGTATGCGATGAGGAAACGCCTTATGGAAAGAAGGATTTCCGTCCTCCACGCCTCAGCCGTGGCGCGCGATGGGGAGGCATATGTCTTCCCCGCTTGGGCTCAAACCGGCAAGACAAACCTTCAACTAAGCCTCCTCGCCCACGGCTATGACTACATGTCGGATGATTGGTGCCCTGTCTCTCTCTCAGGAGAAGTACTTGCATTTCCCAGGTATTTGAACCTCTATGAGTACAACTTCCATTGCCATCCCCAGTTGGTTGAAGCCCTGGGAAATGGGAAGGAAGGGCGCGCCGTCAGACGCCAACTGGCCAGCACGAGATTTGCGCGCTCTCTCAATGGATCCAACTGGCTCGTCGGAATTCTCCAGCGGCGGTTGCTGGACCACTTTTCCGTATACGCGCGCGCCTCGGTTTCGCAACTGATCCACGGCTGCAACACGACACTACGAGCGCCACTAGCAAGGGTCTGTCTTCTCAATACCAGAATGGGCAACAGCACGATCTCCGAGGTCTCGCCGAGATCCCTTGCGCGGAAGGTGGCTCTGATCAACCACTTTGAGCAGTCTCCCTTCACCAACTCGCAGATTGCAGGAGAGTATGCTGGACTCCTGCGTATGGAAAGGGATCCGATTTCAAGGGAGGAAGACCTACTGACGAGTGTATTCAGTAGGGCGAAGTGTCTGCTGGTAACATTGCCCCGCCACGCGACGGGGGAGGAAATCGATCGGGTACGGGAGATGCTCGAGGAAATATAGATTCCACGCCCTCTAGCGGAAGAACGCTCCTCGCAAGGCGTCCTTAACAAGGGCTATGTCCTCCTTCAGTATGCCCCCTGTAGAGAACAACATCAGGAAATACAGGGAACCGCCCGCGAGAATACCGGACCACAGGGTCAGCCAAGGCAATAGATATAGCCCAACGATCATCGCCACGCTGGCGACGATGGGCCGGAAAAGGGTTTCCACATGGTCTATTCGCGCCACAAGGCGATTCACTGCGATCATGCGACAGCCCGCCCCTACGAGTCGGGCCGCAAGGAACGCATATGCTGCTCCTACGGGACCCCACAAAGGAATCAAGCCGACACACAGGCCCACGTTTGTCGATGCAGCAACTATCCCAATGAGCGAGTTGAGCTTCTGGTGTCCTGTGGCTGACAGCGCGGGACCAATCCCTGCCGCGGCTGTTCCAACGGCCACGGTGAATATGAGTATTCCTAGACTCTGCGCAGAACCCCGAAAAGGCTCTCCGTAGAACAGAACTACGATCTCCGTGGCGTAGAACCATCCACCCAGCGAGACGGGCATTCCCACGACGAAAAAGAGCTTCTGGGTCCGCTGAAGCACCGTGGAGAGCTTGTCTGGCTCCTCTCGATAGACACGAGAGAGCACCGGAAGGATGACCGTGGCGTTGATAGTCAGAGGGCTGAGCAGGGCAAGTGTGAGGGCAAAGGCTGCGTTGAAATGACCAGTTGCCACCGTGTCCCGTAGAATAGTGAGCAAGACTGGTCCGCTGGTGTACAAAAGGGTGCTGACCACAGCGGATAGAGCGAAGGGGAGCGTCTTCCTGACGATCCTCTTTACCGTGGCGGGATCCACTCGACGCTCGAACCAGACGAACCTCCGCCTCGTTATGAAGATCAGTAGCGACAAGTTCACTACACTGCCAAAGAGGAAGACCAACGACACACCGAGCAGCCCGTACCCCAACATCATTAGGAGGACGACCCCCAGCGTGGTTATGGCTCGCTCCACAATCGTCACAAGTGCTCCGAACTCCAGCCGTTCAAACGCACGGAAGACTGATCGGAAAGTGTTGGCATATGTTGCCAAGGTGCTGGCTGTCCCCAATATCATCGTAATGGTCCTCGCAAAAGGATCAGACAGTACGAGTTGGACGAATATCCACAGGCCTGCGATGGCGGCTAGGACGAGGGGTACACGCATCGCGACCAAAGCTGTGAGGTAAGCGCGGGCTTTCGACCTGTCCGCTGCCACGTCGATGGTGAAGACTGAGTCTAGTCCGAGAGACACAAACAACAGAAACCAGCTTGGGAACGCGAGGCTGAAAATGAAGACGCCATACAGCTCGACCCCCAAGGTTCGAGCGAGAACTAGTGACATCACAAGCGTGAGAATCTGGGTGAAGATCTGCGCAAACCCTACAGCCCCGAAATTTCTCCCGATTCTGTAAGCATCGTTCATTTCAGGTCAGCTCGCACCAGGCATCTTGGCCGGATCACCGGGGAGCACCTAGAACAATCGGGAATATATCTGGTGGGGTTCCTATTATCGGGGGCGCTCAGAGATGTGGAACCCCTTCGTTTGACCATGTCCAAGATTTGAAGAATATTTGATGCCGCCGACGCCTTTCTTGAGCAGCCACAGCAAACCAGGAGCGAGAAAGACCGGATGGAAGGCAGAGGGAGTCCCGAATCGTGTGGAAGTCTTGACTAGGAGTGGTCAAGCAGCTTCTGAACTGGACCCTAGTCTTTAGCGGTCCTCTGAGGACCCTGGAGCTCCCGAATTCGATTGAGGAGCATCCGTTCTCGAGGTATCCCCACATATTCGATTCGACCGTCGATGATGATGCCGGGAGCGTACTTGATGTTGAACTTGGCGGCGTACTCAGGCTCCTCCCTCGGGTCCACCTCCCGGTATTCAAGGTCGGGTATCAGCTCTCGGATTTGGCCCAGGACTATGGCGGCCCTCTCGTGCTGGAGGCCTGTAGGAGACCTGAGATAGACTAGCTCCATGGTGCCGAGGTAGCCGTGCCAGCTATTGAAACTTTCCCGCTGTCTGAATCATGAGGCTCCGCCAAAAGGCTCATGTCAATCCGATCGGTTTGTGCCATGATGATCCTGATAGCCACTTCGCACGTCGACCTCGCCAGCACCGCCATCCTCGGCCACCTGTTGCGCACCGGGAGCTGGGAGACGATAGGGCGCTTCGACGGGAACCCCGTCTACCAGCGTGGAGAGAGGACCATCGTGACTCTCCAGGCCTCCGCCCTCTACCGGGACCACCTCGATCGAGAAGTGCAAAGGACTCGAGGTGAGGCACCGGAACTTATCATCTACGCCTCGAGACATAGGAGTGAGAGTGGGAGACGGAGTCTCACTGTCCACCCCATCGGCAACTTCGGTGCGGCCACACTCGGAGGCGAGGCGCGAAGGCTGGTGCCGACGGTACCCCATTGGATGACCCAGGCTCTTCGGCTTCTCATGAGGAAGGCGGAGGGACTGGACTACTCGGTGTCCTTCGAGGCAACACATCACGGTCCCTATCTGCAGACCCCCGCGTTCTACGTCGAGGTGGGAAGTGACGAAAGGGCCTGGACTGACGCAGGAGCGACCTCTGTCATCGCCGACGTCCTCTCTGAGGTACAACCCGCTGAATACCCCGTGGCCGTTGGCTTAGGAGGCGGCCACTATGTCCCGCGGATCACGGACGTCGCCCTCGACAGGCGTGTCTCCTTCGGTCACATGATTCCGTCCTATGCTCTGCAGAATCTTAGCAGGTCCATGTTACAGCAGGCCTTGCAGAGGTCTCCGGGCGCTTCTCTCGCATACATCCATCGCAAGGCGATCAAGGGCGAACTGAGGAGGCGGGTGACCGCGATGGTCGAATCTCAGGGGGTCCGGGTCGTTCGACAGAGCGATTTGGAGCCTTTGGCGCCTCCCTGACACCGGCTGGACGTGGCGGGCAAACCCTTAAGCTCGGCCGTTTGATATCTCGCCGGGAGGGGTAGATGCTCAGA
>CAYFZX010000018.1:0-20113 GCA_964347795.1 uncultured Methanomassiliicoccales archaeon
CGGCCGGTGGTTTGGCAGGAATTGCTGCGGGAGATGCTACCGTAGAGTGGCTCATCCTGATAATCCCCGGCATCGTCTTCGCGCTGATCGTCTTGGGTTCCACCTACGCGGCTTGGAGAGAGTGAGAAGAGGCTGATCGCCGGCCGTTGCCTGTATCCTGCCCGTGTCGGGCATGAAGAGCTGACGCAGTCGGCAAAACCGATTTCCAAACGACCCGAACCCAGCCATACAAGGGCGCTAATCACCCATCATAGAGAGATCTTCACCGAGTCCTCGGTTCCTTAGGACTTGCATGATCTTGTGGACTAGTTCAATCAGAAATGTGCTGTCGAAGGTGTCCAGGTAGCTGAGAACGATGTTGGCGGCCTTCTTCTGATCGTCGATAGGGAGGCCTGCCAAGTCCTTTATCCTGACTGGCTTCTGCCACTCTTCCATTCTGACCCCTCACGACAACGCACTAACGGTCCCCAGACGCCCCAGCCAGGCACCACGAGAATGACTCCGACTCGTAGTGGCAAGCACGACCAATGGGTGGCACCGTCGTTTTGTGTACAGCGTTCACTCGCCTTCTTATCTGGTCGTTCCGCCAAATAAATGATAGCGACTTAGCTATCACTCGTGATAATGACCCTTAGAACTGGAAGCGATCGTCCTCATTCTGAACCCCCGAGACTGGCGGGCGGTATCAGTATCTCTTCTCATATCGCTCTCTCCAGAGTTCCATAATCCGGTGACCCGCCCCTTTCCTCTTGGACTTGAGCACGAAACCTGCCTTCTCGTAGACTCGGACCGCGGCGGGGTTTCCCTGGACATGTGGCGGCACGACGAATAGGTCGCAGTCAGTCCGATTGAACACGAACTTCACGACTTCCTGCATGCCTTCAGTACCCAACCCCCTTCCCCACCACGCGGGGAGGAGTTTGATGTCGGCGATCACCGAGGGGACGCCTTCAGGTTTCGTCCATCGACCGAACTGGTATCCCTCCGGCAACGGGGCCACAAAGGATTCCCCGATGGGGCCGTCCCTAGCCCGTCGCAGAATTAGCTGGGTGTATTTCTCCCCCAGCTCAGCCCGCCATTTCTCGTAGGCCTTCCAAGCCCGCTCAACACCTGAAGCCCTCGACCAATGGCGAAGTCGGGGGAACTCATCCGCGTAGCGCATCACCTCTGGCATCTGCCACAGGTCCAGTAGGAAAGGAATGTCCCCCTTCCGCAGTTCGGTGACTACAACCCGTGGTTGGACCATACGTTATTGCCCTCAGAACCGCTCCCGATGGACAACCTGCGCGAGGGGAAGACGGCGGGGGATGTCGGGCTCTTCCGAAGGGTAGCCGACGGGGATGAGGGTCAAGGGCCGGACGTCCTTAGGAAGAGACACCACCCGCGAAACGAGCTCTTCATCGAACGCACCCACCCAACAGGTACCCAGACCCAATTCGGTTGCCGCAAGCATGAGATTCTGCGTCGCCGCCGCACAGTCTTGAATACAGTATAGGTCCGCCCCCCGGGCTCCATACCTGGCCGCGGACCGCGGCCTGTTGGCCGCCACGACAATCACCAAGGGGGCCTTTGCGACAAACTCTTGGTCCCTGGCAGCGTGGGCTAGAGCCTCCTTTCTTTCGTGGTCGCGAACCAGGATGAACTCCCAAGGCTGTCGATTCCCCGCGCTGGGAGCCTGGATCGCAGTCTCGAGGAGTTGATCGATTGTGTCCTCCGGTACCTCTCTATCATCGTACGCGCGAACACTGCGTCTGCCTCGCACCGCTTCGAATAGTTCCATTTGATCACACCCTAGGACTCCCGCCTTCACGCAGATCGATGGAACATGCCGCTAAGTAGGTTGCCCCTTCTCCTCGCCTCATACTCTGAAGGACGGCCCGGGCTGGCGAACGGGAGTTGAGAAGGAGTCAGTCTACGAATGGCCCATTCCACAGGACCGGTTCCTTGTGGGGCTTCCCGCCCGCCAGAACGAAACGGAGGTCACCCTCTCGAGCCTCGGCTCGCAATCCCTCTCCAGGCCCAAGGACAAGCAACTGACCCTCCTTCGCCACCACGCCGTTGGTCCCGAACCTCCCCTGACCTTCCACGACAAGGGCGAAGCCCTGATATCCCTCCGGGACGGCTTGCCGGTGAGCCTTTCCCTCCCGGACGGTTACATCTAGGTACATCGCAGGTGTGTGGAGCCGGACCTGTGACCCCTCGCCTGCCAAGAAACGGATCGTGACGTTGTCAGTCTCCTCCTTCGGGACGTCTTCAGGCTCCACTACCTGGTAGTCCGGTGAAGTCCTCTTGTCTCTCTTCGCAAGGTTGACCCAGAGCTGAAGGCCTCTGGTCGGCTCCTCGCCACCCGAGGACGGCCCTTCTTCGTGCCATATGCCCCTTCCCGCGGTGATCTTCTGCAGGCCCCCGCCACGGACGATAGTCTTGTTGCCGAAGTCATCGCCGTGACCGGCCTCGCCGCTCAGAAGGTAGGTGATAATCTCGAAACCGCGATGGGGGTGCCTTGGAAAGGCCTGTCCTTCGACAGAGGAGCGAGAGGTATCGAAGAAGTCCAGAAGGAGAAAGGGATCAATCTCCTCATAGGAAATCTTGCCCGAGGGCAAAGCGCGCTTCACCAGGACCCCGGCCCCCTCCATGACTTCGATGGGATTCACCACATGGGTGATGGAACGCTCCAGATCTCCTCCGGCAGGTGCCACGATATTGGCCTCAACTCATCCTAGGCCTGCCTGACTTATATACCAAAGGGGGTAGCTGTAACGTCAGCTCAGGGCCCGCCAGTAGAAAGTCCCCACTCCTACGTCAGATGGACCAGGTCCTTCAGATCGGCGACAAACTGCCGGAAGTGACTCAGGTTGAGCATGATCTGTTTGTTGCGGCGGAACAGCGTTCTCATGAGCTGTTTGAGAAGGAAGGACCTGCGCAGATAGAAGGCCCTGTGGAACTCCTTCAGGACCCTGGATGCGTCTTCCGGTTTGACTTCCGGATTGACCTCGAAGCCCAAGATCGCATCCTCCCAATCATCGTCGTCGACGATGCCGTCTCGAGTAAGCTCCTCCCACATGGGCATTCCTCGGGTTATCCGAAGCACGTTGAATTGTGCGAAATCGATGTCCAGCTCCCCTGCCAACCGGACGGTTTCCCACATCTCTTCGAGCGTCTCGATGGGGGCACCGAGGATGAAGCTGCCGATGACGTCAAGACCGGCGCGCTGAGCCTTCTCCGCCGCCTCCTGAGCCATCTCATACGTGAGCCCCTTCTTGTAGTACTTGAGGATTCTGTTGACGCAACTTTCTATCCCGAGATATATGGCTCGGCATCCTGCGGCTGCCATTTCTCGAAACATGCCTTCGTCGGCCTGGTTGACCCTTCCCTCACAGTACCATTCCAGGTCGAGTCCACGCTCTCTTATCAGTCGGCAGACTTCCAGAACGTGCTCCTTCTTGAGGGTGAAGATGTCGTCGACTACCGCGTATTCATTAATCCCAAACCGGTCACCGAGATACT
Source organism: uncultured Methanomassiliicoccales archaeon (assembly GCA_964347795.1). Lineage (GTDB taxonomy): Archaea > Thermoplasmatota > Thermoplasmata > RBG-16-68-12 > JAJISG01 > JAJISG01. The sequence continues at coordinate 3,508 of CAYFZX010000018.1, forward strand.
CGAGCTCGTCCACCACGTTCTCCGGAGACCTCCAACGGATGGTGGAATACGTGAAGGCGCTGCAGGAACAGAAGGCGCACTTGTACGGACATCCCCTCGAAGTCAGGATGGATCCCATGCTCCTCCGGGCTACGCGAAGCCCCCCAAAGGCGCCGTAGTTCAGGTGAGAGACGAGCTCATAGGCGGGGAAGGGCAAGGCGTCCAGATCCTCAATGAGCGGGCGGTCATCGTTGACTCGGATTCGCCCATTGTCACGGTACGTCAGACCCCTCACCGTGGAAAAGTCAGGAACTCCCTTCTCCAGTTCCGCAACGAGCTCTGCCGCTGTCTCCTCGCCTTCTCGCCTCACCACAAAGTCGAAATCATCGTACTGGCCGAGAATCTTGTCATGGTTGAACGTGGCGGAATACCCACCGACCACAATGGGACAGTCGGGGAACTCCTGCTTGCAGAGCCGGGCGGTATCTGAGACGTTCTTGAAGGTATGAACCAGGGTGGACATGCCGATCAAGTCGGGCTCGCTCGACCTGATCCGCCTCGAGAATTCGTCCCTTGTAGGGACCTGCTCACAGTTCATATCGAACACTTCGACGTTGTGGCCTTCCTTCTGCAGCACCGCGGCCACGTAGAGGAGTCCAAGAGGCGGAGACACAGAACGCATGTTAATGCGCGAGCCGAACCTGTCCTCCACGATGGAGGACGGTGAAATGAGGAGAACCTTGAGCGTCATACTATCGCCGATTTACCTTAGTGCCTCCCCTCGCCACGACCGACAGGACCGCCTCCGTTTCCACCTCCGCCGAATGATAGTCCCGCCGATAGAAGAGAGCACCGAGGGTATCAACCTATCGGTGGCCACGGACCGTTGGTAACTGCCCGTGGGGGAGAGGGTTTGGTGAAGGACTGTGCTTGGCAGATGAGGGCTCGCAAGGAGAGTCCCGCGTCACAGCTAAATGTAGACGAGGTCGGCCACCAGCCGCTCAATCACCCTCTTGACCTCTTCTAGTGTCAGTTCCAGAAGGCCCCTATTCACCTCCTTCTCCGCGATGACAAGCATGAGGACCTTACCATCCGCGAGCGTCGACAGGTGCAGGTAGTGATCGCTGAAGGAGAAGGTGATGTTCTCGAACTCTCCCAACCTGAGGTGCTGAGAGATCCTCGCGGCGAGGTCAACCGCCACAGCGCCCATGACGCTCGACTCCCTGACACCCCCCTTACCCGTGAAGTTCGTCGACACCGGGATGCCGTTGTCGTCTGTCAGGACCAATCCGAGGAGGCCGGGCACCTTCTCCAGGACCTCTCTCAGAGCGCTGTCCAAAGTGTCGTCAACGAGCATTCCTTCGGTCATCATCCCCGCGTAAACCTCCCAATAGTTCCGACAATCGACGAAGTGGTGTGCTCACTGGACTCTCCCGTGGCACCAAGAGGAAGTAGAAATAGACAATCGCGATGTCAAGAGCAATCATGACGAAGACGGCGACTACAGGGTAGTAGATTGTAGGAATCTCCAGCCCGAGAGCGATGGGTATTCCCAAGAGAAACATCCCCGCCGAGATGAGTATAAAGATGAAGTAACCTCTGCGGAGTAGATGAGACCTCATGTACATGAGGCTCCTGAGGACGTCGTCCCCTACCTGGCGGCTCCGCATATAGGCCATCACCGCTACCGCTAGCATGATGAAGCCTGCCACTCCCACTACGATGGCGGTGAACGTTTGGAAGGCGTCAACCACGAGTCAGTCTCGTCGGGAACGCTATAGAATGATTGTGCTGCCGTTATCGTCGACGGTGAAAAATCCTACACATCCCGAGCGGCTTTCTCAACCAGCCGCAACGCGGCCTCTCGCGGACTGATGTTCTTCTTCAGCACCTCCTCGACAAAATTCTGGAAGGCCTCACCCGAACTGTGTTTTAGGCTCCGCTCTAACACGGACTCAGAGATGGCGATCAACAGCTCCTTCTCCACCTTCCGGCGTCGCCATGCGTCGATCCGCCCAGGCTCGTTGAGGAAGGCGCGGTGGCTCTCAAGCGTATCCGCAATCTCAGACACCCCTTCCCCCCGGAGGGCGACGGCGCTGAGGACAGGCGGGTCCCATTCGCCCCTCTCACCAAGCTCCAGCATCATGCGCAGGTCCGTGGCCACCCTGTCGGCGTCCTCCATGTCGGCCTTGTTCACGACGAAGATGTCGGCCACTTCGAAGAGGCCTGCCTTGAGAGTTTGTATCTCATCGCCGGCTCCGGGCATGACGACGACGACCGTCGTGTGCGACAGGTCCGACACCTCCACATCGGTCTGTCCGGCACCGGCCGTCTCCACGAACACAATGTCGCTCCCGAACGCGTCGAGGACGTTCACGGCATCTGAGGTCGCCGCTGACACGCCTCCCAACCGCCCCCTCGTGCCCATGCTTCGGATGAACACTCCATCATCCGTCGCCAGCTCTCCCATTCTGACTCGATCGCCCAGCAAGGCACCTCCGGAGATCGGGGAGGTCGGGTCCACAGCTATAATGCCCACCCGCTTTCCACGCTTGCGGAACTCCTGAGTGAGGCGAAAGATCAAGGTGCTCTTCCCCGTACCCGGCGGCCCGCTCACCCCCACGACGTGGGCATCCCCAGTCCTCTGGTAGATCTCCCGGATTGCATCCGTGGCAGCGGGATCTCCGTCCTCGATGAGAGAAATCAGTTTTGCGACGGATCTCTTGTCCCCTCTCAGGAGGCCCTCAACCAGAGACATTGGCTTTCTTCCCAAGGCTGCTCTGGATGAATTCTACAATGGTCTTGAGGGGAGTGCCCGGTCCGAAGACCTCCGCGATACCAGCCTTCTTCAGCTCCGGTACGTCCTCCGGCGGGATGATCCCTCCCCCGATGACCATGACGTCGTTCAACCCCCTCTTTCGCAGCAACCCCACGACCCGGGGGAACAGAGTCATATGCGCTCCCGAGAGGATGCTCAACCCGACCACGTCCACGTCCTCTTGGACGGCAGCCTCGACGATATCCTCTGGCGTCTGATGGATGCCAGTGTAGATCACCTCCATACCAGCGTCGCGAAGACCCCGGGCAACCACCTTCGCCCCCCTATCGTGGCCGTCGAGGCCTGGCTTCGAGACTAGTACACGGATCTTGGCCAAACATTGCCTCCAGATTAGAACACCAGGGGCTCCTCGTAGACGCCGAACACCTCCTTGAGGGTGGTGACAGTCTCCCCCAGCGTGGAGTGCACTCTGATGCAGTCGAGAATCGCCGGCATCAGATTCTCGTCCTCCTCAGCGGCCTTCCTCAGCCCGTCCAGGGCCTTCTTCACCTTGGCCGCATCCCGCTCGTCCCGAAGCCTCTTCAGTCGCTTGAGCTGTCTCCTCTCGGCCTCCTTGTCGATCCTAAGGTACTCGATGACTTCAGGCTCCTCGGAGACGTACTCGTTGACGCCGACGATGATCCTCTCCTTCGCCTCGATCTCCCTCTGGTACCTGTAGGCAGAACCCGCGATCTCACGTTGGTAGAACCCCTTTCGAATCGCGGGAATAACCCCACCGAGTTCGTCAATCCGGTCGAAGTATCGATAGGCCTCCTCTTCCAGGTGGTCCGTGAGCCATTCGAGATAGTACGATCCACCCAGGGGGTCTGCTGTGTTGGCCACGCCGCTTTCGTGGGCGATGATCTGTTGGGTCCGCAGGGCGATGCGAACGGCCCTCTCTGTGGGAACGGCCCAAGCCTCGTCCATGGAGTTCGTGTGCAAGGACTGGGTGCCGCCCAAGACGGCGGCAAGAGCTTGGATGGCAACCCGGACAATGTTGTTCTCCGGCTGCTGGGCTGTGAGGGATACCCCCGCCGTCTGGGTGTGGAACCGCATCCACCAGGAGCGCGGGTTCTTCGCCTCAAACGTGTCTTTCATCTCTCGCGCCCATATGCGTCGCGCCGCCCTGTACTTCGCCACCTCCTCGAATAGGTCGTTGTGGGCGTTGAAGAAGAAGGAAAGACGGGGCGCGAAGGCATCGACGTCGAGCCCCCGCTCAAGGCACCACCGGACGTACTCGAAGCCGTTGGACAGGGTGAAAGCCAGCTCCTGGCCCGCCGTTGACCCGGCCTCTCGGATGTGGTAGCCACTGATGCTGATTGCGTTCCATTTGGGAAGGTACTGTGAGCCGTACTCGATGGTGTCGACCACGAGCTTCATGTGGGGTTCCGGAGGAAAGATCCACTCCTTCTGGGCCTGATACTCCTTCAGGATGTCGTTCTGAATGGTGCCCCGCAGGACCTCAGTGGGGATATCCCTCTTCTCAGCCATGGCAATGTACATGGCCCACAGCACGGCCGCGGGTCCGTTGATGGTCATGGAGGTGCTGACCTTGTCCACCGGAATTCCGTCGAACAGGATCTCCATGTCCTGCAGCGAAGATATTGCGACGCCGCATATTCCGAACTCTCCCTCAGCCTCAGGGTCATCGGTGTCAAGGCCGTACAGGGTCGGCATGTCGAAGGCCACGCTGAGGCCGGTTTCCCCGTGGTCCAAGAGATACTTGTAGCGGGCGTTGGTGTCCTCAGCGGACCCATGGCCGGCGAACTGCCGCATGGTCCACAAACGGCCCCGATACATGCTGGAATGCACACCGCGGGTAAAGGGGTACTCGCCTGGATAGCCTAGGCGTTCTGGGTAGTCCATCGCGCCGAGGTCTCCGGGGGTATAGAGCGCGTCTACCTCCAGGCTGGAGGTCGTCATAAACTTCCCCCTTTCGGGTCTCGCCTTGAGGGAGCCCGCCAGCGTCTTCTCCTCCCACCTGCGCTTGGCCTTCTCAATCTCCTTCAATCTATCCTCTTCAGACATGGAAGCCCAGGCGATTGTCGGTAGGCCCCGTCGATATTTTTACCTTCCGGAGAGCCTCAGGAACGCCTGGTGAGGGGCTTGAGGGACGGCGGCACTGACCCCGGTTCTTGGAGGATCATTCGAATGAGACCCTCGAAGGCCAGGGCTACGTTCTCGCCGGTCTTGGCGCTGGTCAAATACCAAGGCGCCTCGTGGGCCCTGCCGAGCTCCACGATGTCCTTCTTCTTCACCTCGACCTCATCCTCCAGGTCCGACTTGTTCACGAGGATCGTGGCACTGACGTCCCCCGCGGCACTGTGAACGCCCTGAAGCCACCCATTCAGGGACTGAAGGGTGTCCCCCCGGGTGATGTCGGCGACCGCCAGGACGCCATTCGCCTTGTAGAAGTAGGCGTCCTTGAGGAGCTCCATGAAGCCCTGGCGGCCCATAATGTCCCACAGGACGGCATCGATCTCCAGAGGTTGTCCCATGGGGTCCTCCAGCTTGACTGTCTTCTTGCTGATGAGGGTTCCGATGGTTCGGATGTATTCCCCCTCGAACTTGTCCGCGACGAAGCGTCGGATCAGGCTGGTCTTGCCTACCGCCTCCTCCCCAATGGTGCAGATCTTCATCTTGTAGCGCCGCTTCGCGCGAGCCTGGGCCATCGGACAGAGGATTGTTATCAACGAGGCGTAAAAAACCAGCGATGAGATTATCCTTCTTGGTAAGAGGCGTCAGATAGGCTTGAAGTGGAGCATGTCGGTGACGGAACCCTTGGGCTCGCCTCTTCCCTTGAAGACCACCTCTACCTCCATGCCGACTTCGACCTCCTGCTCCGGGAGGTCCACGTGGTTTAGGAGGCCGCCCTTCACGCCGGGGAACCGGACCATGGCCCAGACCAGAGGTTCCGCCAGCCTCTCCCCCTTTTCGTCGAGGTAGGCAACAGTGTAGGCGTCTATGACGCCCTTGTTGGGCACCTCCTCCCACTCCGACATCTCGGAGAAACAGGCCTCGCAGTAGAGGCGGGGCGGCATGTACAGGAGATCGCAGCTGGCACAGTAGGTCCCCATGAACCGCCCGTTGTCGCGAATCTCCCGCAAGAAGCGCTCGCCGGCTACGCCTGCAGTGTAGATGTAATGGGCTTCCATGTCACCGTGCCACCGCGCGAAGTCCTTGGCCACGTCAACGCCTCCCGGTGGGCTTGAAGTACATGATGTCCGTGACGGAACCCTCCCTCTTCTCCTTGGGCTTCCACACAGCCTTAACCTTCATCCCGATCTGGATGTCGTCCTTGTCCACCTCACCGAGATAGTGCATGAACCCCATCTTCTCCGAGGCGCCATCGATGCTGATGACAGCCACGAAGATGGGCTCCTCGATGCGGCGCGCATCGGTGTCCAAGTAGGAAATGGAGAAGGTTTCCACGGTGCCGGTGTCCTTCAGGCGGACGAAGTCCCCGGTGCGCTTGAAACAGTCCTCGCAGAACGACCGGGGCGGGAAAAGGGTCCGTCCGCACTCATCGCACTGCCTGCCGACGAGCTTCCCCTCCTTCAGCTCGGACAGGAACCGGCTCATGGACTCGCCCGTGCTCCATGCGTACTTGGCCTCAGGCTCCCACTCCTCCGTGATGACCTTTCCTTCGGTCAGGTCTGATGCTTTGAGAGGCGTCCCGGGCCACTTCTTCTCTTCCATGGTCCTCACGCCTTCATCACGACGACGCTGGAATATTGCATCAGGTCGCCCCAGGCCTGGCACACTCCGATCTGGGGGTCGCCCGGCACCTGTCTCGCGTCCGCCTTTCCCGCCAGCTGCCAGTAGATCTCCCCCGCCTTGATGCCCATGGTGGCCGCTATGGGGTTCCCGACTCCGAGGAGGCCTCCGGAGGGGCAGACAGGCAGATCTCCATCCCGCTGCGTGACGCCCTCCACCGTCAGTTTCGGAGCCTGGCCTTTGTCGGCCAGGAGTAGTCCCTCCAGGTGGTGCAGCTCCTTGTAATCGAAGGGGTCATAGGGCTCCACCACGTCGACTTCCCTCCTGGGATCGTCAATCTTCGCCATCTTGTAGGCCATCTTCGACGCGCGGGCGAGGTACTCGGGGAAGTACAAATCGCGGTTCGTCCACATGGTGGAGTCGATGCACCATCCGACGCCGGAGATCCACACTGGGGTCTCGCTGTACTGTCGGGCCACGTCCTCACTGGCCAGCACCAGGGCCGATGCCCCATCGCTGGGAGGACTGATGTCCAACAGCTGGACCGGCCAGGCCATCACCTCCGAGTTCAGCACATCCTCGACGGTGATGTTAGGGTCGGCCAACTGGGCGCAGGGGTGGTCCACCGCGTTCCGCTTGTTCTTCACGGCCACCTCCGCGATCTCCTCCTTCTTGATGTCGTGGACGGTCATGTAGCGATTCATCTCGAGGGCGAAGATCCAGACCAGGTTGGGCTTCAGCGGTCGGTCCAGAACGGGGTCCCAGATGTGAGCGAACGCGGACTGCGGATGGGGGAAGCACGACGACATCTTCTCCTCATTGACGACCAGACAGACGTCCGCCAGGCCAGAGGCCACATGCCACCAACCCGCGATGGGGGAGAACACGCCGGTGCCGCCCCCTGTGAAGACCCGCATGTACGGGCGGCCGATGCCGCCACACCCGTCAGAGAGGTACTCCCCCTTCATGTGAACGCCATCGAAGGCGTCCGGAGCGGAACCGCTGACCACAGCATCCACGGCCTCCATGCCGATGCCCGCCTCCTCGAGGGCCATCTTCGTGGCCTGGAAACACATCTCTTTCCCGGTTTCCAGAAGGCGACGGCGGAAGATTGTCATGCCCGCACCGATTACGGCGACACGTCTCACTTCATCCCCCCATCACCGCGACCGCTCCGGATGTGCTCGGGACCCCTCTCCACGATTGGGCCACCCCGAGGTCGACGTCGCCAACCTGATGGTCTCCCGCCTCACCGCGTATCTGTCGGACCACCTCCATGACGCGGTAGAGGCCCGATGCTTCTAGCAGACTTCCCACGCCCAGAGAACCGCCCGAGGGGTTCACGGGGAGGGAGCCAGAAGCATCGTAGTAGCCCTCTCGGAGGAGCGATCCGGCTCGATAGCCGCCGGAGAGGGCCAGGGCCTCGACATGCTGCAGCTCTTTGTAGGAGAATCGGTCGTCTAATTCAGCGACCTGAATCTGCAGGCGCGGCCGCTCGATTCCCGCCATCTCGTACGCCTGGCGGGCGGCGAGACGGGCATACCTCGCCTCCCTCAAGTCCCGCGTCTCGATCCATGGGGTATCAGAGGCCCAACCAATGCCCCTGATCCACACGGGCTGCTCTGTCAGCTTCTTCGCCCTCTCGGCGGAGGCCAGGACAAGGACGATGGACCCGTCGGCCAACGGGCTGACATCGGCCGCTTTCAGGGGTTTGAAGAGGGGCTTTGAGCCCATCACATCCTCCACAGAGAGTTCCTCTCCGAAGCTGGCACTTTCATTCTTGAGGGCATTGCCCTTGTTCTTCCTGACCACCTCCGCACAGTCGATCTCCGTGTTCTCCGCATCCTGCAGAAACGCATTCATCTCCAGGCCAGCGAGATGGTAGGGATGACCCTTGAGCGGCCTGTTGTAGATGGGGTCGAAGGCGAAGCTCACGACTCCCTCATACGTCAGGATGTCCGCGGCCTTGCTGTGGGCTTCGACCGCGACAACGTCCAGCTGTCCCGTTCGTATGAGCATGAATGCCGAGGCAAGTCCATGAATCCCATCGCCCGTGACCGTGAAGGCCGGCCTCAAGGCCGCCCCCAACTGGTCAGGCGTGAACTCGTCGAAGATTGAGAAGCCCTCCAGGTAGTCCTCGGCACAAGTCACGAAACAGTCTATGTCCTTGCGAGGATCGACTCCGGCATTCTCATAGGCCTTCACGGCGGCCTCGAACATCAGCTCTTTCCACGAGTACTGATGGCTTTCAGGTGTGAAACCAACGTGGCCACAACCCACAATCGCGACGTCCGTTATCCCACTCCCCACGGCAAGCGAATCACCCTAGGATTGCCGTCGGAATAAAAACCTTCCTGCATGTCGGAGGCGGAGCAGTGTCGCGAGGCGGCTGCCTAAGACTATATACAAACCTCTCGATGCTCTGCCAGTGACCGAGTACTACTTCGACATCGAGACCGAGGGTGAGGACCCCCTCCAGGACAAGATCCTCACCATCCAATTCCAGCAGCTCGAGAAGGGGAAACCCCTTGGCAACCTCACCATCCTGACGGAATGGGAGTGGGGGGAGAAGGAGATTGTCCGTTCCATCATAGACAAAGGCCTCCTCGACGTCGGATGGGACTTCGTCCCCATCGGTAACCGGCTGAACTTCGACATCACCTTCATAGTCGAGAGGGGGGAAGCGCATGGGCTCCATTCTTGGGAGCCATCGAACCTCAAGTACTACTTCTTCAGAAAACCGATGGTGGATATCTGGCCCGTCCTCGTCCTGATGAATCGGGGACGATTCGAGGGTTCAAGCCTGACGAACTTCACCCGGAAGAGGGAGTGGAGTAACGTGGTGCCTCCCCTCTATCGGAAGGGAGACTATCAGGGGATTCTGAGGTACATCGAGGAGGAGAGGGATGCAGTCATCGAGCTTTACGGAGAGCTGAAATCCGTGCTCTCCACCCTCGGTGACCGACGCAAGGCGCGCCTCGCGGAGGAGTAGCGGTCAAAAGGTTCTTGGAAGGGAGAGCCTTGGGAAGGGTGACATGATGCTGGACCTCACCGAGGAGCACGAGCTCATCCGCCAGACGGTCAGGGACTTCGCCGAGAAGCGTGTGAAGCCCCTTGCGCGAGAACTCGACCGGGAGGCAAGATTCCCCGTGGAGACGGTCAAGGAGATGGGGCAACTTGGCCTCATGGGCATGGTCGTGCCCCAGGAGTATGGGGGCAACTTGACGGACACCATTTCCTACTCCATCGCTGTGGAAGAGCTGGCCCGAGTGGATGGGTCCCACGCCCTGATCATGGCCGCCCACAACTCCCTCTGCACCTCCCACATCCTCCTCGCAGGGAACGACGAACAGAAAAGGGCGTACCTGCCCGGGCTAGCGACCGCGGAACGCATCGGTGCCTGGGCCCTCACGGAACCCATGTCGGGATCCGATGCCTCGACAATGAGGACAGGAGCCAGGAAAGAGGGCGACGAGTGGGTCCTCGACGGGACGAAGAACTTCTGCACCAACGCGCCTCACGCAGACATCCTCGTCATTGCGGCCATGACCGAGGCCGAGAAGGGCTCCCACGGCATCAGCGCCTTCGTCGTAGACAGTGGGACCCCCGGGTTGATCATTGGAAGGGAGGAGGACAAGCTGGGCGTCCGCGCCTCGGCCACCTCGCAGGTGCTGCTCGAAGACTGCCGGATTCCTGGAGATAACCTTCTCGGGGAGTTCAACGGAGGATACAAGGACGCGCTCAAGGTCCTTGACGGCGGGCGCATCAGCATCGGTGCGATGGCCGTCGGCATAGCCCAGGGGGCCCTGGATGAGGCCATGGCTTACGCCCAGGTCAGGGAAGCTTTTGGCCAGACAATCTCTGGCTTCCAGGCGATCCAGTTCATGCTGGCGGACATGGCCACACAGACAGAAGCCTCTCGTCTGCTGGTCTACCGTGCGTCCCGGGTCAAGGATATGGGACGGCCCTACAAGAAGGAAGCAGCGATGGCCAAGCTCTACGCATCGGAAGCAGCCAAGAGGATTACCGACAAGGCCCTTCAGATTCACGGAGGTTACGGTTTCATCAAGGACTACCCCGTTGAGAGGATGTACAGGGACACCAAACTGACGGAGATCGGCGAGGGGACCAGCGAGATTCAGCGGCTGGTTATCGCCAGAGAGATACTGGGCGATTAGAGACTCGGGCCCGGGAGACGTCGGAGGTTTTTTCCGGATCCGCCTCGGCTCGACACGGCTAGGCGCCCTGGAATTGCCCGGCGGGGTTTCGGGAGGCCACCAGAGATGCCGGGTGGAGAGAGTGCCGTGGCGGCCAGCAGAGTTCCTAAAGGTCGGATTTCGCTGAGCGCGGCAACAGGATTGAGAGACTGGCGATCACTCAGGAGGTCAGTGACGACAATTGCTACTCCTTCATCTGGACGATCATGTAATGGTTCTTGTCGGGGTCGTAGACTCGCATGGCGATACCGCCCCATGGGCGCTCCTCTGCCCTTTTCCGGAAGGCAATGCCTTCGGAGAGGAGTTCGTCCTGAAGGGCGTAGGCGTCGTCCGTCAGGAACATGATGGACGTGTCCTCACCGATGTGGGCCATGTCCGCTTCGTAGTCGGCTGGGTCGTCGTACATATCGCGTACGGGGGTAAAGGGGAGGATCGCGGTCCCCTGAGAGCTGAGGCGGTAGATCGAGTGCTCGACTCCCTCCTCTTCCCCCGGGACCCGAGTCGACTTAAGGCCCAGGCTCGCGTAGAAACGTCCCAATTTCTCTTCGTCGGCTGTGACCACGGTCACCCAAGCCAAGGCGGCAAGCCCGGGTTCGGCACCCCTGGCCCCCGGCTCCTCCTGGAGGAAGAGGACGTTCCCGTCGGCATCCCAGAACCTCGCGAAGGCTTCCGTCTCCTTCTCGACCTTGACGCCCCGCTCCGACAACGTCTCAAGGGTCTTCTCCAGGTTGTGGGTGCGGAATCCCAGCCCCGTAACGGTTCCGATGGAGCGGACGCCCTCCTCATACTCCTCTCCCCAATCGGGGGTCGGCTGCCACAGGTTCATGCTGGCATCTTCGCCTACTTCGGCCGCTCCGAGAGCAAGGTAGCCAAACTCGGGCATGGACGACCTCACCTCCAGCCCGACCTTCTCGGTGTAAAACTTCCTCGCGGCGTCCCGATCTGCCGTGAATATGCCAACGTCGCTGAGACGGAGTATCTTCCCCATGTCCTTCCCCTCTGGAGGAGGGAGCGCAGCTCCTTTAAGGCTGTGGAAGGGCTGAGTCTCCAAGGATGAGGGGGCTATAGAGGAGCTGAATTGGGAAGGGCGGGTCCCAACGGTAATAACCTCCTCAGACAATCCTCTCTGGATGACTGTCGGCAAGGTTCCGGAGCGAAAGCCAGACGGTCGGGACGGACCATCGCGGGGGTACCCAAAGGATCCGAAGCACTACGCCGATCCGGAGAACTGGAAGTACCCGGTCCACACCCCCTTCCACGCCCGCGCCGCAAGACGGTACTTCGACGATCCCAGGAATCGCGAGAAGTACACAGCGGAGGAGCAGGAGTACATCGAGTGGAGGATAGGCCAGGCGCTCACAAGGTTCGGCGTTGTCGAGGGGAGGTCCCTGGGGGACAGGAAGGTCCCCTTCGAGAAGGACCTTGACGACATGGGACTGGAGGACCTCCTCATCTTCTTCTTGGGCACGGACAGACTCCGGCGGGCCATGAAGATCGCGGACGTCTCACTAACTCGCGAGGAGGACATCGTGAAGGGCACCGTCAAGGACTACTCCGTGAGGATTGACCTGGGGGACAAACGGATCGTGCACGAGTGTCCGGATTGGGAACGGCGGTCTGCCGGGGCATTGTTCTGCAAACACGTCGGCGCCGCTTTCCTCAAACTCCCCGAGGCAGAGGCCCTTGAGCTGTTGCATAGGCTCGCAGAGGAGAGAGACCGATGGATCTTCCAGACCGGCGAGGGTTAGGCCCCTACCACCGCCCCTCTCTTGAGTGTCCCTCAGACTGCAGGTCCCTGTAGGAGCGCGACACCGGATGCCTGCAAACGGGACATCTACCTCCGACTATGCAAGCGCTACAGAGGTACTGACCACAGTGGTGTTGGTAGATGCCAGTCGCTCCGTGCTTGATGCAAGTCTTCTCGGTCCTCCTTGATCGCGCAGGAGTCTCAGGCGTATCAACAACGGGCTCCGCGGATGCGCCAGATTCGAATACCTGGAGAGACTGCTCGAGCCGCTTCGCCTCATAGACCCCGATTCCGAGGTTGCGGGCCAAGTAAAGGGCGTTCCATTCTGTCTTCGGGAAATCCATCGCCATCTTCATCAGACGCTCCATCCCAGGGGTCTCTTCCACAGGAACGTCCAGGTCCAAGACACCGCGAACGTACCCAAGGACTCTCCTTGAATCGTCTGTGTCGAGGTGAGGCAACTCGTTCACAACCTCGTACAACCTGGGGAGGCCCAGTGAGCTCCTCCCCGCAGACAGGACGTCCCGTGAGAGCGTCTCGAGTCGCCTCAGCTCCGCATCTGGGAGGGACAGGACGTCGACCTCAGGGGGCCGGTTGATGTACTGGACAACCTCCTCAAGGTACTCCATGGGGACGTTGCAGTACTTGAACGCCTCCTCCTTGGTAGCCTGACGCGCATTGACGGCCTCGAACTCCAGCACGTTCCACGCATACGCCTTCACCTTCTCCCTGCGCCTCTTCTCGCCCAACCGCTTCTGGCCAACGAGGGCCTCCTCCAGGGTCGGATTCAGTGCCAGGGCCCTGGTGTAGGCATCCTTTCCCTGCTCGTAGAGACCCATCTCCAGGTACGACCTGCCCAACGCACAGAGAAGGGACTCATCCCTGGGCCTGATGTCCAGGGCCAGCGTGTAGGACTGAACGGCGTCCTGCCAGCGTCGCAGGGTCTCAGAGAGGTTCCCGCGCCCCCTCCACAGCTCCGCATCGCCAGGGTCAAGCTCAATGGCCTTATCGTAGGCCGCGAGGGAGGCCTCCGGTTGGCCGAGCTTCAGATACAGGGAGGAACATCGCGTCCAAACATCCTTTGAGGGCGGTGAGAGACGGGCGGCAAGCTCTAACGTCTCTATGGCCTCGTTCCAGCGATTCAGGGCTTCCAGGGCTTCCACTCGTTGGAAGAGGAGCTCGCGGTCTTCCCGTTTCTCCGTCAGGGCAAGGTCGATATGGTCCAGCGCCTCCCCGTGCTTGCCCTGTGCCTTCAGGAGGGCGACCTTGGCCGCGATGAGGGTAGAGTCACTGGGATGGGTCGAGAGTGCGTCGCTAACGATCTTCAGCCCCTCCTCCGTCCTCTCGAGTTTCTGCAGCGTCAGACCCTTCTGCGCCAAGATGGTGGGATGGGCTCCGCCATAGTAGAGGGCCTGATTCAGACCCTTCAATGCCTCTTCCCACCGACAGGCCTCCGAGAAGACTCGCGCCTTCCAGTAGTGGGACCAGGGGTCAGAGGGGGATCGATCGACAAGGTCTTCAATAGTCGCCAGGGCCTCTTCGTACCGCTTCAGACGAGCGAGGTTCAGGGCCCTGCCAACCAGAGCCTCCTTGTTCTCCCGCTCAAGGGCCAGCGCCTCGTTGTAGCTCCTCAACCCGTCCTCGTAGCGCCCCAATCCTCCCAGGGCCTCCCCCTTGACGATGTAGGCCTCAGCGTTCTCTCGGTCCCTGAGGATGACCTCGTCGGCCACGCGCAGGGACTCCGGGTAGTCCTCCAGCGAGAGGAGAAGCCTGGCCTCCTCCAGCCGTGGGGCGGGGTCCGCCGGACTGAGCTTGGAAGCTTTTTCCAGGCACTCGAGGGCTTCCGTACTCAGCCCCAGAGTCCTCGCCATCGAGGCTCTCAGCGTCCAGGCCCTCGGGTCCTTTCTGTAGGCTTCCGAGAGTTCTGTGGCAACGTCATAGGCTTCCCGTGGGCGGCCGAGTTCTCTCAAACACCGGACCCGAGCTTCGAGGAACCTCCAGTCGTCCACCTTTCGGGGAAGGGCCTCTTCCAGGCTCTCAAGGGCCATGCGGAAATCGCCAAGCTCCATGTAGCATTCAGCCCGCATCAGGCGGGCCTCATCATCCGTCGGTTCGAGCTCGAGCGCCTTTTCGAACGAGCAGAGGGCATCCTGAGGCTTGCCGTAGCCGAGGAGGGCGTTTCCCTTCGCCATCCAGATTCGACCCTCCTCCTTCATTTCCCCCGCCCGATCGAAGCTCTCCACTGCCTCCTGGAGTTGGGACAGCTCCATCAGCGAGAGGCCTCTGTAGTACCAGGCTTCGTGGTCCGTCCGGATCTGTAGTGCTTCATCAAAGGCCCCAACCGCCTCCTTGTAGGACCTGAGAGAATACAGGGCATGGGCGAGTCCCTTCTGCGCCTCGAAACACCGTGGGTCTGTCTTGAGGGCACCCTCGTAGGCGGTCAGCGCGTCACCGTGCTTGCCGAGTCGGGAGAGGAGTCCGCCCTTCCCGAGCATGAGCGTCAGGTCTCCGCTGAGCTCTCCCAGCCCCTGGTCATAAGCCTGCAGGGCCAGCTTGCTTTTCCCGAGTGATTCCGCTGCGGAGGCCATTTCCACGTAGATCTCCACATCCTGAGGCTCGTGGACCACGATCTGTTTGCAGGACTGATATACGCCTTTCCAGCGCCCCAAGGATCTGAGGATGTCCTTTTTGGCCCTGAGGGCCGGAAGGTCAGAGTGGAGTTTCGCGGCCGCGGAAAGAGGCTTGAGGGCATCCTCGTTACGACCCAGACCCCGCAGGGAAAACCCCTTGCAGTGGAGCCCGACCTCGTCCTTGGGCGCTTTCGACAGCACCTGATTCGCCGCCATGAGGGTCAGGTCCCACGACTCCATCTCCAGGGTCAGCCTGGCCGCCCTTCTTGCTGTCTCCAGCGACGTTCCCCCCGTCTCCAGCAGCTTCTGGACTATCTCAACGGCCTCGTCCTTCCCTCCCGACCGGACCCAACTCCTTGCCTCGTCCAGCAGGACGTCCTCCCGAGTCGGGTCCAGGGCAACAACCTTCTTGCAGAGGTCGCGATAGTCGCTCCACCTTTGGAGGCCTTCCATGCAGGCCCGCTGACCCTCCAGAACGACGACATTATCAGGGGCGAGGACCACCCCCTGCTCGAAGACATCGCTGGCGTGCTCGTACTTCCCTCCCTCCAGTAGAAGGGTCCCCAGGTGGGTCAAGACGTCAACCCTGTCGGGCCCGTATCGAAGGCTTACCTGGAGCGAGCGGATCGCCTCTTCCTGATCCCCCAACTGCTCCTCGGCGAATGCCTTCAGCTCCCACAAATCTGCATGAGTGGACTCCAGATCAAGGGCGGATCCGGCGCTGTTGCGGGCATCTTCCCATCGTTCTTGCTCAAGGTAAACTTGGGTCTTCGCCCTGAGGGCATCCACGCTCCGTGGGTCTTCTTCCAGAGCGTCCTCAAGGGCCTTCAGCGTCTTCTGGACATCTGCCCTTTCCCTCAGGCGCGAGGCCCTGCATAGGTGGAGTTCGGCGGATGGCCCATCGGTTTGTTCAATGATTCGCAGGGCACGCTGCCACTCGCTGCCTGTCCGGGCGACTTGCCACAGGACTGCAAGTCCCTCCTCTTCGGAGCCAGATTCGATGAGGAGCCCTCCCCGGAGAAGCATAAGCTGCTCCTTTTCACCCAGACTCTCCTCGCCTGCCTCACACGCTTCGATGGCCTCTGAGATCTTGTGCGATGTCTGCAGCAGTCTGACGAGCGCCACCCAGGCCTCCGCATCTTTGGGATGCGAACTGAGATGACGGCGCACGAGGCCCACCAACTTGGCAGACCCGTCAAGCCTCCAGGCGATTTCCGAGACATCGAGGAGTAGATCTCGCAATCCGCTTGGCACCAGCTCGTCCTCAGGCAGGTGCTCCAGGGCGCCCCGCATTTCCACTCTCGCCCGGTCCCGCTTGTCGGATCTCAGACTTCTCCGAGCCCTCTTCAGGTGCTTCCTGACCTTTGCTGGAGAGATACGCTTCCCTGGAGAATCGCGAGTTGACATTCCCATCCCTTCGCCCCGGAGGATGAGGCAGGCTCTATAAGGACTTTTCTGGATTCCCCGGAACCCTGCGTCTCGTGATTCGCCGCGCAAT
>CAYFZX010000018.1:20213-22520 GCA_964347795.1 uncultured Methanomassiliicoccales archaeon
ATGCAGGCGCCGGGATTTGAACCCGGGCTATTGGCTGTCTCCGAATCCTTGGAAGGCCAAGGTCCTACCAGTCTAGACTACGCCTGCTGGGCGTGAGTATGACTTGGTTCCTTTAACCTTTGCTGGGGCGAAAAGTGTAGATAGGCAAGGCCGCGACCTTGCCTACCCAGGGGATGGGATTAGCGTGGGAGTCGACGGGAGGGTTCGGGTGCTACCAGCGTTTAGAATCACCGAGGGCTCACTGAGTGCTGTGCTAGCATGCTCCTCCCGGGTCTCATCCTGATGAAGCAAGGAGAAGGCCGTCTTGCCCGGGCTGGGATCAGAGTAGTCGGGGGTGCACCCGTAGGCCTCATACACCTCTTCCCAGCCATAGCCCCCATCATCGACCATGTTCTCAGCCCCCCTCACCTGGAGAGTATATAAGTAGACGAAGGGGGGAGGTAGCTGAAAGTGAAAGTGACGGAGCCCGACGAGTCCCGGCTACGCCCCAGCGGGTGACACTTTGTGCCGCACATGGACGGCCTCCCCGCGGTCACTCCCTATCATCTCCGAGGGATTCATCCTCGCTACTCCGACGGCCCTTACCTCATCGCCGTGCTTGACCACGACGTCGTCGCCAACCCGTACGGCATCGTGGGCGTCCAGGACGCCGATGGCGAAGACATTGCCCTCCGGGTAGAAGTCGTCAATCTCGACCCAATAGAGGCCCCTTTCAGCGAGAATCCGTCCACCCTCCAGGGTGAGGGAAAACATCCCCCGGTCACCGCTCAGTGCTGCGACCTGGGTGCCCTCTCGGAGAAGCCTCAGGTTGGGGTACCTGCCTCTGACGGTACATCCGGCGACCAAGGCCTCCCCTCCACTCCCAAACTGAAACGCCGCCCGGACTTGGTGATCCTCCGCGTGCCGCTTCCAGCTGGGCACGATGCTCACCTCAGAGGTGGCCTTCTCAAGGGCCTCCCGAAGACTTGCTAGCGCCTCTGGTGACCGAGGTTTCTCTCTGGATGTGACGGTTGCGTCCACCATCACGGAATCCAGCAGCTTCGCTTCTGGCCCCAAGTGGACGACGACGGTCTGATAATTGTTGGAACTGAGGAACCCTTGCACGTCCTCCTTCAGAACCGCGGCCTCGTCCTCGCTCCAGTCACCAGTCACGGGGATGTCGTAGTGTTGCGCCGGGTAGGACAGCTCCAGCTCCAAGGGGACAAGTCCCAGCGGGGACGTGACCACGACCGGGTGAACAGCCCACGGATTGCCGCATGCCCTCAGGATCGACCTGAAGAGGCGATGAGACCTGGAGGTGGAGTACGGTTTCCTGGCCGAGCATGGAAGGAGGAGGAGCACGGGTGCCGACGGGGGCCTGTGGTATCTCTCTTTCAGTCGACGACGGTACCGGACGACATCGGGCCGGTGCAAGGACTCTCGTGAATAGGCCTTGAGGGGTGGCCCCACGACAGGGAAGTGAAGTTCCTGCCAGTCGTAACAGCGGTAGTCGAATTCCCTGAGGACGCTAGTCATCCAAGGGTCGTTCGAAACCCTGCGCTCTACTAGTTCCCGCAGAGTGCCTGCGATGATGGCCGCCTTGACCTTCCGCAGCTCTGACACTAGGGCCCGCAGGTTGTGTCCCAAGAGATCCTTCCGAGCGCAGGAAGGGCACATGCAAGGCCACTCCTCAAACCGATCAATCGGCTCCGGTCCCTCAGTAGTATGAAACAAACCCCTGCCACCATCGTAGACGACCCGTAGGATATCCACCAGGTCAATCCCACAGTATGTGAGAAGTGGCAGGTTTGACGGCGTAGCCAGCAGAGGAGCGTATATCGCCCTTTGATACCCAGCAGCCTCTCGAAGGGCTTGGACACTGTGAGCATACCTCTTCGGGTAGCGCAGGTACTCCACAGCGTTCTGCAGAGCCACCACTTCCGTGTTTGTGCCAGCCGCCGCCTTTGGATCCGAGACGAAAGCGATATCCCCCTGCTCCTCTTGACTGGGGAACGCGACCTCTTCCATTGAAATAGGTCTTGCAAGCAGAGGCGGAGGTTTCCCGGGTGGGAGGCCGTCAACTGCAAGGGAGCGAGCTCCTCTCCGCGCAGCGAGGAAGGCACCCGCATAAGACGCCGTCGGCCACCCCTTTCCCCGGATGAAAAGGGCATTTGGCGTGACGAGCTCGGTCTCTCCGAGACTCAGACGGCCGACGCGTGACATTCCGCAACGAGAGAGAACCTCGTACACCGGCCTTCCACAGAATCTCCACTCTAATAAACCCCGATGCAGGCGCCGTTATCGAAAAAGGAATTGTTCCTGAAATCT
>CAYFZX010000019.1:0-21794 GCA_964347795.1 uncultured Methanomassiliicoccales archaeon
CGCGTCACGGTGGAGGAAAGCCAGGAACTGGTGGTGGTGAACGGCGCCTTTGGCAGCAAGGTCAACGAGACCATCGGCCACGTCCTCTCTGCCCTCCTCTCGGCCCGTCTTGGGGAATCTGTAGGATTGAGGACCGACCCTTACCGGGTGATGTTGAAGGTCCCGCGGGCGGTGAGGGCGGTGGACGTCGCGAACCTCCTTGCCGAGACGGACCCCGAGACCATCGAGTCGATGTTGAGGCTTTCTCTGAAGAACTCCACGCAACTCCGTTGGGTCTTCATACAGGTTGCGAAGAAGTTTGGCGCCGTGAAGAAGGGGGTCAACTATCGAGAGGTGAACGTACCGAAGGTGATGAGGGCCTTCGAAGGCACCCCGATGATGGAAGAGGCAGTGGAGAAGATGGTGTGGGAACGACTCGACATCCCGCGCACGGTCCAGGTCTTGAAGGGAATCCGAGAGGGGAAGATCGAGCTCACCACCGGGAGTCTCTCTCCCATTGGCCAGTTGGGCGCGGAGCGGGCCCTTGACCTGTTGCTGCCACCGCGCCCAGACCGCCACACCCTCAACCTGCTGAAGAAGAGACTCGAGGATCAGAAGGTCCTGTTGCTGTGCATGTCCTGCAGGCGGATACGGACGCGCAAGGTGGCGGACGTGAAGGACAAGATCGCTTGTCCGCATTGCAGTGCAGTGATGCAAGCCGTCCTCCGGCCGTGGGAACGGGACATGGCCGCGGCCCTGAGGGCAAAAGACCCCACGAAAGAGGAACGAAGGACGGTCAAGAAGCTCTACACCAACGCGAGCCTGGTAATGGCCCACGGCAAGAGGGCAGCCATGGCACTCGTAGCTCGAGGAATTGGCCCAGACGTCGCCGGCAAGATCCTACGCCGATACCACAGTGATGAGAGGGAGTTCCTCAGGGACATCCTGGCAGCGGAGATCAACTACGCGCGGACCAAGCGGTTTTGGGACTAGCCCATCAGCCGTCAGTCATGGTCTCGATCTTGAAGAGAACGTTCATGCCCCGGAGCGCGGTCTGGACCCTGTCCGCCAGCCAGAGCGCATCCTCCACCTTCGCATCCCTGCTCCAACGATACACAAAGTCGTAGTTGCCCCGGGTGGGCTCGAAGCCCAGAGATTGCAGCCTGGCGGCAACTTCAGAGGGCCGCCCCCCCTCGGTGGAGAATGTAACGGTGAGGTAGCTGAGCATCAGTGGGTTCAGATTCCCTCTAGCGGCCTTAAATGTTCCGTCGGGCTTCTCCGCTCCATCCCTTGGCCACGATGTAGCTCTCCGCGCTCCCCGCCAGGGACGCCTTCGGCGTGAACGCCTTGCAGAGTTCAAACGCACCGGCGACCCTGGCGTGCAGGTCATCGTACAGGTCCCCCTGCAGGACCTTGGTGACGAAGTGGCCGCCCGGGCGCAAGGTTCTCCGAGCGATCGAATAGGCGGTTTCCGCAAGCTCCACAGAGCGGGCATGATCGAGCGAACGGTTGCCGCTGAGCTTGGGTGACATATCGGAGAGGACACAGTCCGCCCCTCCCGGGAGTTGGTCGAGGATTCGCGCGACTGTATGCTCCTCCCTGAGGTCCCCGCGGAGGAAGAGGAGCCCCTTCAGTGGTTTCATGGAAACAACGTCCACCGCCATCACCTTCCCGTGAGGCCCTGCCCGTTCGAGAGCGACCTGGGACCAGCCGCCGGGTGCCGCGCCGAGGTCGACCACTACGCTCCCCCTTCGGAGGAGGTGAAATCTATCGTCGATTTGAATCAGCTTGAAGGCGGCCCTGCTTCTGTATCCCTGGGCCTTCGCCTTGCGATAGTAGGGATCCTTCGTTCTGGCTTGAATCCAGGAGCGGCTCACGCCCACAAACAGCCGACGAGCGACCTTAAGCGTTCCGCATCTTCCGAAAGCCTTAATCGCGGGTTCTCCGTGGCTGACCTGTGAAGCCCAAGAGCTACAAGGAGGCGGGAGTAGACATCGAGAAAGAAGAGCGGTCCATCGCCTCCCTCGTCTCCCAGCTCGCCTTCAAGCGGAAAGGACTAGGTTCTCCCATCGAGGTTCCTGGCTTCTTCACGGGCCTCATCGACTTCGGGGATTGGGCGCTAACCCTGAACACTGATGGTGTTGGAACGAAGCTCCTGGTGGCTCGGGACCTTGGGAAGTGGGACACCGTCGGAATCGACTGCGTCGCCATGAATGTTAATGACGCCCTCTGTGTGGGCGCCGAGCCCTTGGCCCTGGTGGACTACCTGGCCGTGGGGGAGTACAACGAGGAAGTCGCTCGGCAGATTGGAGTGGGCCTGGCCAAGGGAGCAGAGCTCGCCAACATATCCATCATCGGCGGCGAGCTAGCCACAATCCCCGAAATCGTGAAAGGCTATGATCTGGCAGGAACCAGCCTGGGATACGTCGCGAAGGACCGCATCATCGACGGGAGCAAGGTCGGGCCGGGCCAGGTACTGGTGGGGCTGCCGAGCAGCGGGCTTCACTCCAACGGCTACACGCTGGCCCGCAAGCTGCTTCACTCTTCCGGGACGTCGTATGAGGATGTCGTCCCGGGCGGAGAAGAGACCTTCGGAGAGGCCTACCTGAAGCCTACGGAGATCTACGTAAGGGAGGTACTGGAAGTCCTCACCTCTTGCAGGGTGGCAGGAATGGTTCACATCACTGGAGGGGGCCTGAGAAACCTGGCCCGGTTGGGGCCGGACCACCTCTTCGAAATCTCCGACCCCCTCAAGCCGCAGCCCCTCTTCGAGGCCCTGATGGAGATGGGCAAGATCGACATCGAGGAGATGCACCGCACCTTCAACATGGGCACTGGTTTCGTCCTTGTCATGGAGGAGGGAGAGGCCAAGGCCGCTCTGAAGATCCTCCGGAAGAAATGGCAGGCGGGGGTCATCGGCTCCGTTCAGAGAGGCGAAGGGGTGGAAGTCACCCCCCTGGGATTCTCACTCTGAGTCTTGCTGCTGGTTACGCACGTGAACCCACGGCAAGGTTGATGAGCCCCTGGCCCATGGCAATTGGGGATTAGATGCTTGAGAAGCTCTCGAAGATCTTCGAGCCTACCTATGAGGTCGTGGACCAGATCCCATCGTTCAGGGTTTTCATCAACGGCCTCTGGTTGTCCGCGAGTGGTGAGGCCACGTTCGACGTCCTCACACCAGTAGACGACAGCGTGGTGGCGCGGGTACCAGACTCTCCTGTGAACGATGCGGAGGCGGCAATCGACGCAGCGGTGGAGGGCCACCGCGCGATGATGGCCATTCCTGGTGCTGAGCGAATCGACCTGCTCGAGAAAGCCCACCAGATCCTTCGGAAACACGAAGACGACTTCATCCGAGTCTTGGGCGTGGAGGCGGGGAAGCCCCCGAAGGATGCGGGGGGTGAGGTGAGCGCCACTGCGGCCCGCCTTAGACTCGCGGGTCAGGAGGCTCGGGAGATCTTCGGGGAGTTCATACCGGGGGAATGGTCTAAGGATGCGAAGGGACGCGCAGCGATTGTCGCGCGAGTTCCCCTGGGAGTCGTGGCGGCGATCTGCCCCTTCAATTACCCCCTCTTCATCGCGGCCGCGAAGGCGATTCCCGCCCTCCTGGCCGGGAACTCCGTCGTGCTCAAGCCCGCGAGCGACACACCCCTGAGCATGGTCCTCTTCGCCCGAGTGCTCGAGGAAGCCGGCATCCCGCCCGGGGCATTCAACGTCGTCACGGGCCGTGGAGGCACCGTGGGCGATGCTCTCACATCCAGCCCGAAGGTCTCCATGGTTTCCTTCACGGGGAGTACTGAGGTCGGGGAAGCAATCGTCAGGAGCGCAGGCATCAAGAAGCTCCATCTGGAACTCGGCGGGAAGGGGATGGCGATCGTCCTCGACGATGCCGACATTCACCTTGCCGCGGAGAAGTGCTTGGAGGGCGCCTTGAAGAATGCGGGTCAGCGGTGCGACGCGATCTCCGCAATCCTCGTCGTCGATGCCGTCGCTGACCCTTTTGTGGCTCAACTCAAGAAGGAATTGGGCAGCTGGAAGCATGGGGACCCACGGAAGGAGGGCGTGCGGGTCGGCCCCTTGATCAATCAGTGGGCCGCGAACCATGTGAAAGGCCTCATTGATGACGCGGTGAAGAACGGGGCGACATTGGTGCGAGGCGGCAAGACTCATGGCTGCTATGTGGAGCCCACCCTTCTCGACAAGGTCCCTCTGGCCGCGAGGATTGCCTTCGAGGAGACCTTCGGACCTGTCGTGACTGTGATCCGAATCAAGGATGAACAGGAAGCCGTCGAGATCAGCAAGATGTCCAGATACGGTCTCGACTCCTGCGTCTTCACGAACGACTATCGCCGCGTATGGCGAATCGCACAGAACCTACAGGTCGGGGAGCTCACCGTAAACGATCATCCTGCCCACGGCGTCGGGTACTTCCCCTTCGGCGGGAGCAAGGCGAGCGGAATTGGCCGCGAGGGAATCGGGTACAGCATCGACGAGATGACCGAGCTCAAGACCATCGTCCTCAAGCTTGAGGGATAGATTCCCTAACCGCGCCATTGATCGTGAGTGAATGGCGCTACTGGTGGAGACACGTTCTCGGTGAGGACTGTCTCTCGAGCATCCTCCGCCTACGTTACGGCTCCTGCCCTTGGGGGTCCAAACGAGAGTCCCGTTGGTTGGGCACGGCGAGCGAATGCCTGTGTTCAGCCTTCGGGCCACACTCCCGGGAAGAATCGATAAATAGGGACCCATCCTTAGAACGGCGGAGCCTACCGTGGACGAACCGGCTTCGGACCGAGGGCGGAAGAGGCCTCCCCATTCTGACCCGGACGGACGGCAAAAGGGCGTAGATGCCGGGGACAGGCCAGAGGACTTCTCGACCCCTTCCGGCATACCGGTCAGGGGTTGCTACGTCCCTGATGACGTCACGGAGCACGCCTATCTTCATGACTTGGGGTTCCCTGGCCTGCATCCCTTCACGCGAGGGGTCTACCCCACGATGTACCGAGGCCGCCTCTGGACCATGAGACAGTACGCGGGATACGGAACGGCTGAGGAGACCAACGCCCGGTTTAGATACCTGCTGAGCCATGGCCAGACGGGCCTGAGTATCGCCTTTGACCTCCCTACTCAAATGGGCTACGACTCCGACCACCCCAAGGCGGCGGGAGAGGTGGGCCGCGTGGGGGTGGCCATCTCCTCGTTGGAGGACATGAAGCTCCTGATGAGAGACATCCCTCTGGACCAGGTCAGCACGAGCATGACTATCAACGCCACTTGCATGATCCTGCTATCCCTCTACGGTCTGGTGGGTGAGGCCCAGGGTCTGCCTATGAAGACCCTCAGGGGCACGGTCCAGAATGACATTCTCAAGGAGTATGCCGCTCGCGGCACCTACATCTACCCGATCGAGCCAGCCATGGACTTGGCGTTGGATGTAGTGGAGTGGTGCTCCCGGGAGATGCCTCTCTGGAACTCTATCAGCATCAGCGGGTACCACATGCGGGAGGCCGGGTGTAACGCCGTGCAGGAGGTGGCCTTCACCATGGCAAACGCCGTGGCCTATGTGGAACGCTTACTGGAGAGGGGCATGGACGTCGACAGCTTTGCGCCCCGTCTGAGCTTCTTCTTCGCTTCGCAGATGGACCTCCTGGAGGAGATCGCCAAGTTCAGGGCCGCTCGACGACTCTGGGCGAGGATGATGAAAGAGACGTTCGGTGCGAAGGACCCCCGTTCACAGCTATTGAGATTCCATACCCAGACAGCCGGGGCGGCCCTCACGGCTCAGCAACCCGCGAACAACGCGGTTAGAGTCGCTATCCAAGCCCTGGCCGCCGTTCTCGGGGGTACTCAGTCCCTCCACGCCAATTCAATGGACGAGGCCCTTTCATTGCCCACCGAAGCCTCCGTTCGACTCGCTCTCCGGACCCAGCAGATCATTGCCAAAGAGAGCGGCGTCGCGAACACGGTGGATCCCGTGGGGGGCGCCTACTGTATCGAGGCCCTGACAGAGCAGATAGAGGAGGAGGCCAGGCGATACCTCGACAGGATCCGTCAGTTGGGTGGCACTTTGTCGGCCCTAGAGAAGGGTTTCATTCAGCGGGAAATCGCCGAGGAGGCCTACAGGTACCAGAGAGCTTTGGAAGACAGCAGCAGGACCGTCGTGGGTGTCAACGCCTACGTTGAGGAAGCTCCGACGCAAATCCAGATCACGCGCATCGACCCGCACCTGGAAGCGAAGCAAGTCAAGCGCCTGAGGGAGCTGAGAGATCGGCGGGAGGACGGCAGGGTGGAGAAATCCCTTGCGGATGTAAGGGAGACGGCGGAGAGAAAGGAGAACCTCTTCCCCAGCATCCTCGAGGCTGCCCGGAATCGTTGCTCACTGGGGGAGATCAGCGACGCCTTGCGGGATGTCTATGGCGAGTTCAGCCCGTTGAGGGAGTTCTGAAGATGAAGATCAAGTGGTTGGAGCACATCGGCATCGCGGTCAAGGACCTGAAGGAGGCTATTGCGGCCTACGAGGCTCTGGGACTGCACCCTTCCTCCACAGAGGAGGTCGAGAGCGAGAAGGTGAAGGTGGCCGCGT
Source organism: uncultured Methanomassiliicoccales archaeon (assembly GCA_964347795.1). Classification (GTDB taxonomy): domain Archaea; phylum Thermoplasmatota; class Thermoplasmata; order RBG-16-68-12; family JAJISG01; genus JAJISG01. Next base: position 6,563 of record CAYFZX010000019.1, read on the forward strand.
TCCCCGTCGGGGGCACCCGACTTGAATTCTTAGAGCCCACCTCAAAGGAGAGTGCCATCGCGCGATTCCTCCGAAAACGAGGACCGGGTATCCATCACCTGGCCTTCGAGGTGGAGGACATCGAGGACGCTTGCGAGGAGCTCAGGGTTGCAGGGCTCCGACTCGTTTACGATGCGCCGAGGGTGGGGGAGGGCGGTGCCAAGGTGAACTTCGTGCATCCGGCCTCGACCCACGGCGTTCTCATCGAGTTGCGAGAGGGTGTCCGTGGCTCGTCATGATGGGACGCCTACGAAGGGCGCGTCCTCCGAGGCGGCTCGGCTTGACATGAAACTCGTTCGGAAGAACATGGTGGATTCCACCAACGAGGTGGCGAAGGTTCTGGTCGCCGAGGGCGCGGTTCCCTGGACCGTCGTTGTCGCGGCCAAACAGCTGGCCGGGAGGGGGAGGTTTGGCCGGCGCTGGACGTCTCCGAGAGGTGGCCTCTATCTTTCGATCGCCCTCATCGAGGAGGTCGGAAGGCTTCCTTTGGTGACTCTAGCCGCGGGGCTCTCTGTCGCAGAGGTCGTGGAGGCGGAAGGGATCGTTCCGGAGTTGAAGTGGCCCAACGACGTTTTTGTGGAGGGGGCGAAGATCGCAGGGGTCCTTGTGGAGGGCCTCACGAAACCGCCGAGCTACTGGGGGATCGTGGGCTTCGGGATCAACTCAAACTCCCGGAAAGAAGCCTTCCCCCGGAACTTGGTGGGCCACATCACCACTTTGCGGCACGAACTGGGGCGGGCGGTCGACAACGACTCTCTCCTCAAGACCCTCCTGGCCTCGTTCAGGGACCACTATCCTGCGCCAGGAAGAGAGCCAGAGGTTGTGGCGCACTACCGGAAGCGCTGCACGACCCTCGGCCGTGAACTCGCCGTCGAGACTGCGACAGGCACCGTCCGCGGGAAGGCCCTGGATATCAGCTCGGCAGGCCTCCTCGTCGTCGAGTTGGCGGACGGTTCGACGGTCGAGGTGGCCGAGGGCACCATCGTCCAACCGACGTGAGGCCAGTCACCGGAATCTATTTCGAGAGGCCGGGGGTTACCTTCCGGGGATTCATCTGAAAGGAAGATGGACCATTTTGAGACTTGCAGCGGCCTTGATCGTCTCCGCTCTCCTCCTGACGTTTCTCTCCATCCCACTAGGTCCCCTCCCTCCGTTGGGTAAGCTTCTCGAGCCCAGGGGAGGATTCTGGACGGCCGCCGAGGATGTGTTTCCCGCCGATCACCAGGTCCTAACATTTCCTGGCCTCGCGAACCCGGTGGAGGTGTTCCGGGACGCGTATGGGGTACCGCACATCTTCGCCGAGGACGACATGGATCTCTACAAGGCCGTGGGCTACATCCAAGCCTCCGATCGGCTGTTTCAGATGGACGTCCAGCGTCGGGCCTCTGAAGGGAAGCTCGCAGAGGTCTTCGGCCAGTCCTTTGTCGAGACTGACAAGTTCCTCAGGACTATTGGGCTCTCTTGGGCCGTTGAGAGGAGCTATCAAGACGCGGACGCAGACACGTTGGCGGTCCTTCAAGCGTTCGCCGATGGCGTGAACACCTACATTGGGGACGTCTCTCCGCTCGACCTCCCCCTGGAGTTCAAACTCTTGGACTACAGGCCCGCTGACTGGCATCCCACGGATACGATCGCCCTCGGCAAGTTCCTCGGTTGGAGCCTCAGTGGAACTTTCGAAGATTTAGAACTGCAGCTGTTCACAGACGCCTACGGTCAGGAGGCGACCGCGCTGCTGTTCCCAGTCGATGGCCCCTTCCCACTCCCCGTCGTTCCCCCTGGGTCTGCGGGCGTCTCACCGAGCCCCACAGTGGGCGACACCGCGTCGCCTGAACCGATCCCTGGCAAGTTGGTGAAACGTCTCCTCACGCGGTATGCCGGGGCCAGACCGATCCTGGGCCAGGCGGAGTCCTTTGGGAGCAACAACTGGGTCGTCAGCGGCAGCCGCTCCTCCACGGGCTCGCCCATCCTGGCGAACGATCCTCATCTCGGCCTGACCGTGCCTGCGATTTGGTACATGATGCGACTAGTGAGCCCCTCCTACAACGTGTACGGCGTGGCCGCCCCCGGGATGCCGCTCCCCGTTCTGGGATACAATGAACACATCGCTTGGGGCTTCACCAACGTCGGAGCCGATGTGGTCGATTTCTTCATCGAGGAGGTGAACCCCGACAACGACCTGCAATACCTTCACCAAGGCCAGTGGATGGACTTCACGGTGAGAGAGGAAGTCATCAATGTACGGGGTGGCAACCCTGTCACCCTTCTGCTGCGGGTTTCGGGACACGGTCCCGTGATCTCGGATCTTGAGATGGCCTCCGGGTTCACGGACACAATAGCCATGCAATGGACGGGCCATCTTCCCACCCCGGAGCTCCGAGCGATTTTGAGTCTGTGCAAAGCCACCAACTGGAACGAGTTCCGGGCTGCCTTGGAGAACTTCCAGGTTCCAGCCCAAAACGTCATCTACGCGGACACAGAAGGCAACATCGGAATTGTGGTCAATGGGCTTTACCCCATACGGAACCAGGGCCTGGGCCGTGTGCCGGTCGACGGAGCCAGCGGGGATTACGACTGGGCTGGCTTCGTCCCCTTCGACGAGATTCCGGCCGCTCTCAATCCTGATCAGGGTTTCCTCGCTAGCGCCAACCAGCTCCCCGCGGTTGACTCTGCACACTACATGGGCTGGAGTTGGGCAGACAGGTATCGAGCCGCGCGGATCAACGAGGTCTTGAACTCCACAAACCCAATCTCCATTGACGAGGTCAAAGCACTCCAATTGGACCATGTCTCCGTGGCGGCCCGGGAGTTCACTCCCTACGTCCTGCAAGCCTTCGACGCCCTGGGTGACGACGGCGCCTCCCTTCACCCGAAGGCCCCGGACGCGATCGCCCAGCTTCGTCTATGGAACTACGACATGGCCATCGACAAGGTGGCCCCCACCCTCTACACGCACTGGCTCGTGAACTACAGAACGGCCACCTTCGGTGACGAGTGGAACGCCGCGGATCTGGGTGGCGTTGGCTTCCCCACGATCACGATCCTCGAGAACATGACGAAGTTCGATCCCGCTTCGCAATGGTTTGACGACGTCGGGACGACACCGCGAGAGGAACGCGATGACATCATCCGTCGAGCCTTTGTAGAGGCCCTCGACGAGCTGGCGGCCAACTTTACGACGGATGTGAACAGCTGGAGGTGGGGTGAGGTTCACCTCCTGCAACTGATCCATCCCACGGGCCTGGAGCAACTGAGCTCACCAGCCGTCTCACGCCCCGGTGGCTGGTTCACTGTCGACGTCGCTGGAGCCTACTTGTCAGGCGGGGAGTTTTTGGTGACCGGCGGCCCCTCTTGGAGGTTGGTCGTCGACTTCTCGACGTCGGTCGGTGGCGGCATGCCGGATGGCTATGGGATCTACCCGGGCGGTCAAAGCGGCAGGACCCTGAGCCCCCACTACCTAGACCTCTTCGAGCTCTGGAGGAACGGGGAGTACCTTGACCTGGAGCTGACGGAGAAACCCGACTTCCAAGCCATATCGTCTTCGAGGGAGGGATAGAAGTGGAATTGGTCACCCGTACTCACGCCTGGTACACCGTTCTTCCGCTAACCGCCATCCTCGTGTACCTGCTCACCCTGACGGGCTACTGGCAACTCATCTTTGCCGCCGGACTCCTGGCGGGCATCCTGATGAAGCGTCCCTGGTCCTCCTTCCTCATCGCGGCCATCGCTGGCGCGCTGGGCTGGGGAATCCCTCTGACCCTCGCCTCATTCTACTATCCCCTTGATGCCGCATCGACGCTCCTGGTCCAAATCCTCGGGCTTTCAGCCTCTTTGTCCTTCGTCCTCCTCGTCCTCACCCTCCTGATATCCGCCGTTGTGACGGCCCTGGGTGCCCTCCTCGGAGCCTACGCGTACGCCCTGGTTCAACGCTCCGCGCGGGCTACGGTAGAGCCCTGATGGGGGTTATCGAGTTCACCCATCGCGCTCCAGCATTCCCCCCGCGAACCTTTAACCGTGGAAGGATTCACGGGAACTCATGCCCCCAGGCTTGAAAGAGTGGGAACGGAGACTGCCACCGCCACCGAAGGCCGTGGCCAACTACGCGACCTTCAGGAGGAGTGGGAGGCTCGTGTTCACAGCCGGGGTGGTCCCGTTCCATGAAGGGCAGCTCCAATTCACGGGAAAGGTAGGCAAAGAGGTCTCCGTGGAGGAGGGATACGAGGCCGCGCGAACCGCGGCGCTTCTGGCCCTAAGCATTCTCCGGGAGTCCTTGGGTAGCCTGTCCAACATCAGCAGGATCCTTCAGCTGGTGGTCTACGTGGCCTCCGCGCCCGACTTCACGGCCCAAGCCAAGGTTGCGGACGGGGCCTCCGATCTGCTCGTCGAGGTCCTTGGGGAGGAGGGACGACCCGCTCGGGCCGCCATCGGCGTAACGAGTCTCCCGCTGGATGCGCCCGTGGAACTCGCTTTCGTGGTGGAGTCGGAAGCGGAGCCAGGTCATCAAAAGGATTAATACAACGCCAGAGCTTGTGCGCATCGGGGAGCACCATGCCCCGCAAGGAGAAGCTCGACGAGCTCAAGGAAAGGAAGAAGAAGGCCCTGGAGGGGGGCGGCGCGAAGAACGTCAGCCGCCAGCACGAAAAGGGCAAGATGACGGCCCGGGAACGGTTGGAGGTCCTCCTCGATCCCGACTCCTTCATGGAGACGGACCCCTTCGTCACCCACCGAACCACCGACTTCGGCATGGACAAAACGCGGATCCCGGGGGACGGGGTGGTCACCGGCTACGGCCACATCGACGGGCGCCTGGCCTATCTTTTCGCTCATGACTTCACCGTCTTTGGCGGCTCTTTGGGGGAGATGTTCGCCAAGAAGGTCTGCAAGGTGATGGACGGGGCCATGAAGGTGGGCGCTCCCATCATCGGGCTGAACGACTCTGGGGGGGCCAGAATCCAAGAAGGGGTACGCTCGCTGGCTGGATACGCGGACATTTTCTACCGCAACGTTCTGGCCTCGGGGGTTGTCCCTCAGATCTCGGTCATCATGGGGCCCTGCGCAGGCGGAGCCGTCTACTCCCCCGCCTTGACGGACTTCATCATCATGGTGGACGGGACCAGCTACATGTTCATCACGGGCCCCGACGTCATCAAGGCCGTTACGGGGGAAGAGGTCACCTTCGAGGAGTTGGGGGGTGCCCACACCCACAACGAGCGGAGTGGCGTGGCCGACTTCCCGGCGGAGAACGAAGATCACGCCCTCCATCTGGTGCGCCGGCTTCTGAGTTTTATTCCCCAGAACAACCTGGAAGACCCGCCTCGGACAAAGACAGACGACCCCAGGGACCGGCGGGACAAGGCCTTGAACGCCATCGTTCCCGACGACCCGGAGAAACCCTACGACATGCGAGACGCCATTCTGCCGATCGTCGATGACGGTGATTTCTTGGAGGTCAAGGAACACTGGGCAAGAAACATCGTCTGCGGCTTCGCCCGCCTGGACGGTCGCCCCGTGGGCGTGGTTGGGAACCAACCCAAGATCCTGGCGGGAACATTGGACATCGATTCCTCCATCAAGGCCGCGAGGTTCGTTCGCTTCTGCGACTGCTTCAACCTGCCGCTGGTCACCTTCGTGGACGTTCCGGGATTCCTCCCGGGGACGAGCCAGGAGTACAGCGGCATCATCAGAAACGGCGCCAAGCTTCTGTACGCCTACTCGGAGGCCACAGTCCCCAAGACGACGGTGATCACGCGGAAGGCCTACGGCGGCGCTTATGACGTCATGTGTTCCAAGCACATCGGGGGGGACTACAACGTCGCCTGGCCGACGGCGGAGCTGGCTGTAATGGGGCCTGAAGGCGCAGTCAACATCATCTTCCGGAAGGAGATTGCCGGTGCCAAGGATCGGAAATCGAAGAACACGGAGCTCGTAACGGAGTACAAGCGGAAATTCGCCAATCCGTACATCGCGGCGGAGGTGGGCTATCTCGACGATGTGTTGGAGCCCGCGGAGACGAGGCCAAAGCTGATATCCGCCCTCCGTGCCCTCCTCACAAAGAGGGAGTCAAGGCCTCCAAAGAAGCACGCGAACATGCCTCTGTAGGGACCGCGATGGAGTGGGCAGGGAGTAGCGCAACGATTCGCCAGGTTGGATGGACGGGCCAACGCCCTCCTCTGCGGTCGACAGGTGACGGGCTGTCTTTCGACGGGGTGGTCTGGTAGTATGGGTAGCCGCTCTCCCCATCCCGCGTTTCGGAAGGTTTTGATCGCCAATCGCGGTGAGATAGCCCTGAGGGTTCTGAGAGCCTGCAGGGAGATGGGCATCTCGGCTGTCGCCGTCTACTCCAGGGCAGACAAGCAATCTCTCCATCGCTCCTACGCGGACGAGAGCTATGAGATCGGCGGTGAGGACCCGGCCCAGAGCTACCTGAACGCAGAGAGAATCCTGGAGGTGGCCAAGCGGAGTAAAGTCGAGGCCATCCACCCTGGATACGGCTTTCTGGCCGAGAACGCCGAGTTCGTCAGGCGTTGTGAGGAGGAGGGACTCGTCTTCATTGGCCCGGGATCCAAGGCCATGGCGATGGCCGGGGACAAGCTGCAGTCCAAGGCCGTCTTGAGAGATGCGGGAATCCCCGTGTCCCCGGGTTCTGGCCGGCCGCTGAAGGACGCCGACGACGCCATCGGGTTGGCGGAGGACGTGGGCTATCCTATTATCCTGAAGATTTCCGGTGGCGGGGGTGGCATCGGCATGGAGATTGTGGAGGTCCAGGATCAGATGGAGGGAGCCTTGTCCCGCGCCCGCTCCCTCGCCCTCTCGTCCTTCGGCGTTTCCGATATCTTCCTCGAGAAGTACCACCTCGGGGCGCGACACATAGAGTTCCAGATTCTCTCCGACGGCAAGAACACGGTTCATCTGGGCGAGAGAGAGTGTTCCATCCAGAGGCGATATCAGAAGCTCATAGAGGAGGCCCCGTCACCCGCCGTCTCCCATGAGGTAAGAGAGGAGATTGGCCGACTCTCCGTCAAGGCGGCAGAGGTCCTCGGATACGTCAACGCTGGCACTATCGAGTACGTGCACTCCGACGGTCAGTTCTACTTCAACGAAGTGAATGCCAGGCTACAGGTGGAGCACGGCGTCACGGAACTGGTCACTGGCCTCGACATCGTCCAGGAGCAGATCTCCATCGCCGCGGGCGAAGCCCTTTCCCTCGAGCAGGAAGACCTCACCCTTCAGGGATGGTCCCTGGAGTGCAGAATCAACGCTGAGGATCCATTGCGAGACTTCCTACCTTCGCCGGGGCGAGTCAAGGAGGTCTGTCTGCCCGGTGGGCCGGGGATTAGGGTGGATACTGCCCTACGAGAAGGACAGCCTATCTCCACTGCATACGACCCGCTGGTAGCAAAGATCATGACCCACGGAGGGGACCGGGAACGAGCCATTCTCAAGATGCGCAGGGCCCTTGGCGAGGTGAAGATCGGGGGGATCAGCGTGAACGTCCCTCTGCATCAGCTGATCATGAAGGACCAGGCCTTCCTTGAGGGTGATATGTCTACCTCCTTCCTGTCCGATCGACACATTGGGAGGGAGCTGGCGAGGATGCGGAGGGAGGAGGAAGGACGCCGGAAGGAGTTAGCGGCGGCCTTGGCGGCGGCGATGGTGGCCACGCGCGGTGCCCTTCACTGGAGGACTGAGAGGTTTGCCGGCATGACGGATTCTCCGAGTCAGTGGGCAATGGCGGGCAGAGAAGCCCTCCAGAAGCGGAGGCTGACTTATGGCCACGAGGTTCAGCGTAGTCCTTGAAGGGGTCGAATTTCCGGTTGAGGTGTCGGACGGCCACGTCACCATTGAGGAGACGACCTACAAGAGCAAGGTTCAGGTCGAGGGGGATGTTCTCAGGGTCACCCTCGGGCGAAGGAGCTACGAGTTTAGGATTGAAGGCAGGACCGTCAGTCTCAAAGGCAAGCCCCTCGAGGTGCGCTTTGAGGGTTATGGAACCCTCTCTGGAAGCCTGCGAGCGGGGCCGGCGAAGCAGGCCCTCCCGGGGGGTGTCGTGAAGGCGCCCATGCCCGGGCGGGTCGTAGCGGTAGCGGTTCGGGAGGGCGATCCAGTGTTTCTTGGGGCACCCCTCCTCATTCTGGAGGCCATGAAAATGCAGAACGAGATCCCTTCCCCGGTCAAAGGCACTGTGAAGGAGGTCAGGGTGGGGCCCGATTCTGTCGTCGCCAAGGAAGACGTTCTCCTGGTGATTCAGTAGCGAAGGCTCTCCGCTGGGGATGTGAGTGAGAGACTCGAATCGGCCCTCTACGTAATGATTCCGACCGGAGCAGCCGCCGGAAGTGGCACTGCTTCTCAAAAGCGACAATCGGGTCGGGGGGCTATAAATAGGCTGACTTGGCCTTCTTACATGGTGAGCTGGAAGAAGGCAACGCGCTCTTCCAGAGGTGCTCCCCCTTGCTTGCGAATGGCGAGGAAGCTGGAAAGGCAAAGGCTGTCTGCAGCAACTGCGGTGGGGAGCTGAAAGAGGACGGAACGTGCTCCATCTGCGGCACCCGCCACGACCTGAAGGGAGAGACCGCGGTCTCAGTGGATTCTGATAAAGCCTTCCTCGAGGAGGTGAGCGGCATCCCGGGGCTCGGACCCGCCAAGGCAGAGGCCCTCCTCAAGAGCGGCTATCAGTCGATGGACCAACTCAGAGAGGCGAGTCTGGAGGACCTCGGGGCGATCGAAGGTTTCGGGGAGAAACTGGCAGAGAAGGTCCACGAGCACCTTCAGGCCACGGAGGCACCTGAGGTTCCTGAGGAGTCCCCGGAGGAGGAGGAAGGGGAGGACAGGGGCAAAGAAGCGTTGGAGAAATGGCTCAAGGGCGAGGAATCGTTCGAGTCTTGGCTGGAACCAGAAGGTTCCCACGCCCGGAAGGCGGACGCCCCTCTGTCCAAGGCGGCGCGATCGGAGGAGGAGAGTCCCGTTGCCACTGAAGAGATGTCTCCCCAAGGCGTCCTCCGACCTAAGGGGAGAGAGGAAAGCACGGAAGCTCTCAAGCGGTGGCTCAAGGGGGACGAGGAAGGCCTGGAGGCGTGGCTTTCTGAGCCCACCATCCCCGCAGCGGAGATCGAAGCCCCCTTGGTGGAGGTACCTGAGGAGAACGTGCAGGCCCTCAAGGCGGAACTTGCCGAACTGAAGCGCGCCATGAAGGAGGACCTGGGGAAGGAGGGCGGGTTCAATCCCATAAAGTATCTAGAGCAGATCGCGAAGCTCAATGAGGAACTCCGGCAGGAGGTGCAACGTCGCAAGGAGGTGGCGAGCGAACTCGACCACCTGAAGAAGTCCTCCGTGGCGGTCATAAAGTATGTCAAGACTCAGAAGGGGGAGGAGGCCCCTGAGGCTCAAAGGAAGCTCGTAGAAGAGCGGGAATCGCGGAAGAAGCTGGAGATTGAACTCGAGAAGGTTCAGTCTCTCCTGGAGCAGGCCCGGCAGGAGCTGCAGTCTGGGCTCAAGAACATTCCCGAGGATCAAAGGCCCCTCAAAGAGGCCGAGCTACGGCTCAAGGAGAGGGAGACCGAGCTGGAGGCCAAGGAGAAGCAGCTCAGAGTTGCGGAGGAAGAACTGGCGGCGGAAACCGCCAAGGTCGCGGACGCCGAGCTGGAACATCGCCTGCAGGCGGAGCTCGCCGAAAAAGAGCGAGATTTCCTTGAGAAAGAAGCCGAGATGCAGAAGAAGGTCATCGAGCTCGAGGGCGAAGTTGACCGATTGAAGATCGACGCCAAGCTCAGGGCGGAGGCCATAGAACTGAGTGCCTTGCCCGATGAGAAGCTGTCAGGAAAGCTGGCGACGAAGGCCACGGAGCTCCAGAGGAAGGAGCGGGAACTTCTCCTTCGTGAAGAGGACATTCAGAAGATGCGCGAAGAGCTGGACTTCAAGGACGAGGAAGTCCAGAAGCTGAAGGAACCGCTGGCGTACAAAGAGGATGAGCTGCTGAGAAGAGAAGAGGACCTCATCTACCGTGAGAAGCTGCTGGAAGCGGAGAAGCGCCGCGTCGAAGAGGCGAGGGCCAAAGCAGGCTCCGTTGAGGAGGTCGCACTCAAGGAGCGGTTGGAGAGCCTGAAGGGGGAGATCTCGAAGAAGGAGGAGGAGGTCCGCTCGAAGGAGAAGTATCTGACCGCCAAGATGGAGGAGCTGAGACTGCGGGAGCAGGGCCTCATTGAGGACGAAATCGACGCTCGAGACGAGGAGCTTAAGCTAGAGATGCGTCAAGAGAAGGCGAAGAGCGGGACCCCGCGTCTCGATGACCTCCTCCTTGGCGGCATACCCTTCGGTTCCAACGTGTCGATTTACGGACCACCCTTCATCGGAAAGGAGGTCATCGTCAGTGGTTTCATCGCCGCGGGGCTGAAGAAAGGCATTCCGGCCCTCTGGGTTATCACCGACAAGACCCCGGAGGATATTCGAGAAGAGATGGAATACGTCTTGCCCGGCTACTCGGAATACGAGCGTCTGGGCCTCGTGAAGTACGTCGATGCCTACTCCAAGGGCATGGGGGCCGGCGACGATGACCCAAATGTTACCTACGTCGAGGACCCCACGGACCACGAGGCGATCCTCGAAGCCGTGGACAAGCTCTCCAAGGAGCTAAAGGCCAACCACGCCTACTACCGTCTCGCCTTCCGCTCGATATCGACTCTCATCGCCTACTTGGATCCCGCGACGGCCTTCCGGTTCCTCCAGCCCTTCGCTGGCCGGCGGAAGCGGGACAAAGCCATCAGCATGTACCTTATCGAGAAGGGGATGCACGGTGAGCAGGAGATCCAGCTTCTGGGCAGTGTGATGGACGGCATGCTCGAGTTCAAGGTTGAGCAGCTGAAGACTTTCTTGAGCGTGAAGGGCATCTGCGATGTCCAGTCCAGGGCCTGGATTCAGTACATGTACAGCAAGCAGGGCGTCAGCATTGGCTCCTTCTCGTTGGATCACATCAAGTAGGTCAAGGCTCAGGCTACCTCCACACCAGTCGACTTCTTCCCCCCTCCTTTGATGTTGACCACCGGGAGTGGCAGAGGGGGTGGCAAGCGGAGGTCGCGGGCGATTATCACGGCCTCTTGCAGGCAGCTACTCATGATGGCCGTGTGGACTTCATTGGCAGCCTCCGGGGGCATCTTGCCCGACTTGGACCACATCTCTGAGAGCGACCTAGCCTCGCATTCGTACTGCAGGCTCCCCTCAATCTTGATCACGCCAACGCCTGAGTAGTTAGCGGTAAATCGGAACTCGACCGCTGCGAGGCTTTCCTCCACGGGAACGATTTGCGTGACCGTGCTGTTGTTGTCCACGCGGACGTTTCTCAGCCTCTCCCCCGCCTTGGTGAACCTCTTGGCATCAATGGACAGAAGCTCCAGTGCACGCACGGGCATGTGAGTACGTGAAGAGGAGGGGCCCCTATAATGCTTTCAATTGCACGGCTCCGGGACCATATCCTGTTATAGTGTGATTAGAGTTTGACGACTTGATGGTATGCTGGGTGGGTGTGGACGACACCGACTCGATGGAGCGGATGTGCACCACCTACGTGGCCTCTGAGATTGTAGCGCGGGTGAGCCACCTTGACCTCATTGGATACCCTCGATTGGTGAGACTGAACCCCAACATCCCCTGGAAAACGCGGGGCAACGGAGCTCTCTGCCTTCGGTTCGGGCAAGGGAGAGGAGCACCGTTCCAGGTGGGGATGGTGAACGGCACGCCGATTCTGGCGCATCCCAGGGCCCGGCCCACAGCTGCCGATGAAGAACTTTGGGAGATTTCCGCTGAGGCGGTTGTCGAGCTGTCAGACTTAGACGATCCTGACACGAATCCGGGTCTTGTTATCACTCGCAACCCACCTAGTCCCTCTCTGTACTGGAGGGCTGTGAGGGATGTCGTCGACCAAGCCGAGCTGGCTCCATCCCTCGCGGAGGCGGACCGGTACCTGGCCCCGAAGGGTCCTAGAGGTCTCATCGGGGCCCTGGCCGCGACGTCATGGCGACCAAGAGACAAGACTTTCGAGGTCCTTGCCCATAGGCGGAGGGAGAAGTGGGGGAGCGAGCGGTACGTTGAGGAGGCCGATGTAAGAGCCCTTGACAGGCGATTTCCCACAACCTTCAACAACTACGACCCCGAGAGCCACCACGTCGTCCTCACTCCCAACTCTCCCTGCCCCGTACTACTCGGCATTCGAGGTGATGTCGCCGATGACCTACCCAAGGCCCTGGCAACCCTTCGCTCGGAGGACTTGGACCGATGGCTGCTCTTTGAGACCAATCAGGGAACTGACGAACACTTGATTCCGCAGACGATTGGCAACCTGAGGCCCCACACCTCGGCGATCGTACGCGGAGTCGTGGGAAGCTACCCTGTGTCGAGGCCTGGAGGACACGTCGTGTTTCCGCTAACTAATGGGGGTGCCGTGGACTGCGTGGCCTACGAACCCACGAAGAGCTTCCGGAGGATTGTGTCAGAATTGTGCCCGGAGGACGAGTTGAGGGCCTATGGATCCGTCAGGGACAAGCCAAGATCCATCAACCTGGAGAAGCTGGAAGTTCTACGCCTCTCGGATCACACCGTGAAGGTGGCAAACCCGAGGTGTCCCGACTGTGCCAAATCCATGAAGTCAGTCGGGAAGGATCGCGGGTTTCGGTGCCGGCGGTGCGGCGTCCGGCTCCCGTTCAAGTCGGCTGAGTTTCGACCTCTCGGTCGACGGATCAGGGAAGGGTTCTACGAACCGCCCATATCCGCTAGACGACACCTGAGCAAGCCGCTTCGCAGGATGGGAGAAACCTTCCTCGCGACGTCCGCCCTATGAAGCCTTGGATGTTGCCCTAAAGGCTTCCTCCAAGACGTCCAACCCCGTTTCGAGGAGGTCCTCCTCGATCGTCAGAGGGGGTATGTAGCGAACCGCTGATTCTCCGCAGGGGAGGAGGATAAGACCCCTCTTCAGGGCTTCCTCAATCAGATGATCCCGCTCCTCCACCGCCGGCTCCTTACTCCCCGAACTCTTGACAAGTTCACTGGCCCTCATCAACCCCAGACCCCTGTTGTCCCCGATGAGTGGGAACTGGTCGTGCATCTCTTCGAGCCGTTTGTGCATCCTCTCTCCGAGGACGGCGGCCCTCTTGTGGAGGCCATCTCTCTCGATGGTTTTGAGCGTGGCAACGGTTGATGCGCATGCCAAGGCGTTCCCGCCAAAGGTGTTGCTGTGAGCCCCCTGTACGCCGAAGTCGAGACGGGCGTCAAAGACGATGGCACCGATCGGGAGGCCGGAGCCCAGGCCCTTTGCCACGGCAATGACATCTGGCACCACTTTGGTGTGTTCGACCGCGAACATGGCCCCGGTCCGGCCGATACCAGTCTGCACCTCGTCCGCAACGAGCAGGATGTCGTTGTCTCGAGCGATGCGCTCTATCTCCTGGGTCCAGCCTGGTGGCGGCAGGACATACCCTCCCTCTCCCTGAAGGGGTTCGAAGAACAGGGCAGCCAGCTCCCTCGGAGGTATGAGCCCGGAGAAGTAGTTCTCTTCGATAGTCTTGGCACACCAAAGGTCGCACTCGGGATAGGTGAGCTGGTAGGGGCAGCGGTAGCAGTACGCGTACGGTACGTGGTGAACTCCGGGCATCCAGGGAGCAAATCTCTCTCGCTGGACTCTCTTGCTCGCGGTGAGGGCCAGCGCCCCCATGGTTCTCCCGTGGAAGGCATTGAGGAAGGCCAGGAACTTCTTCCCTGGCTTGTTCCACCGCGCAAGCTTGATGGCTGCCTCGACGCTCTCCGTCCCGGAATTCGTGAAGAAGACCTTCTTTGGATGGTCCCCAGGCGTCAGTCGTGCCAGCAATTCAGCTGCCTCGACCTGGATCTCGTAGTAGAAGTCGGTTCCCGCGAAGTGCCAGAGGTCCTGAAGCTGGGCTTCCACAGCCTGCATCACGTCCTCGTTGACGTGTCCCACGTTCGTGACCGCAACTCCTGAAGTGAAATCAATGTAGAGGTTTCCGTCCACATCCTCCACGACCGCGCCCTTCGCCCGTCTCACGGCCAAGGGAGAAGTCTTCGTGCTGGTCGCCAGGTATGTGTCATCTCTCTGGATGATCTTCTTGGCCTTGGGTCCCGGCGGTTCGACTCTGATGTGAGGGACCTTCATAAGTCAGCCCGATTCGTGGAAGGGGGTGCCTCATAAAAACCCTCGCAGACCCCGTTCGGGGCTGTCCAGAAGTGAGAGGGGTCCCTATCAAGGGTCCCAGAACCTGGACGACGGAGGGAGCTACACAGTCCCGGATTGCACGCTCGGCGGGACTACCCACCGATGCGGAACATCTTCGTCCCGCAGACAGGACAGGTTCCCTGGGTCGCAGGTTTGCCGTTCTTCATGGTGATGCGCTGCGGATTGCGCATCTCCCGCTTGGCCCGACACTTGACGCAGTAGGCTTCCACCATGCTAGACCTACCTGGGCATTAGCTTCATCGATATTAATGCTTCGTCGAATTCACGCCTAGAATCGCCTAAATCCAGGCGTACAAAGGTTTAAGCAGTCTTCCTCCTAGTGACGAGATCGAGGGCTTAGTTGAGTCTCAAGGACGACACAAAAACGACTCGCCCCACCATTTCGCCGAGGGGGACTAAGTGACCCTCATCGAAGACCTGATGATTAGAAAGGTCCTCGACAGTCGCGGGAACCCCACAGTTGAGGTGGACATATACACTACCTCGGGCTTCGGGAGATTCTCATCCCCTAGTGGTGCGAGTACCGGGGTCCACGAAGCTGTCGCACTCCCAGAGGGCAAGGTGGAGCTGGCCATCGAAAGGTTCGAATCCGAGGTCATTCCACGGATATCTGGGATGGATGCCGTCTTCCAGGAAGAGGTGGATGGCGCACTCCACGAGGCGGATGGGACCGTTGGCTTCTCCTCCATCGGCGCCAACGTGGCAGTGGCGACCTCCATTGCGGTGGCGAAGGCCGCCGCGTCTGCCCTGGACTTGCCGCTGTACCGCTACCTGGGTGGCATGATGGCGAATCGCCTCCCCCGGCCCTTTGGGAACCTGATCGGCGGGGGACGGCATGCCCGGGGTGGCACCACGATTCAGGAGTTTCTCTGCGTGGCTAGAGGGCCTACAGTGGCCGACTCCATCGAAGCCAACGCCCTCGCTCACCGTCGAGTGGGTGAGAAGCTTGGCAAGCGGCTTCCCGAT
>CAYFZX010000020.1:0-20842 GCA_964347795.1 uncultured Methanomassiliicoccales archaeon
CTCACCTTGGATTCTGCCTCAATGCCCTCCTTCTTGAGTGTCAACAGCGCCTCGTCGATGGCCCTCTTCAGATCTGGGTCCTCCACCTCACTCGGTTCACCGCGCCTTCGGAGGAAAAGAGAAGGCTCAGTCTCCGCCACATACAATAGGGTAACTGCTGCATGCAGTGGTGCCGCGAGCCGAACGCCAAATTCGACGGCTTGCTGGCCATAAGGGGAACCCCCTGTGCAGAAGAGGATCCTCCGCAATTCCCTCTTCCGGCCCCAGTGTATGAGGTAGTTGATTCGCGCGTGATGTAATATGGACACAACTTCAGCACGGGGGAAGGTCTTCTTCAGGCCCCGTCTTCCCCGGAAGGATAGGATTGCGAGGCTGTAATCGGCCTCCCCGATGCCCCTCATGATGTCCGCTGCCAGACCTTTCTTGACCTGGCCATCCACCTTGGGAGCGATCTCCTGCAACGCGGAAAGCCTCTCCTGGAGTACTGGCAGTGCAGACCTCGCTTCGTCGAGGGTCTCGACGATGATCCAGAGATCCATGGGGAGATCCAAGGCATTGGCCACGGCACCGGCGTAGGTGAGGGACGCCTCTCTCACCGTCCTGTCGGCCGCCAGGAGGACGCCTCGACCCTGCCTCCGTCTTCTCGATTGGGCCATCTGTCACCCTTTCCTATGCCACATTCCCGCGCAATACGCATTCGCGCTCATTCTACACCACCAAGAGGACAAGTGGAGCTGCAACCATCACGATGACAAATCCGGCTAGGGCCCTGTTGCTGTGGAAGGTCCAGTGGAAGAGCCACAGCATGGCCCTGCTGTAGTACCTGTAGAGGAGTAAGGCTACGAGCGAGACTGCACCTACGCTGAGCATCGCTACGAGTACGAGGTTGACAGCGGAGGCGTTGGCCAAGAGGAAACTCACCAAGAGTGTATCGACGAAGGTGGTGATGTTGGCCCCCATGACGTAGGGCACGACGTCCCTCCGCCGCAGGTAGCCCTTCAGATAGAGGGGGACGAGCATGCCAAGAGAGAGGGAGACGCTCGTGGAGAGGAAGGTGATGCCAGCCCCGAGAATGAAGGAGAAGAAGGGGATCTCAAGAAGCCGATGGATGGCAGAGACCTCCACCTCCTCGACTTCTCTCCTGTGAAAGGCACGGTCGAAGAGGGAGAGACCAGCATAGAGAGAGATGAAGGAGGCAGCGAAGACGAAAAGTGGAGGCAGAGCGCCCTGAACCGTCTTGACGATGGGACCGAAGAGGACGTCGATTACGTTCAGCAGAGCGGGAGGCGTACCCAGGGTAAGACCTTCCACGAGACCGGTCCCCAGGAGCCAGAGGCCCAGGAACACCGCGGGAATGTAGATTGAGTAGGTGACCAAGAAGGAGAGAACGCCCATTGAGAGGCTCTCTTCCCGACCTCCGCCTCGGGCGATAGCCAGAAGGCCAATCACGATGACAATGAAAGAGGCCCCAAACCGAGAGCCCATGACCATCATGAAGGCTGGTTGGACCTCGAGGGCCCCCACATCCATGAAGCCCAGGGCGATGGCCGCCACGGGAGACCCGCTGAGGACTAGATACGTGACCATCCAGCCGAAGCCCATGGCATTCAATTGAGAGGCGAGGAGAGACCCGAAGAACTCCGAAAAAGCAGGGGCAAGGACCTGGGCCGACGTCTGCATAAGACGAATCCCCAGCACGAAAACGTAGGTTCCCACGAGGGCGTACAGTACCTTTCGGAAGATAGCGAGCCAAGAGACCCGAGGAACCTCCTCATAGAGGTAGGCCTGAGCCAGCCTTTCTCCGGCGACCCTTAGGGCATCAGGGTCCTCCTCGGAGGAGTCGTGCGGAGTGTGCTCCAATGTGTGAGCATGCCTTGGACTTCGCTTAAAGGTATCTTGATTGCTATCCGACAAACAGGTCTGACAGCAGCTTGCCAGCAGCCACAAAGAGGACGAGGATGAACACCAGAGCAACGGACCGAGACTTCAGCTTCTCCAGGCCCCAATGTGAACCGAGGTAGGATCCCAGAAGGACGGCTGGCCACAAGGCGGCCAACAGCCAGTAGTCTATGGGCGGGGCCTCGAAGGCCAGGTAGCTGAGGATCCCCATGGTGGAGATAGGGATAATCATCAGAGTGGAGGTCCCGATAGCGAGTCTCGTTCTCCTTCCCAGGCCGTAAACCATGATAGGCACGTTGGCCACGCCGCCTCCAATGCCAAGACTGCCCGCCAGGAAACCAGAGGAGAGGGTCAAACCTGAGGAGAGGCCCAGCCTTGGGCGGGTCATCTTGGAGTCGTCGCTGTGCTCGATGGTCTCCACTCGGCGGAACCAGTCACGAAACATCTTCAGGCCCACTCCGATCAGGACTGCGGAGAAGAAGGCGAGAAAGAGCTCCCTCGAAGAGGAGAGTGTGAAGAGGGCGCCGATAATGGCGCCTACCAGGGCGCCACCCACCAGGATCCCGGCGAGCCTCGGCCTCACCAAGTCGCGCTTGTAGTGGTTGTAGCTTGCAGGGAGGGCCGTAGCGATGGTAAATGCCAAGGACATTGGCACCGCCACCTCCTTCGCGGTGGTTAGGAACGTGAGCAGGATCGGGACGAAGAGGTGGCCCCCGCCCATCCCCAGGTTGGAGTAGACGAACGCCACGAGGAAGAGGAGAAGCCCCACGAGGGGAAGCACCAGGGGGTTCACGTTCGTATAAGGGCCCTCCGGAAAAAGATACGCCTCGTGGACAAGGGCTTTAGGCAGCCCCCATTATTGACTCTGTGAAGTGGCTCCTGCGATACGGGGAGATCGGTCTCAAGAGCAGCTGGGTTCGCCGTTCGATGAAGGAGAGGCTAATCAGCAACATCACGATGCAACATAGGCAGCGGGACGCCCCTTGTTCCTTCAAGGAAGAGGCAGGTAGGCTCTTCCTCTCATCGAACTACGGGGGAACGCCAGGCATTTTGGCTCGAACCTTCGGCCTTGTCTCCTTCAGCCCTGTGATCACCTGTAGCTCTGAGATGGATGACTTGACACGTCTTGCGGTAGATGTAGCCGGAAAGACGAGACAACGTGGCTTCAGGTTCGCCGTCAGAGTCAGGAGGGTGGGTGACCACCCATACACCAGCATGGAGGCCGCGCGAAAGATAGGGTCTGCGATACTCGCTGCGTACCCAGAACTCAAGGTAGATCTCACGAAGCCAGACTGGGAAGTCCTCCTTGAGATTAGAGGGAAGAGATCTTATGTCGCCTCGGAGGTGCAGCCGGGCCCTGGGGGCCTGCCCTTGGGAAGTCAGGGTCGTGTAGTGGCCCTCGTGGAATCCTCCGACGGAGTCCTGGCCGCGTGGCTCATGATGAAACGAGGCTGTCGGGTCGTGCCCGTCTATCACGAGAACGAGAAATGGGTGGAGACCCTCTCTCATTGGGATCCGGAGATCGAAGGGAGGCCGATCACAGCTCTGGAGGAGATGGAGGAAGTGGTTCGGGCTACGAAGTCAATGGGTGTTGTTTTCCCGTGGGGCCCTGAGGGGGTCAAAGTGAATGGGCCAAGGCCGGCATTCTATCCGCTTGCGGGTTTCACCACGGATGAGCTAAAGAGTTTACGGCGGAAGGTCCTAGAATTCTCTGAGGTAGCCTAGCTACTTCCCCCTGCTCGAGTGAGCGCGAATGGAGGGTCTGACCTTCTCGGCGCCCTTGCCCTTTCTTCGAAGACCGCGGCCCTTCTTGCCGGCCGATGTCAGGCCTCTGAAGACCCTGCCCCTGTGGGGTGCCTGGAGCAACCAGTTCACATTCTTATCGGCCTTCACGGACGGGTGCTGGGCGTCGATGAGCAGCACCTCGAAGTACTTGTAGCGACCATCCTCCCCAACCCAGTAAGAGTTCAGTACCTCCAGGTTGGGAAATCTGCGAGCCCCCCTCTCCTCCGCGATCCTCTGGAGGCTCTTGGCCATCGTGATCTTCGAAATGCCCTTCCGCTTAGGCCTCCGGCCGCCTCGAATCGTGTGTTTTCTCAGGCCTCCTCGGCGCACTCTTACCCTGGCGACGACGAAGCCCGGCTTCGCCCTGTAACCCAACGAGCGGGCTCTGTCGATTCTTGTCGGCCTCTCAAGCCTCTCAATGGCTGGACCTCTCCTCCACTGAATCCTCCTCTGCCGAAGGAGCTCTCCGACATAGCTCTCGTCCGGAGAGGCCCAGGCCTCACCAACGTATCGATAGAGGCTGCGAGGTCTCCTCTGAGTCTCCTTGTTGGAATCTTTGGCCATGGCACCATCACCAGGGAGTGGAGGAGTGGGAAGGCTCCTACTTCTCGCCGCTATTTAGCCCTTGTGGATGCAATGCGGATGCTCACAGGTTTGAGTCACGTTACATGAAATCCTCTAGAGTCAGCGGCCGATCCGTCTTCTTCGGCTCAACCTCACGCTCAGGGGAGAAGGAGTTCCCATAGAGAGTCGCTTGTTGACTGCCGGCCAGGAGGCTCTTCTCATCCCAACCAAATACCTCGGTGATGTAACCCAGGGTCTGAGCCAGTCGGCGGGCGTAGTACTCCCAGTCAGGGACGTAATCGAAGGCCCTCCCGCTGACGTAGGGCTGCACCTCCATGGGGCTCTTGCGGGCGTTGGTCACGACCCAGGAGACTTTCATTCCAGGGACGAATTCGTACCCAAGGGCCTCCAGTTTCGTGGCGGCCTGCACGTTGGGCATGGCATCAGGGTTGACGTACTTCGTCGGCTCCTTCACGCTGCGGGATATGACCAGCCGTTCTGTCGCCACCTTTCCCTCCTGCACGGAGGTGATGGTCTCCCGGGCGTACTTCACGGCAGCCTCGATTTCGTTGCTTAGAATCTTCTCTAAAACCTCGCCTTGAGTCTCGCTCTGGAGGTCGAAGGCGTCGGTCCGCCTGATCTCATAACCCCGCACCACGAGTTCCTCCGCGGGCCAGGCCACCTTCCCCGCGTACCTCTTTTTCTTTCCGTGAGAGAAGAAAGTCATGAAGACCTTCTCGAACGCTAGTTGCATGCCCTTCCCAGAGAGATCCTCGGCGAGGACCTTCCCCGTCTCGACACACCCCTCCAACGTCGTCGCCTCTGGGGAGAAGAAGACGCTGTCAGTGTCACCGTAGATGACCCTGCTACCCCCCTCCTCAAGGCGACGGATGACCTCCTTGATGTTTTCCCGGGCAAAGGCAGTGATGCTGCCGCCGATCTTGGGGTCTGTGAAGCGATAGAAGGAGGATGCCAAGACCCCATAGAAGGCGTTCATCAGGACTTTGACCGCGTCCTCCAGCCTTCGGTGGTAATCCTTCTCCTCCTCGGTGTCAGCCCCCTCCATCCTCTTTCTGATCTCCCGCCTCTGCCCCATCAGGTCCTTCAGGATTCCTGGCAAGAGGCCTGACCTCTGATCCCGACTCAGGAAATGGACCCCTGTGGGACTGACGACCTTCCCGCCAGGATGGAGAGTGGTGAAACAGACGTTATTCTCTATGATGAGGCTGGGGTACATGGCACGGAAATCCATGCCGACCACCCATTCGTAGAGACCTGGATCAATGCTGTGGACGTAGCCCCCCACGATGGACTCTCCGCCGCCCCGCCGCTTCATCATGGGCACGCCTACGCCTTGCCGGTCGGCGATGCGAATGAGGATGGAATCGATAAGGTTGGAGGTTCTGCCGTTGAGGACGTCATCCAGCGGGAGCTTGGAGACAGCGGCCAGATCCATGGCCTTCTCCACGCTGGCCAACTTCTCGAGAATTCTGAGGGAGAGTTCCGCGTCCTTCAGGCAGTACTTCACCACATGGTCTGGGTCCCTATGCCACTCCTCGTCGATCCTTCCCCTGTCCACGTCCTCCTTGCCCTCTCCAAGCAGGATGCGGGAGACGTGATCTAGGGTTTCCTGCTTTGGCTTGAGCTCGCTCTTCACGCTCCACCACGCGTCAGCCACAACGCGGCCATGAACTCGCCAGAGTCGTTCGCTGAAGCTCCTCAGGGTCTCGTAGTCTCTGCCCAAGGGCAGGTCACCGAAGCCCTCTTTTCGGGCTCTTTCGAGGAGGACAGGGATGTCGTAGCCGCCGATGTTGTATCCGGTTATGACGTCGGGGTCCTCCTTTTGCACCATGCTAACGAAGTCTCGCAGTATTTCCCGCTCACTCCCGCGAAAGGCCGTCAACCCGACCTTGCCGCCGTTCCGCAGAGCCACACCCAGGGTCAGCAGCCTTCCATCTTCCATGCTGTTCTCAATGTCGAAGCTGAGGATCTTCAGGCTCGGGTTGAACGGAACACACTCCTCGAAGCTCTCCGCCTCCACGACAAGCTCCGTGGTGTAGTTGCCGTCAGTCTCCATGCCGTGAACCCGGAAGCAGGCCCCCAGGTCCATGTCGTACATGAAGCGGTGGACGAAGGGGATGTCGGCCGCCAGCACCTCGGAGTCATACTGACGGCATTTGTTTCGGTATTCGGGGGTCCGCCAAGGATGTTTCATGACGACCTGGTAGCATCGCCTCTTCTCCAAGGGAGAGACTTCAATCTGGACCTCCCTCAGGTCCACTACCTCGTCATCTCTCTCGAGGTGGCCAAGGAGGGACTGAGGCGGTTCGATAACGTAGAAGTAGGGGCTGAAGCCCCGGTACTCAACGGCTATCGAATGGCCCTCTCGGGTTCGACCGAAAAGCTGAATGACGGGTTTCTCCTCTTCACCCTCCCTTCGATACGAGGCGGCGAGAAGCCTCACGTCGTATTGATTCGGCATATCATGTCCTCGCAACGATCCGGATGACGTCCCCGTCCGCCAACTCGTAATCCTGCCCGACAACCCTCTTGGTCCGGGCATTGACGGCGCGGATGAAGTTCTCTCCCAGGTCGGTATGGACCTTGTACGCTAAGTCTCTTGCCACGCTGCCGATCGGCATCAGATAGGCATCCGGGAGAACGTTACCGTCCTTGTCAGTCCAATGGTTCTCATCCTCCACTGGATACACCACCACCATGCCGAGAATCTTGTAGGTCAACTCCTCAAGACACCGCTGAACTCCTGTGGAGCCGAAGGCACTCAGGTGGGCAGCTATGCTCCTCAGGCCCTCCCGCTGAGCATCCGAGAGGGTCGCCCCTTCATTTGTTATGAATCCTGACTCCCCAGGAACGTAAGCAAGGAGGTCGGCCTTGGAGGCCCTCCTGAGGGCCAGCTCGCACTCGGAGCAGGTCGGTACCGCTGTGTAGCCTTCGAGTCGCATGAGCTTCTCCAACGTGTCCCGGGGGGCAATGTCCGCCTTGTTTGCCGCCAGCACCATGGGCTTTCCCGCCCTTCTCAGCTCGCCTGCTAGTTTCACCAATTCCTCCTCGCCCCAGCGACGGGGGGATTCCCCAAGATCCGCCCTTCGAAGGGCGGCTTGGATCTGGACTTCTCTAAGGCCGAGGCCGGCCAACCTGTCGGCGAGGAGCTTGTCCAAGCTCTGACCCTCGACCTCGGCACGCCGGGCCATCTTGTCCCAGCTTTTGGACATTATTCCCGCCATCCAGAAGGAGAGCTCCTCCTCCAGGAACCTGGCGTCCTCTGAGGGGTCGTGATACCCGATCTCGCAGGGATTCCCTTCTAGATCGGTAGAACCACTGGCGTCTACGACGTGAATGAAGGCGTTGGCTTGTCGCAGGTCGTCCAGGAACTTGTTCCCCAAGCCGCGGCCCTTGTGAGCTTCCGGAACAAGACCGGCAACATCGAGGAGGTCCACCGGTACTAAGCGCGTTCCGTCGGTGCACGGTGCATTGTTCGGGTTGCAGGCCTTCCCGACCTCCTCATGGGGACAGGGATGGGTCACGTAGGCAATCCCCCGGTTCGGCTCGATGGTCGTGAAAGGGTAGGAGGCGATCTCCGCCGGTGCCAGAGTTGCGGCGGCGAAAAAGGTGCTCTTTCCGGCGTTTGGCTTGCCTACAACGCCTATCAGCATCGCTCCCAGAATCCATAGTGCCGCGTGGGTTATAGTTAATGGTGGGGGGGTCGGTGAAGGTTCGACTCGGGAAAGCTCTTATGCCGATTCTCAGTTCCTGGCACGGTGTCTGGCGATATCCCTGAGAGTCATCCTCGTTACAGGTCCCTGGTAACCAGGGAGAGACTCGTCCAGGCAAGCAAGGAAGGCATTGTCGCATGGCAAGGACTTCTTGCCCACGGACGCGGTGAGGCCTTCGATTACCTCTTGGGCGAGACGAGCGTTCCTGAGGCTCTCGAAGCTGAGAGAGCCGGTGCGGCCCACCTGCTGACCGCCCAGAGCGCAGCGATTTCCGTTAACGGAAACGTGGCGGTCCTGGCAGCCGATCAGGTCAAAAGGCTTGCTGCAGCAACAGGAGCGGTGGTGGAAGTTAACCTCTTCCACCGCACTGATGAGCGCATACGGAAGATCGTCGACTTCCTTCACAGTGCCGGTCTACGTTCGGTTTTAGGGACCGATCCGGACGCCTCCATTCCGGGGTTGGAGCACCCCAGGGCCCTGAGCTGCAGGAAGGGAATCTACGGCGCGGATGTAGTTCTTGTACCCTTGGAGGACGGAGACCGGGCGGCGGCCCTAGCTCGCATGGAAAAAGTGGTCATCGCCGTGGACCTTAACCCCCTGTCCCGGACTAGCCAGGCCGCGACCATTGCCGTCGTGGATGACGTTGCGCGGGCTCTGGAGAACATGGCTCGGTTTGCGGAGGAAATGAAAGAGAAGCCCGAGGTCATACAGCGGGCAAAGTCGCGATACGAAAAGGATGCCAACATGGGAGGAATCATGGGGAGGATGAGGGATAACCTCGGGAGATCGCGGGGTGAGTAGGTCCTCGCGTCAGGGGATACAACAATCCTTAAATGACCTCAAAGCCATGTTCTAACCCCGTTGTCACCATGAAGTATGTCATCGTGACGGGGGGAGTTTTGTCCGGTCTGGGAAAGGGGATAACCACTTCTAGCATCGGCCTCAACCTCAAGGCCAGGGGCCTGGAGGTCACCGCGATCAAGATCGATCCGTACCTCAACGTCGATGCGGGGACCATGAACCCATTCCAGCACGGCGAGGTCTTCGTGATGGAGGATGGGGGTGAGGTGGACCTAGACTTGGGGAATTACGAGAGGTTCCTCGATGTGGAGCTCACCAGGGCCCACAACATCACCACGGGTAAGGCCTACCTGTCCGTCATCGAGAAGGAGAGGCACGGAGACTATCTCGGTGGGACGGTACAGATCATCCCTCACGTGACGGACGAGATCAAGCACATGATCACGACCGTGGCCGAGTCCGCAGACGTGGACGTTACCTTGGTGGAGATCGGAGGCACCGTGGGGGACATCGAGTCGATGCCCTTCCTCGAGGCCGTGAGACAGTTGTCCATAGACGTAGGAAAGGAGAACTGCGTCTTCGTCCACACAACCCTGGTTCCCATCATGCCTGTGGTCGGCGAGCCCAAGACGAAGCCCACACAACACAGCGTCAAGGAGCTGCGGGCTGTCGGGATTCAACCGAACGTCATCGTCGCTCGGGCTCCTCATCCACTCGATGAAGACGTCCGGCGAAAGATCTCACTCTTCTGCGATGTCCCGACCAGCGGAGTTGTCAGCGCCCCCGATGCCGGCTCCATCTACGAGGTTCCCCTGCTCTTGGAGCGACAGGGGCTCACGGAATACCTCATGGACAGACTGGCCCTAGAGGGGAAGGGGTCCGACCTCGAGGGCTGGAAGGCTTTCGTCGAGCGGATCAACAACCCTGAGGATGAAGTGGACATCGCCCTCGTGGGGAAGTATACCCACCTCAAGGATTCCTACATCAGCCACGTAGAGGCCTTCACGCATGCGGGAGCCAAGGCCGGCGTACGCGTGAACATCCGGTGGATCGAGAGTGTGGATATCGAAAGAAAGGGTGTGGACGTCCTCAAGGGAGTGCACGGAATTCTGGTTCCTGGAGGCTTCGGTGAAAGGGGAGTGGAGGGTAAGATTAAGGCCATCCAGTATGCCCGGGAGAACGGCATCCCGTTCCAAGGAATCTGCCTGGGCTTCCAACTCGCCACCATCGAGTTCGCCAGACATGTCCTGGAACTGGATGGGGCCAATAGCACAGAGTTCGACCCCAAGACGCCCTATCCTGTCGTGGACCTTCTGCCGGAGCAGCGGGGTGTGGAAGACATGGGGGCGACAATGCGGTTGGGGGCCCACGCCATCGTCCTGACTGATGGATCCAAGACACGGGCCCTCTACGGCGAACAGAGAGTCTACGAGAGACACCGCCACCGGTACGAGATCAACCCCGATTTCATCGCGAAGCTCGAGGCAGGTGGCTTGAAGTACATCGGGAGCTCCGACAATGGGCGAAGGATGGACGTGATGGAACTGGACGGACATCTCTACTTCGTTGCGTCTCAGTTCCATCCGGAGTTCAAGTCAAGGCCCCTGCGACCCTCGCCGATCCACTACGGACTTGTCGCCGCCGCGAAGGAATACAAGGGGTGAACGTCAGGTCGGTTCACCTCTTGCCCAGGCCGGCCTGGGTTGAACTTATAAGTAGCGGGTCGCATACGATTGCCGTGCCCACATACAGAGACCTTCTCAAGAGAGCGAAGAAGGCGCTTCCATCGACTGCCACCACAAAGGACCGCTTCCAGGTCCCTGAGGTAGACGTCCTTCAGGAAGGAAGCACCACGGTACTGAGGAATCTGGCCGAAATAGGCGATGCGATCAATCGGGATCCTCAGCAGGTCTTCGCGTACCTCCTGAGAGAGCTCGGGACCGCTGGAACCCTTGACGAACGTCGGGCCTTGTTCAAGGGCCGCATAGCCCCAGAGAACATCAGCGACCGGATTCGCAGCTACGTGGAGGAGTACGTGGTCTGCAGCGAGTGTGGCAGACCCGACACCCACCTCATCAAAGAGGACCGCATCGCAATCCTGCAGTGCGATGCCTGTGGTGCCCACCGGCCGCTCAAGGTTATCAAGAGAGCCGCCAAAGCGGAGGTGGAGGCCGTCCAAGAGGGGAAGGTCTACGAGGTCATGATCCAAGACATCGGGAAGAAGGGGGACGGCATCGCGAGAAGGGAGAAATACGTCATCTACGTCCCCGGAACTACGAAAGGCTCCATCGTCAAAGTGCAGATTGAGAAGGTCGTAGGGACCATCGCTTTTGGGAAGCTCGTCAGGGAATAGGCATGGCAAGGGAGTTGGCGGCCGTCGTTGCCATGGGAGTTCTTCTCGCTCTCGCCCACGTCATCGCCCTCCTCCTGGCCATTCCCTTCATAACGGTGGAGGCCAGGGCCTTCCCGGACCCGAACGCCGTCAGCAACGCCCTCATATACGTCGTCCTCATCCTCGGCATCACTGGCGTCATGCTCCTCCTCATCCGATGGAAAAGAGAGGGTGTATTGAGGTACCTCATCCTCGGCGCCTTTGGCTTGACCATGTTCATCGTATTCTCGATCCCCCTTGCCCTGGCCCTCTCCTTTCTCCCCTTCCCATGGGGAGATGTCTCAAGCCTGGCGCTGACTCTGGCCGTTACCGTGGGCCTGTTGTACGCCCTCGCTCGCTATCCTGAATGGTATGTAGTGAACATCGCTGGCCTTTCCATCGCCGTGGGAGCGACGGCGATCATTGGAATATCCTTCGGCATCCTCCCAGCCCTCGTCCTGCTGGTGGCCCTCGCGGCCTACGATGCGTGGGCAGTCTACAGGACTAAACACATGATCGTCCTGGCCGATGCCGTTTCTGGCCTGAGGCTGCCGATCCTACTGGTAATACCGAAGAGGTTTCCCTACTCCTTCATCAAGCAGCCCCGGCTCAAGGAACAACTAGAATCGGGGGACGAACGAACGGCCATGTTCATGGGGCTTGGTGACATCATTGTTCCCGGTATCTTGGTGGTCTCCGCCTTCGCAAGCCTGCCCAATGTTCTTCCAGCCGTGGGAGGCGTCGCCCCCAATCTGCTGGTGGCGTTGGGAACCCTGGTGGGGACTTTGGTGGGTTTCGGCCTCCTCATGGCGTTCGTCTTGAAGGGGAGACCACAAGCAGGACTGCCCCTCTTGAACTCAGGCGCAATCCTCGGATATCTGCTCACTTACCTTCTTGTGTTCGGCGACCTGTCCTTCGGGATCGTCATCTAAGGGGAGTCCATGAGGATTCTCCAGATGTCGGACCTGCACGGATCGCCGCGAGCCCTGAAGGAGAGCAGAACCCTCATTCGAAAGCACCGCCCCGATCTTTTCCTGGTGACGGGAGACATCACCAACTTCGGGCCAGCGGACTATGCGAGAGAACTGTTCGAGGGGCTGCCAGTCAAAGCCTTCGGTCTCCCGGGAAACTGTGACCCCGCGGATGTGGTGCCCCTTATGGAATCTATGGGGGTGAACCTGCATGGAAGGAGGGAGGAGTTCCGAGGCCAGACGTTCGTCGGCATCGGCGGATCGAGTCCCACTCCCTTCCACACGCCCTTCGAGCTGTCTGAGGAGGATCTCCTGCAATCCCTTAGGACTCTGATGGTGAAGGGGGCGATTCTCGCAACTCACTCACCTCCAAGGGGTCACGTCGACGAGACCCCCTGGTCGGGTCACGCAGGGAGTGATGCCATACGGCAGGTCGTGGAGGAGTTTGAGCCGAGGCTTGTCCTGTGCGGTCACATCCACGAGGCGAGGGGAGTCGAGGAGGGGAAGGTGACCTTCGTCAATCCCGGTCCGGCTTCAGGAGGATGTGCTGCCCTCATTGACATGGATGGCATCTTGAGCGTGACCCTGCTCCCCTAAGGTTTTTATCTTCGTCCCGTTGTTTCGAGGAGGTCCATGGCGCTCTGGCAAGGCAAATCGAAGAGAAAGCCCAGCGGCGGGATGTTGAGACCCCTCCACAAGAAGCGGAGATTCCAGCTGGGGCGGGAGCAGGAGTTTGCCACCCTGGGGGAGGAGAGGAGGAAGATCGTCAGGGTCGTAGGGCGCAATACCAAGGCGCGGCTCCTCCGGGCCCAGTGGGCGAACCTCTTCGACCCGAAGACGGGGAAGACTCACAAGGCGAGGATTCTATCCGTGAAGACCAATCCGGCCAACCCTCACTACGTGACCAGAAATATCATTACCAAAGGGGCCACCATCGAGACGGAGAAAGGGGCGGCCAGAGTCACTTCCAGGCCGGGGCAGGTCGGAATCATCAACGCCGTCGTCATAGAGGCAGAGGACTAGCCCGGATTGTTCTATCGTTCGACATCCTTTTCTACGACGTGAGGCGTAGTGAAGACGTGGTATCCAAGGGGGACATCGTGGTGGCTCTCTATCCCGTTTACTTTGACGTCTCCAGGTCCAGGGAGAAGGGGCGAAGAGTCTCAAAGTCAATGGCCGTGGCTAACCCTACCGCGGAGGAGATCAGAGACGCGGCGAAGAAGCTGGGGTACCGCGTGGAAGTCGAGCAGCACGCCGCGCACCCGTCGCAGCCTTGGAAGGCGGAGGGACGTCTTCTGATACTGGGTGGTGGCAGAAAGACGGAGATAGTGCGGGCTATAGCCCAGAAGCTCAAGTCTCAAAGGTCCTGAGGGGTCTTTACTTCCTCCACCAACTTCTTCCCAGTAGAAACGCTGTCAATGGAATGGATTGCCGCCCCCGCCTCCCTGATGGCGGTCTCGACTAGCTCGTACTCAATGTCGCTTCCCTCGATGGTTATCTTGACGCTCTCAGTCTCTTGGTCGACTTCATCCAAGGTGCAGTTGACTCCGACGACGCCGTTGATGACACTGAGCCTCTTCGAGAGCTCCACTATGGTAGGATTGTGGGGCTTCAGCACGTCCAGAACCAGTCGTTTGATTTCGCTCAATCTCGTCTCCCGTCCGGGGACACCGATTGATTAGAGATGTCCATAGATAAACTTTGCGACGCTGGAATTCAGGGATGCAGGCACGGGAGGAAAGCACTCTAGTACTCGGCA
The DNA here is from genome assembly GCA_964347795.1 of uncultured Methanomassiliicoccales archaeon. Lineage (GTDB taxonomy): Archaea > Thermoplasmatota > Thermoplasmata > RBG-16-68-12 > JAJISG01 > JAJISG01. The sequence continues at coordinate 13,885 of CAYFZX010000020.1, forward strand.
GCCTTCGAATGCCTAGTAACTCCTGCCCAAACGGGTGATCAAGACTGCTGAAGGCGCTGCTGTTCGATATCGACGGAACCCTCATCGACACCTTCGATGCCATCCTCACAGCCATGAACATGGCGATGGAGGAGGTGGGAACCGAGCCACTGAGACCGGATGAGCTCAGGCCTCTCATCGGGAGGACCGTTGCGTCGCAGTTGGCAACGTTACGTGGGATGTCAGGTCCTGTTGTCGACATCATCCACGAGACCTACTATCAGAACTTCACGGACCTGGTGAGGGAGGGCGTGACGCTCTACCCCGGAGTGAGGGAGACACTGAAAGCCCTCCAAGGCTACGCGATTGGAACCATGACCACCCGTCGCGGACACGTCGCCCGTCTGATGCTCCAGGTAGGTCAGATCGAGGCGTACTTTACCACCGTCGTAGGTGGGGATGAGGTCGCCTTGCCCAAGCCCCATCCCGACCTCGTGAAGAGGTCCTGCGAGTCCCTCGGGGTATTCCCTCCCCAGGCTGTGGCCGTTGGTGACAGTCCCGTCGATATCATCGCAGGACGAGCGGCGGGGACCCATTGCGTGGCCGCGGTCTACGGCTATGGCAGCAGGGCGGAGATTGATAAGTCGGGACCCGACGAAGTGATAACCGACTTCAGTGAACTCCCCCAGGCGCTTGATCGACTTGGGGCCAGGGCCCCTGGATGACGGCGGATCCAGCTACCTCAGAACATCAGAGGACGGTCGTGACTTCACAGCCATCGTCGGTCACCACGACGGTATCTTCACTCTGAGCCACCATGCCTTCTGCGGCCTCAACCAGGATAGGGTATCCCGTGATGATACCCTTTCTCCTGAGCCTCTGCAGGTGGAAAGACGCCCTCTTGTCCAATTTGTGGCACCACCTTTCAGAGAAGGGCAACGTCCTGAAGTCCTCGTACACCTTCCGGAGGAGGGTGTCTGCCTCCCCGGCCCCCGTCTCTTTGAACTTGACAATCCGGTAGATGTTGCTCGTCTTCTTTCCCACCACTCTGCCCGCACCGTTGGTAGAGAACGGTTCGATGGCAAAGCTCTCCCCGGCCTCTACCGTCTGACCTGCCCTCTCTCCCCTCAGATTCGCCACGTTTGGCACGCTCTTGTGGGCGTGGAGGGTATATTGCCCGAGGCTGTGGCCCGTGAGATTCTCAATGGACTTGAAGCCGTGGGATTTGATGGCGCGCTCGATGGCCGCGCCCACCATCTTCATCGGCGTGCCTGGCTTAATTACCTCAACGGCTGTCGCAACCGCTTCGTCCGCCGCCTGAATCATCTCGGTCCAGTTCCTCGTGCCCACTTCTACCGTTTTGGCGTTGTCCGCCAAATATCCATCCACGTGAACGCCTACGTCAAGCTTGACGAGGTTTCCCTTGGAGAAGACCATTTTCCCATCGTTGTGACGCGGCGTGAAGTGAGCCGCCTGGGAATCGATAGAGATGTTGGCTGGAAAACCCGGCAGGGCCCCCTCGTTCAGAATCACCTCCTCCGTCTTCTCGGCGACTTCCAGGAGGCTGACGCCTCCTCTAATCAAGCCGACTCCGTACTCCAAGGCCCGGCGGGCGATCCTACCGGCCCGTCTGTACTTCTCCAGAACCTCCGCGTCCATGCCTTTCGAGCTCCTCGATTCCAACGGCCCCTTTCCTTTTAATCGTTATCCGCTCGCTCGTTAGGTCGACCACGGTGGACCCCTGGCCGACCGGACAGGAGCCCGCGTCGATGTACAGATCCACCCTGTTGCCCAGCTGTGATATGGCCTCATCCACAGTGCGTGCCGGAGGAGCGCGGTGGAGGTTGGCACTGGTTGCCGTTATCGGCCCGAATTCCCTTGCCAGGGTCAAGGCAACGTCGTGCTGGGGCATCCTCAGGCCCAAGGAACCCTTTCCACTGACTACTGACCGGGGAGCAGCAGACCTGGCCCTGAGAATCATCGTCAGGGGGCCTGGCATGAAGGCCTTCCATATCTTCAGGTCCCGGGGGGCAAAGGAGGCGATGTGGCGAGCCTCGTCCAAACCAGATACGGCGATAGCGACGGGCGCCCGGGACCGCTTTTTCTTCACCTCAAACATCCGTTCCACAGCCCCTTCGCTGTACGGATTTGCCCCTAGCCCGTAGAGGGTCTCGGTGGGATAGACCACCAGGCCATCCGATTGCAGGACTCCGACGGCGTCGGCGAGATCACTTCCCGATAGCATCCACGAGCTACCGACCGTTCTTGCCTTAACGAGCCGTCCAACTCGCCTAGTCATTCGTCATAGGCCTCCGCCATCTCCAGGGCCAGGTGTAGATGGGATTTGGCGTCACCATCGATAGGAGGGCCGTGCCCTGGGAAAAGGTTCTCCACGTCTAGGTCATTCAGCATCTTCAGGGAGGAAAGGAGCTGCGGGAAATCCCCGGTATCAAGGTCCCATCGGCCGATACCGCCGTAGGAGAAGGCGGTGTCCCCAGTGAAGAGGGAACCATCATCGCCCAGCAGGGAGATGCCGCCCACAGTGTGGCCGGGAGTGTGGATGACTCGGAGAGAGGCCCCTCCTAGGTCAATCATCTGACCGTACTGAATGACATCTACCTTCTGGGGTTCTACGCTAAGGCCGAAGAGGATAGCGCCCATGCTCCGTTGGTCGCCATCGACGAGGGGCGGTGCGTCATCCTCAGAGATCTGAGGAACTGGTCCAAGGGAATCGGACAGGGCACGCGCGCCTCCGACATGGTCAATGTGGCGATGGGTCAGGACGATGTAGCTCAAGGGGAGCTTGCCCAGTCGACTCAGTACCCGCTCCGCAATGACGTTGGATTGGAGACCTGTTCCGGTATCGAGAAGGAGGGCCCTCTCCGATGTGACGAGGTAAAGGTTGACATCGAAGGCGGGATCGACTATCCTCTCGACTTCCACTCCTGAAGGACCTCTACGGCCTTATTTAGCCGTTGCCTAGTCCCTGATTCCGTCCTCAATAATCGTGAAGATGGCCTCTGCCTCAGGGAGGTTGGGGGAGTCGATAAGCCGAGCGATTCTCCGTTCGCCCTTGCTCTTCCTGAGGTACACGCGAAACGTCGAAGTGTGAGCCACTACATGGCCGCCGATGGGGCGCGTCGGATCTCCGAAAAAGGCGTCAGGCTTTGCCTGGACTTGATTCGTGACAAAGATCGCAGCGTTGTTGACATCGCCGAACCTCATGAGGTCGTGTATGTGTCGGTTCAGGAGTTGCTGTCTCTCTGCCAATACGCCCCGGCCAACATACTCCGCCCTGAAGTGCGAGGTCATCGAGTCTACGACGAAGAGCTTGATGGGATGGACCTGTGCGAGCTCATTGCCCTTGTCCACCAGGAGCATCTGGTGGTGGGAATTGAAGGCCCGCGCGACGTGAATCTTCTGCAAGATCTCTTCTGGATCGAGATCGAACGCCACGCTCATCTGGACTATCCTCTCTGGCCGGAAGGTCGATTCCGTATCAATCCATATGGCCTCCCCCTCCAGCCCGCCTTCGTCTTCAGGACGGGTTACATTCACGGCCAACTGGTGAGCGATTTGAGTCTTTCCGCTCCCAAAGGGTCCGAAGACTTCTGTAATGGCCTGAGTCTCCACGCCTCCGCCCAGCAAGGAGTCAAGCGCCTTGGAACCGGTCATGAGCTTGCTGACCGACTTCCGCCGTTCAAGGATCACATCCCCTGTCTCGAAACTGCCGACATCCACGGCCTCGCGGGCGGCCTGCACAACCTTCTGCGCCATTGCCGTTCCCAACTCGGCGACCTCGGCAAGCGCTTGTGGTGAGGCTACGGCCAGGGCCATCATGTCGTTGAACCCGGCTTCCCTCAGCTTCTCCGCGGTTGCCGGACCTACCCCGGGCAACTCTTCAATGCTCTTGGTTGCCATTACAACCTCCGGCATGACTCACAATTCCGGGTGGACATATAAGGGTATTCGCAGGGGGGGTCAATGAAACTACCCACCCACCAGGCCAGGGGGCAAAACGAATAAGACGAGCAGAGATACCACACCGTTGCCGCGTCCCCAGAGCATCAGCTTTGACAGAGTAGCTCACCTCTACGATGAGACAAGGAGGCTGCCCTCCAAGCAGATGGAGGCGATTGTTCACGCCTTCCGAGACGAGCTCGAGAGCTATGGAAGAATCCTTGAAGTGGGAGTGGGGACAGGCAGGTTCGCGATCCCACTCGACCGGGTGGGGGTTCACGTCATCGGGGTCGATATCTCGTCCCAGATGGTAGAACGGGGTCTAGGCAAGGGACTCCAGAACGTGCTGCTCGCCGACGCTCAGCACCTACCGTTCGCGGAAAAGTCTGTGGATGCAACTTACAGCATCCACGTCCTACACCTGGTTGGGGACTGGAGAAGAGCCCTCAGGGAGATCGCCAGGGTTACCCGACATGCCTACTACACGATCGCTACTTACTGGGAGGAGGGACACACCCCGTATGAGGTGTACTGGAGTTCTCTCAGAAAGGGTGGCATCGAGAGGTCGATTCCTGGAGTCCACGAGAGGAAACTTCCCGATATCCTCCCGCCGATGAGGAGGATCCGCATAGGAGCCTTTGAGGAACGCCATAAGACCGCTGAGTGGATTGGACGCCTGGAAAACAAGATTTTCTCAGGACAGTGGAAGCTTCCTGAAGACGCGCACGCCGACGCGATTGAGGCCACTCGGGAGGAGTTCGACGAAGAAGCCTTCACGTTTCGAAAGAGAGTGGACCTCATTCGATGGGACGTGAAGGACCTCCCCCCCGAATGAGGGTCCTGGCTAGGGGCTGTGGAAGGCCGGCGAAGGCGACCAGACACTCCACTTCCATGAAGTGGAGCTCGCCGGGGACGACCAGGACATGGAGAGGGGAGCCTAGTCTGGCTCTCAGCAGCTCGCGGACTCTCCCGGCCAGTTGCCGGGCCCTTGGAGAACCCAGACGTCCAACCGCGCACGCTAGGGTTTCTGGCGTGAACACTCCTTCAGAGCGATCCGCCTCAAGCCGGAGGAGATACTCCATCCCCTCACTGGCCGTCATGTATCGATCACCCTTGATGTCCAGGAGGGCAAGAGTGTGGAGATTGGCATCGAGATTTTGTTGAAGGCCCTGGTAGGGGCTCCAAGGCTTGTAACCCTTCTCCGGAAAGGGTATGGAGATCGTCCTGCCGAACTTGTACACTTGAAGGCCTAGAGCACCTGCCACTGCTGTCAGTGAGGAGACCCCTGGGAGCACCCTCGTCTTGATCCCGGCCCTGTGGGCTCTCAGCCTTAGCTCGACGTGAGTCGTGGCCGCCATGGGGTCTCCTGCCACCAGGAATCCCACCTTCTTCTCCCTGGCGGCGTCCACGACCAGGTCTCCACCCTCTACCTCCTCCCTCGTCAGGACCTGTACGTCCCTGCCGTAGACCTCCGAGAGCCTCTCGGGCGTCGTCCCCATCAGTCGCGAGGTGAAGAACTCAGCAAAGAGGGTGGCACAGGAGCGAGCCTCTTCCAGGCCCTTCACAGTCACGTCCTTCTCATCATGAAGGCCGAGCCCCACGAAAATGAGTTCTCCCATCGACCCCCCCTAGGGAATGAGCCATCCCTGGACGAACCAAATGGCGACGAAGGTGACTGCACCTATGAGGACCATCCGGAGGCCTCGGAGCCAGGCGCTGCCCCCAGAGAGCCTGCCCAGATAGGCGCCCACGGTGAAGAGGACGGCCAGGGCGACGATGATAGATAAGTAGGCCACGGGGAAGCCGTTGAATTCCAGCGAGGAGGCAAGGAGGAAAGGTGTCGCAGTCAAGGCAAACACGACCATGGGCGCCGACACATTGGCGAGAACCACGAGGTAGCGGGCGGCGTCGAGCACCCACTTTGCCTCCGTCCCCGACAGCTTTCGAAGCATGGCTTGTTCCAGCTCCTTCAGTCTGATTTCGGCCTCGACCTTCTCCGCCTCGTATACACTCGTCCCCGTCGAGATACCCAATGCCACACTGGCGGCCAGCATCGTGGTAACCAAGGTGCGAACATTGGCCCCCGGAACAAAGGCGGAGCTAATGACAATGCCCATTGCGACGAACGTGGAATCAAAAATCGTGTTGACAAAGTATTGGCGGAAGGCTTTCCCTGCCAGGACCTTCCACGACCCGGTGAAGAACCTCACCAAAGGCTGAACACCTGTGTGGCAAGCTGCGCGTCGGTATAAGGGACTTTCTGAGCCCCCTCTTGCGGTAGCCTAATGGCGGTACTCTCCTTCTCCCTACCGTGAAGTCGCGCGCGCTCCTCGTCCCCAAGGAAGAAGGGGAAGAAGTCCGGCAGGCCCTGATTGAGAAGGGGCTCCTCCGTAGAGACCTGCGCATTCGGGTGGTTGGAGGAAACCTCTTGCTGCCCGTATCGGAAGGGGGTTCAGTGGGGTATCCCGTCGAGTTCCACGAATTCGCCGAGGTGAGATCGAGGCCCCACAGCTACAGGCACCTCGCGAAGGTCCCCGACTCGGTCCGGCCTCTCCTTCCCCGGGCATACGATGTAGTCGGCGATGTGGCAATCGTCAGGCTTCCAGAGGAACTGGCCAAGTACGAGGGAGAAATTGGAACCGCCCTCATGGAGGCCCACACACGTGTCGAGAGCGTTGCCGTCGACGAGGGGGTTGAGGGTGCTGAGCGTCGGAGAACTCTGAGAGTGATCGCCGGGAGGAAGACGACTCGCACGCTCCATCGGGAATACGGCCTCACGATTCGGGTGGACCCCGCGAAGGCCCATTTCTCACCACGCATGGCTGGAGAGAGAAGGAGAGTCTCACAGCAGGTCGTGGCCGGAGAAGTCGTTGTGGACGCCTTCTGTGGCGTGGGTCCGTTCGCCCTGCACATGGCGAAGAGAGGAGCGAAGAGAGTCTACGCCATTGATTCCAATCCAGAGGCCATGAAGCTACTGCGCGAAAATCTGCGGATGAACGCGGTGGACACTGTGATCGCC
>CAYFZX010000021.1:0-20819 GCA_964347795.1 uncultured Methanomassiliicoccales archaeon
GGCAAGTCAGCGTCGGGCCAGATGACCAAGGGTGTCAAGACACTCATGGGGGACCCGAAGAGGGCGATCCTCAAACTCTCCCTACCGATGATCGCCGCCTTCTCGATTCAGACAGTCTACAATCTAGTGGATGCAATCTGGGTCTCGGGTCTAGGTGCTGACGCCCTCGCCGCCGTGGGATTCTTCTTTCCATTCTTCTTCATGTCCCTTGCCATTGGCATGGGCCTGGGCACAGGTGGCGGAGCGGCTATATCCCGTCGAATTGGCGCCAATGACAGGGATGGAGCCAATAGCGTCGCGACGCACACCCTGGTCCTGACGGCAGTCCTGGCCACGGCCATCGCCATCCCTCTCTTTGTATTCGCTGAACCCATCTTCCAGTCCATAGGTGCTGGCCGAACGACCCCATTGGCCGTCGCTTATGCCCAAATCATGTTTGGTGGGACGTTCATCATCTTCTTCCCCAGTGTTGCCAACGCCATTCTCAGGGCCGAAGGCGACGCCAAGCGGGCCATGTACGCCATGGCGTTCGGTTCGGGTCTAAACATCATCCTCGACCCCATCCTCATCTATCTTGTGGGATTGGGTGTCGCGGGGGCGGCATGGGCTAGCGTGCTATCCATGGGGGCCACCTCGCTCCTCATGACGAACTGGATGTTCCTGCGGAAGGACACCTACGTCGGTTTTGTCTTCAGAGGATTCCGATTTGACACTACAGTCCTCCGGGACATCTTCCGGGTGGGCCTACCCGCCTCGATCATGTACCTCACCATGTCCTTCATGATCTTCCTGATGAACCTGCTCATCGTCGGCGTGGGCGGGACCGACGGCATTGCCATCTTCGCCACTGGGTGGCGGGTCGTGACCCTGGCAACGCTCCCCGTCATCGGCATTTCCACGGCTGTCGTATCGGTGGTCGGGGCGGCGTTCGGCGCCAGGGAGTATCCAAAAATGAACGTGGCCTTCCTGTATGCTGTCCGACTCGGACTCTTGATTGAAATCCCCGCAGCGGTGCTGGTGCTCATCTTCGCTCCGTGGATTAGCCTGGCCTTCACTTGGACGGCGGACTCAGCGCGTATCGGTCCCGATCTCATTCTGTTCCTCATGATAACCGTCGCCTTCTATCCCGCCGTGGCCCTCGGGCCCCCCTCAGGGGCGATGTTCCAGGGCGTGGGCAAGGGAATGAATGCCCTCACCGTTACCGTGGTCCGCACGATAATTCTCATGCCCCCAATCGCCCTCCTTTTCGCCTATCCACTCGGCCTGGCACTCCCGGGAGTCTGGTGGGGCATAGTCTTCGCCAATGCCTTGGGAGCGAGCATTGCCTTCCTCTGGGCTCGAGCCTACCTCCGAAGCCTCGCTTCTGGCGCAACTGCCCCGGCAGAAGAGAGAGCTCCCCTGCAGGTACCCTAGTTCCCGCCACTAACGGAGTCAAAAAGTGAGGGGGGCTGGGGGCTGCGTGGGCGACCACCGCTGCGACCTTCCGCCTCAGAAGGTCCGATTCAGCCACCCAGCCTGAAGGACCGTTGACGGAATGGGGGGCGTCCCGTCAACACGATAACCTTCCCTGGATGGTATATAAATCGCATGTCACATGATGCCACATGGGTGAAGTTGGACCTATGGGAGCTGCCAGTCCCGCCCAGCCAAGGCGGTTCTGAACGCCAAGAGGATGGAGAGGGCCTCCTCGAGGCCCGCCTCTAGCACGCTCCCCCTGAGGTCCTCCAGGCGCCGCTTGATATGGCTCTCCAGCAGGGCAAGGGCTCGTGGTAGGCGCTGGAGATCGCGCCCCTCCGCGTGTTTTCGCACGAGCCAGGCGATGGTTTGAGCCTTCGTGATCGTCCTCCCAGATCCCGTCTCCGCCAGGTGAGCTTTCGCCGTCTCGACGACAGCGTTCTCCTGAGGAGTGAGTTCCACACGAATCGATATGGTGGGTTTCCTCGCTCGGCGCTGAGGCATCCAGGTCTGCGAGGGAGACGGGCCTTACTAAAGGTTGATGACGTGGTTCGCGTCCTTGATTTCTTGCGGCGGCGCAACTCCTTTTAAGGACGAGCCGCCTTTGGAAGGTTCCTCATGATGCCGCGAGCCATTTGGTCGGGTGCGATTACCTTCGGCCTCGTAAACATCCCTGTGAAGCTCTTCACAGCGACCCAGCGCAGGGACGTGGCCTTCCGCAGCCTCCATGCAGACTGTGGGACACCGCTGAAGAGACCATATTTCTGTCCCGTGTGCGAGGTCCAGGTAGCGTACCAGGACCTTCAGAAGGGGTATGAATACACGAAGGGGAAGTACGTGGTCCTGACGGAGGAAGACTTTGGGAGGGTGCCCCTGGAGAGCAGCAAGGCCCTGGATGTGAAGGGCTTCGTGGAGCGAGAGGAGGTGGATCCTCTGTTGTACGAGTCCAGCTACTACCTTGCCCCATCTGAGATGGCGGCGAAGGCCTTCGAGCTCTTCCGGCAGGCCTTGGAGCTGACCAATAAGGTGGCCCTTGCGCAGGCGACCATCTGGAAGAAGGAGCAGGTCGTTACCATCCGGCCACGAGACGGCGTCCTCGTGCTCTCCACCCTGTATTACGAGGATGAGGTCAGACCCGTGCCGGAAATCCCGAACGAGAAGCCAATTGCGGTGTCAGAGGCTGAGGTCAACCTTGCCGTGGACTTGATCAAAGCCCAGACGATCTCTTTCAAGGTAAGCGAATTCAAGGACCGCTACCGAGAGGCCCTTCTCCAACTCATCGAGGCCAAGGTCGAGGGCAGGGAGGTGGAGGCCCCAATTGTGAAGGTCCGGGAGACCCCCGAGGACCTCATGACAGCCCTGAAGGCAAGCCTGGAATCCGTGAAGAAGTCCACGTGACATGTCCCTTCCGAAAGGTCCCATACGGCCCATGTTGGCTCGGTCGAGAGACGATCCGTTTGATTCCGATGACTACGTCTTCGAGATCAAGTGGGACGGAACCCGTGTCATCGCCTTTTGCGATGAGGAGGGACACCGGTTCCAGAATCGGCGTTTGAACCAAATTGCCTACCGCTATCCGGAGGTACAGCCGATCGTCAAGGGAAGGGCGGTCCTAGACGGCGAGATCGTCGTGATGGCCGGGGGCAAGCCCGACTTCGCCAAGTTGCAGCAACGGGAGCACGCCATGGATGCATTCAGAGCCTCCCTCTTGGCGAAGCAGTTTCCCGCAACCTATGTGGTCTTCGATATCCTGCACTGGCAGAATGAGAGTCTGCTGAAGGTGCCGTTGGAGGAGAGGCGCCGCATCCTCGAGGAAGCCGTCGAACCTCAGGAACGCGTCTACCTAAGCGAGCCCATCCGAGGCCAGGGCGTCGCCCTCTTCGAAGCCGCGAAGGAGAAGGGGCTCGAGGGGATCATGGCAAAGCGGCTGGGGACGCCCTACCGTCCCGGCAAGAGGGTCGACTACTGGCGGAAAATCAAGACCTACAGGAGCCTGGACTGCGTTGTCTGTGGACTCACTGTTGGACTGGGGCGGAGAGAGCCGTACTTCGGTTCCCTCATCCTGGGGGTCTACGAGGATGGGGATCTACGTTTCGTCGGCAGCGTGGGAACGGGGTTCGATGAGACGAAGATGGCGGAGATTGTCGACATGACCGCACCTCTCACCGGTAGCTGTCCCTTCCCGGAGGAGCCGGAAGTCGTGCCTGGGGTCAAAACATGGCTTACTCCACGACTCGTCTGCGAGGTTAAGTACCTCCAATTTACGGAGGGACTCAAGCTTCGGGCCCCCGTCTTTCTGAGAATGCGACTCGGAGGGGATCCAAAGAGGTGCCGCTTGCCATCTGACGTCCAGAGAAAGTAGTTATAGGACGGCTTGATGGACGAGCCGAGAGAGGAGCATGAAGGTAGAGGGTATCAAGAGGATTTCCGTGCTCGGAGCCGGAGCCATGGGTGCGGGCATCGCCCAGACGTGCAGTCAAGCGGGATATGAGGTCACGATGATGGACCTCACCGACGACCTCGTGAAGGGAGGCTTTAACCGCATCCGTACGCCCCTCGAGAAGAGGGTCAAGAAGGGGAAGATGACCCAGGATCAGGTGGAGCAAATCATTGGCCGCATCGAGGGCACGACGAACTTGGAGGGCGCAGCTAAGGATGCGGATTTTGTCATCGAGGCCGTCTTCGAGGACATGAAGGTGAAGAAGGACGTCTACGGGGTCATCGACAAGATCTGCGCCTCGGAGGTGGTCTTCGCTACCAACACCTCGTCCTTGAGTGTGACGGAGATGGCCTCCGTCACCTCGAGGCCAGATCGCTTCCTCGGTATGCACTTCTTCAATCCCGCACCGGTCATGAGGCTGATAGAGTTGATACGCGGATCGGAGACCTCCGACGAGACCATGGCCCTCGGTAGAGAGTTGAGCCTGAAGCTGGGGAAGGAGCCCGTAGAGGTGAAGGAAACACCCGGTTTCGTGGTTAACCGGATTCTCGTCCCCATGATGAACGAAGCCTTCTACCTCCTGATGGAGGGCGCCGCCACAGCCGAGGACATCGACAAGGCCATGAAGCTGGGAACCAACATGCCCATGGGCCCCTTCGAACTCGCTGACTTCACGGGTCTGGACGTCGGCCTGGCCGTCATGGAGGTCTTGCAGCGGGAGACAGGCGACCCGAAGTTCCGTCCTTCCCCCCTGCTCCGCCAGTACGTCCGAGCGGGCCGTCTGGGCAGGAAGACGGGCCGCGGCGTGCATGATTACGGGGGCAAGTAGGATGCCTAGCCACATCAGGCTGGAGGAAGAAGAGGGTCTCGCCATCCTCACGATCGACCGCCCCAAGGCGCTGAACGCCCTGAAAAGTGAAGTCCTGAGGGAGCTCCGGGACGTCCTGCGTGAGGTGGAGAGGCGAGACGATCTTCTCGTCGTCGTCCTCACAGGGGCCGGGGAGAAGGCCTTCGCTGCTGGAGCCGACATTCGGGAGATGCTTCCTTTGTCTCCGATGGAAGCGAGGGAGTACGCCGCCCTCGGACACGAGGTCACGCGAATCCTGGAACGGATGGAGAAACCGGTGATTGCAGCGGTGAATGGCTATGCCCTAGGTGGGGGGTGCGAGCTTGCCCTCGCCTGCGACTTGAGAATCGCCGCGGAGGGGGTCCTGTTGGGCCAGCCGGAGGTCAAATTGGGCATTCCGCCTGGCTTCGGGGGGAGTCAGCGCCTGCCCCGCTTGGTCGGCCGGGGGAAGGCGTCAGAGCTCATTTTTACGGGCACGCCCATCGACGCACAGGAAGCGGAGCGAATCGGCTTGGTGAACAAGGTGGTTCCCCGAGAGAAGCTCCTCGATGAGGCGAAACAGATCGCCCGGACGATGATGAAGCGAGGGCCCCTTGCCCTTCGGCTTTCGAAGGCAGCCCTTCAGCAGTCTCAAGAGAGCGGTCTTTCGTCGGGTCTCGCGTTCGAGCTGGAAACGTTTAGCCTGGCCTTCTCCACCGATGACAAGCAGGAGGGCATGACGGCCTTCACGGAGAAGAGGCGGCCCAGCTTCCGGGGGGAGTAGAGGCTACGAGGTGCTCTCGAATTCCTCCTGTAGGTCGATGATGACTTGCTCGAGGACCTCCTCGAAGGTGGAGCTCCGGTACTCCCTCAGGCCCCCGAGCTCACTCTGCACCCGGGCCACATAGGTGTTGGAACTCTTCAGAAACTCCACGTTGCAGAGCGACTCTTCCACAGTCATCCAAGCGCCTTCTATGGACCTGGTGTCGGTACGTCATCTTTGAACCTTATATAAGCGTTGTGGGGATAGCATCACACGGGCCAGTACCTCTCGAAACTGCCGTCTTCAGGGAGGACCCAGCGCCTCTGGTCCCCAGTAACCTTTATCTACGTATCGTCGCGTGATGATAAGCTCTCATGATGATTGAGGAGTAGACCATGGGAAACATCCGGCCCAACTATATCAAGCGGGTGGCCCACGAGCTAACCAGGCTCTTCCCGGAGGAGTTCAACGAGGACTTCGAACATAACAAGCGAGTCGTGGAGGAACTCACGGACGTTGACTCCACCACCATGAGGAACAGGATTGCAGGATACGTTACCCGGCTTCGGAAGATGCGGGAGACCTAGGCGCCCCCTGGGCGGGCCGAGGGACCTTTTGAGGTCTGACTGTGGAAGCAGCGATAGAGACGCAAGACTTGACGAGGGTCTTCGGGGGCAAGAAGCGCCGTCTCCGGCGGAAGCGAGAGAAGCCGGAGAAACGGGTCGTCGCCCTTGACTCTGTAGACCTAAGAATCTCTCAAGGGGAGCTCTTCGGCCTCCTGGGGCCCAACGGCGCAGGCAAGACGACCCTAATCAAGATCCTCGCCACCCTGCTCCTCCCGACCTCGGGAAAGGCCTACGTGGCGGGGTACGACGTGGCCAAGGACCCCTTCCCCATCAGAAAAAGGATAAACATGGTCTCAGGCGGGGAGACCTCGGGGTATGGGCTGCTCACGGCTCGCGAGAATATCTGGATGTTCTCTCAGTTCTACGGGTTGCCCTCCAGTCAGGTGAAGCAAGAGATCGACCGCCTATCCAAGGAGTTCGACTTCTTGGACCGCAAGAATGCCAAGGTGAGGACCCTATCCACCGGGGAACGCCAGAAGATGAACATGATTCGGGGGTTCGTAACAGATCCCGAGATCATCTTCCTGGACGAACCCACCTTGGGACTGGACGTGACGGTCGCGAGGACCATCCGTGAATTCATCATGAACTGGATCAAGGAAAACCAAGAGAGAACCGTCCTGCTGACGACCCACTACATGATGGAGGCGGATGAGCTCTGTGATCGGATCGCCATCATCGATCAGGGCCGCATTCTGGCGTGCGATACTCCGGAGCGACTCAAGCGATTGATCAAGACCGAGGTCACCTTGAAAGTGGAGATGGATCCACTGAAGGATGCCAGTGCCTTCAACACCATCAACGGGGTCCGGAACTTCGCCCTTGCTGGCGACGCGAAAACCCACACCACGGGGACCTTCATCCTGGAGGACGACGGGCCCATCGCCGACATCATGTCCGAGGTGCTGAGACAGGGCAGCAAGGTCCACTCTCTCAAGAAGGCGGAGCCGACTCTGGAAGAGGTCTTCATCAGCCTCGTCGGGAGGGGTCTCGATGAGGCTTAACCTACGTCTGAACCTGAGGGCCTTGGCAGGCCGGGCCTACCCGCGGGTTATCGGGGCCCAGAGAGAGCCCAGCTGGATTTTCTTCGAGACCCTTCTGCCACTCCTGACCATCGCCGCCTACGTCTACATCTACACCTTCCTGAATGTTCCCCAGTTCATCGGGTTCGTGATTCTCGGGGGCACCATGGTGGCCTTCTGGATGAACGTCCTTTGGAGCATGGCTGCCCAGCTCTATTGGGAGAAGCAGATCGGGAACCTGCAGCTCTACATGATGGCGCCCATGTCGAGGATGGCCCTCCTTGGAGGCATGGCCGTGGGAGGCGTGGTCATGGTGTCGACGAGGGCGGTGGCCACGCTGTTCCTTGGCGTGGTGATCTTCCAAGTGACCCTCGTGGTTATCGATCCCTTCCTCTTGATAGCCATCTTCTTGGTTACCCTGACAGCCCTCTACGGGATGGGCATGTTGTTTGCCTCCGTCTACCTCCTGTATGGGAGGGAGGCCTGGAACGCAGCGGCTCTGATGCAGGAGCCCGTGTTTCTGGCTTCAGGTCTCTACTTCCCGATCAAGACCTTCGTCCAGGCACTCGGACCAGGAGGCCTGTGGGTTGCTGCAGGTGCCGCCATCATCCCCATCACTCTCGGTCTGGACGCCATGAGACAGCTCCTCTTTCCTGAGCTGCTGGAGTTCGGCCTCCTGCCACCGCACCTAGAGCTCCTGATCCTCGTGGTGTTGGCCCCCATATTCATCTACATCGCGAGACGCGCTCTGGCCTATCTGGAGAGACTGGGTAAGGAAGAGGGGAGGTTGACCCTACGCCATCAGTAGCAGAGCACTGGCGTGCCCTCAAGACGGGCGCGTGGCTTGGTTGGCAGTACAGTTCGAACTGGACCGAGCCCTGGCTCTTCGCCATCTACTCCATCATAAAGCCCCTCGCGGGGACCCTCATCATCGTGTTCATGTTCTACGTGGCCCAGTTCGCCGGTGGTGGAGTTGACGTCGACCGTCTGGGCTTCATCTACGTCGGCAGCGCCTTCTACATGTTCGTTTTCCAGGCTTTTTGGGGCCTCTTCGAAGTAATCCAGGGAGACCGCGAGTGGTTTCAGACAATCAAGTACATCTACATCTCTCCCGTCAGCTACTACACCTACGTAGCCGGGCGGGGGGCTACCCAGATGATGGTCGCAGCCTTCGGGGTGACCGTCGTCCTGGCCTTCGGCAGGTTCGTGCTCGGCATACCGATCGGCCTATCCTTGGGTGGCGTGCCCTTCTTCTTGGTGGTCCTGATTCTGGGCGCTCTCTGCACCGTAGCCATCGGCGTGGCCCTCGCAGGTGTGACCTTCCTTACGGCCAGGCATGGAGGGGGGATGAGCGAGGGGGTGGCCGGCATCTTCTACATATTCAGCGGCGTTATCTTCCCCCTCTCCATCCTGCCACCTTGGGGGCAGACCATTGGCAAATTTATTCCCCTGACCTACTGGTTTGAGGGCCTTCGCCGAGCCGTCCTCCCCTATACTCCAATGGATCCCTACCTGCTCTCGATTCCCAACCCTCTCCTGTTGGTGTACCTGGCAGCGTCCACAGCCAGCCTGATTCTTCTCTCCATCGGGGTGTTCCATTTCGCCGAGTACCTGGCCAGGAAGAAGGGGAAGATCGACATGTCTACGGCTTACTAGAAGCCCTCCGTCTCTCCTTCACCTCCGTGATGTAAGGGAACCGGGAAATGCGCCCGCACGACCGGCACGTTATGATGACTCGGGAACGGTGAAGACGCAGCGTGGCGGCAGAGCCAGTGGCCAGATAGGCCCCGCATCCGCGGCATATGAGCCTTCTGTACGACATGGGGAGGGAGACGTTGTACCTCATCCCGACACGTCTGGCCAGCTGGGCGTACCTGTCGGCTCTCGGAAGGTTCCCCTTGGCGGCCTCCTTCTCAGCCAGGCCGAAGAGGATGTCCATTCTCTCTCGAGCAATCCTCCGCTCAAGCGCCTTCCGTCTCCGCCGCATCGGCACCACAGGACAGGAGTAAACAACCTCCGAAGCTTTATCCTTAGGCTTTTCCTAGCCTCGCCCATGCAGGAGCGCATCCTTCGGATTTTCCAGCACCTAGAGGAGCCTGTGGACGCCCTCGTCATCATGAACGGGGTGGAGCCCCAGATTGACCGTACTTTCTTCTACGTTACGGGAATCCGCGGGGGCCTCTTCGAGGGATGCGCGGCCATCCTGCGTTCTGACGGATCGGGTCAGATAGTGTCCTCCAGACTGGAGGAGGATATGGCCAAGGCCTCTGACCTACCAGTCGAGGTCTTCTCGACCAAGCAGGAAAGGGACGCCTGTCTCCAGAACCTCCTCGAGGGCGTGAGCTCCATCGGTGTCAACGCACGGGAACTGACTTACGAGAACTATCTGAGTATCCAGCGTGCCTGTCCCGGGGGTGAGCTGAGGGTCATCACGGACGCCATAGTCAAAGCCAGACAAGTCAAGGACGTGACGGAGTTGGCTAGCCTTAGGCGAGCCTGCGACATCGTCGTGGAGACCTTCGAGGAGCTCCTCCCGTACATCGAGGTTGGCAAATCGGAGGCCGAGATCGCAGCGGAACTCGTCTACCTCATGCAGACCAAGGGAGCCGCCGCCCCTTCCTTCAAGCCTATCGTCGCCTCCGGGCCCAACTCAGCCCTTCCCCATTACGAAACCGGCGAGAGGCGCCTCCGGGAGGGCGACTTCCTCCTCATGGACTTCGGCGCCCTATACGAGAACTACGCCTCCGACATCACCCGGACGGTGGTCTTGGGGAAGGGCGACAAGAAGCAGAGGAGGATGTACGATGTGGTCCTCGAGGCCCAGCAGGCGGCGCTGGATTCGATGAAGGCGGGAGTCGACGGGAAGGATGTCTACGATATCGCCGCAAAAGTAATCGACGCCACGGAGTTCAAAGATCGTTTCACTCACGGTCTCGGCCATACCGTCGGCCTCTCGGTCCACGATGGTGCTGCCATGAGGTCCTCCGAGAGCCTCACCCTGGAGGAAGGTATGGTGATGACCGTTGAGCCCGGCATATACCTGCCAGGGTACGGGGGCGTCAGAATCGAAGATGACGTCCTTCTCACGAGGGACGGGGTGGAAATCCTCACCCCCGCCACAAGAGAGTTTCTCGAGGTCTAATCGGCGTGCGCGTGCCCCATCCGGCACTGTGGGCACAGGGAGTCACCGCATGCAGGGCAGTAGTAGAACTCCGATGGCTCGCCGATGATAGTTCCACACTCGTGGCACTTAGGCATGGCCCTCGGCTGTTCCAAGGGCGCTGACCCCATAAAACCTCTGAAAATCGTTCTCATATCCGAGAACCCGTATCGAGAGAGGAAATCAAGGATGAAAATGGTCTCAGTAGGACTTTAAGCGGTTCGCCAGATGGAGACGTTGAGGCGATGAAGGGCCGAGTCGTGGTTCTGTTAATAGGGGGTCTTCTCTCGCTAGCGGGCGTCCTCCTTTTGCTCGACGCGGCCTGGAATCCCAGCGGCCTCGCTCCCGGCGAAGTCGCCAACGTTTCCAAGGCGGAGGCCCCGCCTGATCCTGAGGAGACGGCGGCTACCATGTTCCTCCTTCTGTTCACTACGTCCCTTGTCGGTCTCTACGTCGCCGCCCGGCACCTGAAGCGCAGCGGGAGCGGTTTCATGATGGATGCCATGAGGGCTGAGGGGACCAAGGCAGAGAAGGCACCGGAGCTCGAAGCAGGAGCGGCCTATCTCGTCACGCAGGGTCAGAACAAAGCCCTGAAGGCGTTTACCCAGGAGTTGAAGAAGGGACGCCCAGGCCTTTGCATCACCCGTGTGTTTCCCGACAAGCTGAAGGAGAGCTGGGACCTGGAGGGAGCCAAGGTCTTCTGGTTGTCAAATGGCCAGGAGCAAGGGAAGGACGCCATTGACTCCCTGGATCTATTGTCGACTAGGATAACCGAGTTTCTCACCGGGGAGGAACCCGGAGTGATCCTCATTGACGGGGTCGAATACCTCTTCGTGCAGAACAGCTTCACTGAGGTGATGAGGCTGCTTCAGGACGTAAAGGACGCGTTGCCCCACAGTGGCTCCATGCTCATCATCCCCCTCGACTTGCTGGCTCTGGTGGAACGCCAGCGAGCATTGCTCACCAGAGAATTCCTGCAAGTCTGAACCCACGGAAGACCTAGCTAGCTCTACGCTCGTTGGCCCTTGCGGCGGACCACTTTGAGGTCCTTCTTCCGCTTGATTCTCCTCTCGAACTGGTTCATGACCTTGTGCATGGCCATGTAAGGGTCCCAATCGTAGTCTCTTGCCTGGTAGAGGTCGTCCTCGGTGGAGAGCCGGGCCCTTATGGAGTACTTCGACCGGTCTCCTCGGTTCCTGTAGGTCACCACGTGGACATTCATGATTGTGGGACGTACGATACTTGCGATTCGCCGCAGCCCCCGACCGATCACGCTGTAGAGTATCTCGTAGGTCCACCAGTCCTCCTCGTCGAGTCCGCTGATCTCCACCAGCACCTCATCTCTGGACCTAAGGGCTGCAGCCTGCTCCAAGAGGTCCACCTGGCTGACCACGCCCACAGGGTCCCCGTTCTCCACCACGACGACGCTGGAAATGTGATGTTCCCCCATCAGCCTGGCGGCCTCGGAGGCCTTGGCCTCTGGGGTGATGGTCACGGCTGGAGTAGTCATGATCCCCTTCACCTCAACGTCGAGAGGTATTCTTTCCCCCGCGACGTCGCCTCTCGTCGCCTTCCGCCGAGGATGCGCCAGTACCTTAACCAGGTCCTTGAGACCGATTACCCCCGCTACCCTGCCAGCATCGTCCACTACCGGAACAGCCCTCAGGTCTAGCTCGGTCATGAGCTCCCGAGCAGCGAGGACCGTCTCGTCCTCTGAGATGGTCTGGGGCTCCGCCGTCATGATGTCCCTGACCTTCACACGGTCGAACTCCTCAGAAAGGGCGAAAGCCTTCATGCAATCCGTCCGAGAGATTACGCCTACGAGAGAGTCATCTCGCGTGACTGGGACCGCCCGATGCCCTGAAGACATGAGGATCTCAGCCACCCGCGGCAGGGCGTCCTTCTCCTCCACCTTCGGCGGCTTGATGAGGAGGCTCCCGACCTTTGTGTTCATCGGGACTTTTCCCCTCTTCAGGAGGGTGCTATAGGAGACTATCCCCTGGAGTTCACCGCCTTCCACAACGCACATTTCGTGGAAGTCGTACGTCTTCATTTTGCCGAGAACTTTGGACACATCTTCGTCAGGCTTCACAACCAGTGGCTTCCCGGACATCAGATCCTTCACCTCATAGTCGAGGATGCTCTGTCTCTCCATGCACTCACTGTCCGGGAGCTTCTCCAACGGACTGTCTCTATTTGAGGTTGAGGGCCGACGACACAGTAATTATGTGGGAGCCCCATCGTCATCGAGATGAGTGCGCGGGCCCACGTCCTCTTTTTCGGTCGAGTACAAGGAGTGTTCTTCAGGGACAACACTCGTCGCAAGGCTGGGGAACTCGGTGTCAAGGGTTGGGTGAGAAACCTCAGGGATGGCACCGTTGAGGCCCTGATGGAAGGGCCGCAAGAGGCGGTGGAAGCGCTGATTGAGTGGTGCAGGTCTAGTCAACCCTATGCCAGAGTTACAGAGGCGAAAGTGTCCTGGGAGGAGCACCGAGGCGAGTTCCATGACTTCTCGGTCAGGAGGTGAAACGCCCCCCGTAGAGGGACTCGACGTTATCTCCATGAATGCGGTGGAGGTCCTCGCGTCCTAGAGTGCCCTCCAAGAGCAGACTGGCACAGCGTTTCGGGACGGTGCTGAGGGCCAACACCGCTCCGGGTCTTCGTGGGTCGTCCAGGTAGTCCGTCTCGAGGAGAAACCTCAATCCTTTTTCAGCCGCCTCACGGGTCCATGAACCCGTAGCCAGGACTGAAGGGAATACTCCGTGGTTCTCATCACGCAGGACGAGGGGGCCGCAGTAGTGTTTGACCACCCTGCCTCGGGGCAGGCCAATCCGGTCGGCTAGCTCGGCGATTTCCTTCAACATGTCGGGCGTCGCTTCCTCTGTGTGGAGGATAATGGGGCATTCGACCTCCTTTGCCAGCCTCATGCCGTACTCCATCAGCTCGTTTGACGCCTCTCGGACCGAATCCGAAACGTCGAAGTGGGGCCTGCCAACCTCTCCGATGGCCACGGCTTTGTCCTCGTGAACGTACCGTGCCGCTGTGTCGAACGCAGCCTTCATGATCTCAATGGCCCTCCCAAGGCCAACCGACTCCTCCAAGGCAAGGAGCTGTACGGGATGGGGTCCAAGAGCGACGCGGACTTCCACCTCCTCTAGCCGCCTCGCCCGTTCTGCCATGGTGAGCGTTCTCGCGTAAGCGGTCTGAAAGCCGCTTGGGTCGGCAGCCATAATGTCCTCATACGGGGTGTGAACGAGGAGGAATCGTTCGCCACCTCGACTGGAGAACTCTTTGATAGCCTCCACCATGCGGCCCTCGGGGCGGAAGTGCACATGATTGTCGATGACGGGGATACCCTTCAGCACGTCTGCGGTCTGAGCCACGCGCCCCTCGCCCCAGGGCTACCTCAAGAGGCCGGCGGCCTGAAGCTCTTCGGTAATCCTCTCCACAGCCCTTTCGACGTCGGACGGCTGTCGGGCACCTGTACAAACGAGCTTCCCGCTGCCGAAGAGGAGGACGACAACTTTCGGGTCGTCCAGCCTGTAGACGAGGCCTGGAAACTGTTCTGGTTCGTACTCCACTCGTTCCAGTCCAAGGCTTATGGCGATGGCATTCAGGTTGATTTCCTGCTCCAGGTCTGAGGAGGCGACGATGTTCTGGACCTCGATATCGGGATCCTTGTCAATCTCGATTCCAGCAGTCTCGATTTGCCCTGCCACAGTCTGAATGGCCGTCCTCACGTCCTCTAAGCTCTTGGCCCCTGTGCACACGACCTTGCCGCTGCGAAATAGGAGGGTGGCTGTCTTAGGCTCTTTCAGGCGGTAGATGAGCCCTGGAAACTGTTCGGGCTCATACTCGGCCCCGCCCAGGGCGAGGGCGATGGATTGCAGATCCAATTCCCCCCCCAAAGAGGTCGAGGCCACCACATTCTCAATCTTAATCTTAGCCAATGATCTTCCTCCCACGCGGAAAAAAGACCTTCCCGCTGTGCCATCAGTATTTAAATAGGGTTTATAAAGACTTTGTCCGACCCCGCCGGACTGATGAAGAGCCAGATTGTTCCCCCCGCGCCATGGCAGGAGAAAGACATCATGGCGGAGAGGGTCGTGGGCCGGTGAGAATCTTGAACCCCCACTCATCCTGAGGGGTTGCGTCACGGCCGGGTTTTGTCGGAGGAGTTCAGGTCGATCTGATGCCCCCCATCCCAGGGCATCCTCACAACCGGAGGCGGGGCGTTTTCTCCTTGGCTCTGACGAGGAGCGCGAGGGTCGCGTTGAATGGGCACGCAATGCGATGGGTCCTCCCGAATTCTACGATTGCGCCGTTGATGGCGTCTATCTCCGTCCTCCTCCCTCTCTCCAAGTCCTGCAGCATGCTCGACTTGTTCTCGGCTGTGGATTCCGCTATGGCCCAGACCCTTTGGAGGACGCGTTCTGCGTCGAGGTCGATGCCCTCCGAACCCGCCACCTCCGTCCCCTCCATCACGACTCTCCGGACGATCTCTCCTATGTGCTCACTGGTGGAGAGGGCGCCATTCGGAACGCCAAGGAGTCCTGTCAACGGGTTAATGCAGGCGTTGACTATGGCCTTCAGCCACAGCTCAGCGCCGATGTTCTCGGTAAGGTGACAAGGCATTCCACACTGGGTGAAGGACTCTACGAGCTCCCTGCCCTGATCGAGTCCGACGCCTTTCACGGGTCCGATGAATGTCTCTCCCGTACCGGCGTGGAAGACCTTGCCAGGCCCAACGAAGGTCACTCCCTGGCCTGTCACGCCTCCCAAGACCTTTTCCGCTCTTTTGGCAAGAATCTCCTCATTCCCCAACCCGTTCTGCAGGGAGAGGAACGTCGATTCCTTCCAGTAGGCCTTGAGTTCCCGGATCGCCTTAGGAGTATCGTAGGCCTTCACCGTCACCAGTACGATCTCTGGGGGGGCGTCCGCTGGCAGTCGTTCCATCGCCTCGGGGCGAACGACAAGTTCAGTCCTTCCACTGATCTCGAGGCCGTTCTTCCGGATGGCCTCCACGTGGGCCCTGCGGCCGACCAGAGTAACATCGTGTTCTTGGGCTAGGAGGCCCCCCACCAGGCTTCCCAGGGCGCCGGCGCCAAAGACGAGAAATCGCACGAGGGACGAATCGATCCGGCGATATTAAAGACCCCTAAGGAGCGGTGTTCGTGCGGAGAGCGCGAGATTCCCTGTGGGCTAGGCGCAATGGCTCCGGCAGCCTCCCCCTACACAGTCGTTTGACAATCCGCAGGGCGGTAGAGGGAGTTACGAGGTTTCCGGGAGAGACATAGATGGGCTTTCCCGAGGAGGCTCTGTAGGCGTATCCCAGGAGTCGGTCCCCGGAGGTAATGGGGGAGGTCCCTCCCACTCGCACCTCTCCGACATTTCCCATGAGAAGGCTCTTTGCCACACCTATGGTCGGTTTCTGCAACCTGAGGCCCACCAAGCAGGCAATGCCAAATCCGGCGGGATGGAGGATGCCGTTGCCATCTATCAGAAGCAAGGACGGAGGCGTCCTGAGTCTACGGTAGCAGATGGAAATAGGGTCGAATTCCCTGTAGGCCAGATAGGTTGAGATGTAGGGGAATGTAACGCGCGTTTTGAGCGCGACGGTCTCGATAAGTTTCAGATCGCTCGCATCGAGGGTAACGGCGGCTGCATAGGCCAGTTGCTGGTCGTAGGAGACGTCAAATCCAGCGACGCTCGAGACCTCCCCCTCGATGTCTTCGAGAACCAACTGCTCGAAAAGTGCCTTCTGCTCCTCCCTTAACGCCTTCAACGGTCGATCACTGGTGAAATCGATGAATA
The DNA here is from genome assembly GCA_964347795.1 of uncultured Methanomassiliicoccales archaeon. Classification (GTDB taxonomy): domain Archaea; phylum Thermoplasmatota; class Thermoplasmata; order RBG-16-68-12; family JAJISG01; genus JAJISG01. The sequence goes on from CAYFZX010000021.1 coordinate 16,107, forward strand.
TGACCCTGCCGAGATTTCTCACCCTATCCTCGGCAAGGTCGACGCCCTCTCTTGCCAAGGTCTTCCTCGCATCCGGAAAGGGAAGCATGCCGTCGGCGCGGACGACGCGATGCCATCTAGGAGGCTTCTCTTCCCGTATTACCTGGTAGACTCCCTTGGCGGCCCTGACGTCCCCGAGGCTCTCCGCAATGGCCTTGAAGGTCGTGATCCGACCCGGTGGGACCTGAGCGAGGAGAGCCCTCAGCGCTTTGAGGAAGTCCACGGGCACCATTCACCTGCGCAGAATAAATCATCACCGGCTCGTCGCAGGATTCCTGAGACGGAGAGGCTCCCCATCACCCGTTAAATACCGTCTGGGGGATGGTCCTGGAAGTGTCCATCCTCATCAAGAACGGCGTTCTGGTCACCCAGGACAAGTCTCGCCGTGTGGTCGAAGGAAACATTTACGCCGAGGAGGGAACCATATCTGAGATGGGTCCCGGGGAGCGACCTGCCGACACGGTCGTAGACGCCAACGGCTGCATTGTGATCCCGGGCCTCATCAACTGTTTCACAACCTCCGCCCACGTTCTCTTGGGACCCCCAACCGATCTACCCCACGAAGTGGTCCGAAGGCGAATGGAAGCCCTTCGGGACAATTTGACGCGCAGAGACGTTCAGATGGCAACTGCCCTGGCCTGTGCCGAGATGTTGCGGTCGGGTACGACGTGCTTCCTGGACACCTTCCCGTGGCAGGAGGAGGTCGCCCGGGCAGTCACCCAGGTGGGCATGAGAGGCTTCCTCAGCTGGTTGATCTCGTGCACGGACGAGGCAGAACACGCGGCGCGGTACGTCAACCGGGTCAAGGGTTGGGACAGGGTAACACCCATGGTGGGCGCGGCCGGGTTGACGGACACCGAGGTCGTCGAGACCACCGCCTCCCTGGCAAAGGAGAATGGAATCCGATGGTGCCTTCCCGTTGCGGAGAGCAGGAGTGACGTCTATGGGTTCCAGCGGGAAAGAGGAGAGAGGCCAGGACAGTGGTTGGAGGGAAAAAGCCTTCTCTCTCCGGACCTGATTGTCCTCCACGGTGTTTGGCTGACCCTGAACGAGATCAGAGCCCTGGCCCGGCATCATGTGAAGGTGGTGCACTGTCCTGTCTCGAATCAATTGAAGGGGGTCGGTGGACCCGCCCCCGTCGTGGAGCTGTTAGGAGGGGGAGTCGAGGTTGGATTGGGAACAGACTCTTCCGCGGTCTGCGGCAGCCTTGACCTCTTCGACCACATGAGAGCCTGTGCTGCTCTCCACAAGGGGCAGCGGTGGGATCCTGAAGTACTTCCTGCCGGGACCATCTTCGACCTAGCTACGCTGGGAGCTGCTGGGGTCCTTGGACTCGATGGAGGACAGCTTCTACCCGGAAAGGTCGCTGACCTTGTCGTCTTGGACCCCCGGACTCGGGGGTTCCCCTACCCGGCCCACCGAGACATCATATCCTATCTGGTCCATCTCGCGGAACGCTCGCAAGTAAAGGATGTCGTGGTGGCGGGAGAACTCGTGGTGGAGGACGGCCATCTTAACAGTATGGACGTGGAGCCATTGCGACACGAGGTGACGGAACTACGAGAGGAGCTGTACGATGAGGATCATGGGGATTGATGAGGCAGGACGGGGCCCTGTCATGGGTCCCCTCGTGATCGCTGGCGTCATCTGTGAGAGTCAACAGGAACTCAAAGCGTTGGGGGTCCAGGACTCGAAGAGACTCAGCCCCCAAAGAAGGAGAGGATTGGCTCTGGAAATTCAGCGCGTAGCGGAGACCAAGGTCTTGGTCGTCGGCGCTGCAGAGTTGGATTCTGCCCTGGATGATGTTTCTCTAAACCTCCTCGAGGCCCGCTACTTCGCACAGCTCGTCGGCGAGATGGCGCCGGACGAGGTTATAGTGGACTGTGCCGACACGTCGGAACGGCGATTCAGAACGCTGGTTCTCCGGCACGTCGGATACGAGCTTCCAATGAGGGCCGAGCATCGAGCGGACGACAAGTATCCGGTTGTCTCCGCGGCGTCCATCGTGGCCAAGGTAAAGAGGGATGAGGAGATGAAGCGCATCGGCGCAGAGCTGGGCGGGTCTGTCGGTAGCGGATACCCACACGATCCCGAAACGATCGCTTTCCTCGAAGCCTGGGTGAGGGTCCACCGCGAAATGCCTCCGCACGTTCGGACGAGCTGGAAGACCTCTCGAGACTTGATGTCACGACTGGAACTCAGGAAGCTATCGGAGTGGGAATGAGATGAAGGAGTTGCTGGAGGACCTTATCGACCGCTTCAACCGGCGGGTCGAGAAGGATGATCGTCTGCGGAGCGAACTGGAGGGCCTTGAAAGGACCATCCAGATATCCACGGACAAAGCGGACTACCACATGAACCTCAAGGAATGCAGAATCGACGGCCTCGCGGAAGGAGAGGCGACAACGGCCGACGTTCTCATTCGCGCTCGTGAGGAGACGCTGGCGGGCGTGATTAGGGGTGAGATTGCCCCATTCAAGGCCATTGCATTGAGGAGATTGAAGATTAAGGCGCCAATCGAGGACGTCATACGTTTGCGTAAATTGCTCTCATAGAGGCTCTCTCTGAACGATACCTTAATATTTCACGCGACTGTGCGATGACTGGTAGCGGGGTGGGGTAGCTAGGAAACCCCGGATTCCGGACCGCGTCAGGTGCCGGGGCCTAAAATCCCGCCGGGCTCATAACCCGGAGATCCCTGGTTCAAAAGCGCGGGGGCGGTCCAGTACCGTTGTCCCCGGGTTGAGCGTCCAGGCCCCGCTATTCTTTCTCTCTTGTCGTGGTTTGGCCACTGCTGGCTAGGTACACGCCCTTATCGTTCACAGTAATCGTGAGGATAAGCTTATCAGCCCTGGGCCACCATCGAAACAACCTGGACGGTCTGGTATGCAGAGATTGTCTACCGGGATCGAAGGCCTAGACAAGATGCTTAATGGGGGTTTGATTCCCGGCCGTCCCTACATTCTTTCCGGACCTCCCGGGAGCGGGAAGACGATCCTGGCGATGCAGTTTCTCTTGGACGGCATGGAGAGGGGCGAGAGTTGTATCATGGTGGCCATCGACGAGCCGCCCAATGAGATCAAGGCGAATACCAACCACTTTGGGTGGAGCCTCGACCGCCTGCGGATTCTTGACGCGACACCAGACATCCGTTCCCACAGCAAGAGTAAGTCCATCATCGACGTGGGCACGACCCTCGATGTCCGGGATATGGAACAGATCACGGAGATGCGGAAGAGCCAGAAGTTGCGAATCATGGAGGTCTCAATCCACTCCGTCCAGAAGATGCTCAAGCAGGAGTTCCAGGAACACTTCAAGGCCACGGGCAACACCTACACGCGGGTCGTCATCGACTCCATGACGAGCCTGAAGATGTTCGGTATGAAGGGCGAGGATCGGGCAATTCTAATCCAGTCCTTCATGCGGTTCCTGTCAGAGCTGGAGGCAACAAGCCTCATCATCACGGAACTGCCGGATCCCACAGTCCTGAAGACGGAGTTCCTGCTTGCTCGGGGAGAGATCCGTCTCCACAAGTGGTTCGAGTCCAACGCAGTTCGCAGGGCTGTCTCCATCGAGAAGTTTCGCGGTTCCCCGTTCGACGACGCCATCCGACCCATGATCATTGGGAGTGAGGGGGTCTTCGTTCAGGCGACTGGCCAGGTCGTCCTCATCGGCAAGCAGACCGATGGTTCTGTGGGCCGCTTCATCCACGACATCATGGCGGACGAAGCCACCGAGACATTGGAAGAGATTACTCGACTCTGGGAAGACTGCGAGGAGATGGGCGTCGGCATCAACGACCTGAGACCCCGCATCTACAGGGCCATGGTGAGACTCCACCAGGGACGACATGAGGATGTCCTGCGGCAGGCCCTCCCCTTGCTGGAGCTCCTCAGGGAGAGGAAGGCGAAGGCGAGGCCCAAGAAGCGAAGGAGGCTGTGACCCTGGCGAATAGGGTGCGAACGGGAGTACCGGGGCTCGATCGGATGCTGAAGGGAGGCCTCATCCCCCGGCGACCCTACATCGTCTCGGGCCCCCCGGGAAGCGGGAAGACCACCCTCTGTATGCAGTTCCTTCTGCAGGGTCTGAAGGAGGGGGAGCGGGTTCTCTTCGTCGCCCTCGAAGAACCTCCCAACGAGATACGCTATAACATGGAGTCTTATGGGTGGAAGGTGGGTGAGGTGGAGATCTTGGACGCCAATTCGGACATTCGAAGGTTCGAGCCGAAGCCCATCCTTGAGATATCGTCGGAGATCGACGCCGTCCCGCTCAAGAACGTTCCCTTCAAGATTCGAAAGACCCCGGACGGCGAGTCTCGGGAGGTGACCGTCCACTCCCTCCAGCAGGCCCTCAAGAACATGTTCAAGAGGAGGGAGTACGGTCGAGTCGTCATCGACAGCATCACAGCCATGCGGCAGTTTTGCATGCGGGACTTCGAGGAGAACCTGAGCACCCAGTCCTTCATCCGTTTCCTCACGGAGGCCGAAAAGACCGCGCTCATGACCGTGGAGACCCCCGACTCAGGCGGCTCTGAGTTGGAGACCTTCCTGGCGCGCGGAGAGATCCGCCTTCACCGCTTCAGACGGGAGGACGGCATCAAGCGCTTCATTTCCATCGAGAAGTACAAGGGCTCCAGCCACATCGAGTCCATAGTCCCCATGGAGATCAAGGAAA
>CAYFZX010000022.1:0-9113 GCA_964347795.1 uncultured Methanomassiliicoccales archaeon
GACTTTCTGAACATGAGGACAGGGATGCCTACCCTCTTGGCGATTTTGTCCTCCATGGGTCCGAAGTCATACCTTCTCAGTGCCCATCTAGGGCTCGCACCCATGACCAGTAGATCGGACTTGGAGGCTTGTTTCTCAGCCGCCTCTATGACGGAGCGGGAGTACACTATCTTATGCTCGCACTTCACGTCCAGTCCTTCTAGCATTTCTATCAGTCTATGGCCATCGGCTATGGCGGCCTCCTCCACTGACCTTTCCGGAATTACGGTTAGGATGGTGATCTCGGCATCCTGCTCCTTAGCCAGGAGGGCGGCGACTTCTGTTGCATGGATCACATGCCGGGTGTGACCAGAGAGCACCGTTATCCTCTCAAACTTCTCCTTGATAGCCAACCCTTTGAACACGATCACATCACACTTCGCCACGTGAACGACGAAATCGATGTTGCTACCAAGGATGCGCCCCCGCCTGCCAAATCGTTCTCCGCGCCCTCCCAGGATCAATGCCTCAACCTTCTCTTCCTCAAGCGTCTCCTGGATGACGTCGTAGACCCTGTGGGCTATCTTCACGATGACGGTGGCCTCCACGCCCATCTTTTCAGCCAATTTCCGCGGCCTCTGAAGAGCCCTGATTCGGTCATCTACATAGCCAAATCTGAGTGATTTTGGGGGCAAGGCGAAAGGGACCTCAATGACGTGGAGAATCAAAAGTTTGGCCTCCCTCTCCCTGGCAATCAAGGCTCCCAGCCTGACCAATGCCAAGTTGTTCGAGTCCCTCAAGGGCAGGAGAACGCGTCTGCCCACCTTCTCCGCCCTTCTCAGAGGGGAGGATAGGACCTCGAGTATCTCTCGTCTCATGGGTGGTGCCGTCTCTATCTCGTCTCGCCCACCCTTGAAAAAGTGATAGGCAAGACCGAAACTGATCCAGAGAATGGCCATATACCATGCGACTTGGCCAGGACCCAGCTCCCCCAATCGCCTCCCAGGGAAGTTCCAAATGTAGAATGCGAGGAATAGGTTTGCCGCAATCCCCATGATGGGGACTATGGGAAAGAGGGGGGTCACGAAACCTCTTCTCAAATCTGGCCGTTTCTTCCTTAAAGTCAGGAGACTCATGTTCGCACCGACGAAGAGAAGTAGGAACATGATGTCCGCCGAGGCAGCGATCTCCTCGATGGGTAGGGTCAGGGCGAAGATTGTAATGACTACGCCGCTGATGATTATGGCGTTTCCTGGAGAGTGTCTCCGCGGATGGACCGTTCCCAGAAATCGGGGAAGAGAGCCGTCCCTTCCCATGGCAAAGCTCACCCGGGAAGAGGAGTACACAGTTGCATTCAGAGCCGAGGTAGTGGCTAAGAGTCCTCCGCTCACCATTAGCAGTATGCCCCAGGGTCCAAGAACGGAGCCCGCTGCCCTAATCATTGCCAGCTCAGGATTGTCAGCACCTCCGAGACACCTCCATGCGACAGGCTCGTCGCTGCATTTCGCCACCCCCAGGGCAACGACAAAAGTCAGGACATAGATGATGACCACCACAGCGATGGATAGAAAGATGGCTCTGGGAATGTTCCTTCTCGGCTGTTTCACCTCCTCGCCAGATTGAGCGATGATCTCGTAGCCCTCAAAGGCAATGAAGGTCAGGCCCATGGCCAGCAGGATGCCGCCGAAGCCAGTCTCGCCGGGAATGAAATCCCTTACGAAGCGATCAGGCGCCGTAGGGTCTCTCAGCATCGCGGCGGCACCAAAGGCGATAAAGACGCCTAGCACTGCGATCTTTCCCACCGTAGCTAGACTCTCCGCACGCCCTGTGCTCCGCACTCCAGCGTAGTTCACCAAGACGAAGAACAGCACAATGGCAACGGTGATCACCTTTTCCAGGGGGCTGAAAACCATACCTCCCAGCGTGACCTCTTCTGGTATAAACGGAGTCAGAACGCCATATTCATCAAGCGCGAAGTGAACGAAGCTGGCGAATCCCACAGCGTAAAGGCTACAGGCGATTGTGTGTGCAATCCAAGAAAGCCATCCACTCAAGAACCCTGCCGGCGGAGGGAGGCCCTCCTTCGCCCACAAATAGCCGCCGCCGGCCTCGGGATAGGCCGAACCCAGCTCTGCGTAGGTGAAAGCAGTAAGAAGAGTTACGATCCCATTAATGCCAAAGGCGAGAATGGCTGCAGGTCCTGCGACTCTGGCAGCGCTTCCTACCAAGACGAAGATCCCGGCACCGATCATGGCTCCGATGCCGATCATTGTGATGTCGAAAAGCCTAAGGTCACGGCTGAGACCTATTCTCGCGCGGGGCCCTCTAGACCTCGCCGCGGCGATGGCTTCCTCAATCATGAGGCTGCCGGCAAGCCAGAGTGCGCAGAGGCTAGCAAGAACGTTGGGAATATGAGATATTTACCGTATGTACAGAGAAATAATAACGTGACGAACCGGCCCAGCGCCAGGCTCCTTCCCATCTGCGGGAGAGGGGACCGTGTGACATGTCGTCCCTCCTTCGAGATTCGGGGGGAGGCCTGAGTCAGAGAGTTCGCGGACGCCCGTCGCCAATTAGATTGGGGACACCCCTCCGGGTTCGAAAATCAACTGGTGGCCCCAATGGTCCTCGGCCCGTCCCCCGGTGCGTCCTCCAGTGAGGCGAAGACCCTTCCGCAGTTGCTGCAGTGCCAACCGCTTCCGAAGGGATCCAAGCACCCATAGATGGCTGAATTGCCCTGTATCCTGCACAGGTGCGCTCAAATCATTCAATCGACCTCCACCGTTCAGTAATGAGTAACCTCCTTCCAGCCTCTCCCGACCAATCTCCAAGTAGATTGGTCGACCATGGAAAGCGCGATTTGAAGAGGAGAAAGAAGGGGGGGAACCTTGGAAGGTCTCCGAGCAGGGTCCACAAGAATCGGGAGCTGGGAGATTCTCCTACCCCAGCCAGGCACGAATTCCCGCAGGGGATCTGGGTGCAGAGTCCCGCCTCCCGGATTTGAACCGGGGACCTGCTGATCCCAGCGGCTGAACCGGATCTCTCCGGGAACCCACTACAGTCAGCCGCTCTAGCCAAACTGAGCTAAGGCGGGACGCTGCTTGATATCCACCCTAGCTATTATAGAATTGTGCCGGAAACGTCGCATCGTTAGAACACCCTGTGAAGTGCCGCGGGCCGGGCTCGAACCGGCGACTTCCAGATGTCTGCCAGACGCCTTCAGTCTGGCACTCTCCCAACTGAGTTACCGCGGCGCGCACTCCGCTAATCAAGATGCGCCTTAAATCTGTTACGATGATATCCTCGCCGAACAGGCCAGAGGTTCTCAAGTTTGAATCTGGCGTCGACATTCTTTAATAGACTAGGCCTCAAGTCGAGAGCCAGAATGCAAGAGGGGTTCTCCTAGAGGTAGTTCATGCCTTACCTGAAGCCTCGGAACCTCCGGCGGGACAAAGATGGGGTGGCGTCCACCGTCGGCACAATTATGGCGCTGCTGGTAGTCCTCACTTTCCTCTCGCTCCTGGTCAACCAGTACGTTCCTGTCTGGGGGAAGGAGACGGAAGCGGCCCACCAAAGCACCGTCTTTGGGCAGTTTGGGTCGTTCAAGAGTGGCGTCGATACTCAGATCCTCTCGGCCCAGGTAGCCGCAACCTCTGGCGGAACCTACATACCGGCGGAGACCTACACTGCCATCCAGCTCGGAACCGCAGGCGTCCCCGTCTTCTCTGGACCGACAGTCGGTCAGCTCACGGGCAGCGGGGATGAGGCGCCCTGGACCGTTCAGTTCGACTACACAATCGACAGTAGCGTCTATGCGGTGAACGTAACCTCTGCCGGCAACGTCGCCCTTGACGTCAGGAACCGCTACCACGTGCCCTTCGCAATTGTCTACGAGGGTGGGGGGATTCTGATGTCCCAGTCCGCGGGGGAGGCGGTTCGGGTTGACCCCCAGTTCGTGGTCCTGAACGCCACCAACGGCGTTGAGGTGGCCTTGACGCTGGTCAACATCATCGGCTCCGGGAACGTGGCGGACTCTGGGACGGAGGGTATCCACAGCAAGCTCCTCGTGGTGGACATGCAGGAGTTCACGTCACTGCAGGGGTCGCTTTGGGTCAACCACACCAGCCGATATGGTCACGCTTGGTTTCAGTACCTGAACAGCACGCTGAGCTTGGCCTTCGCCGTGCTGGATTCCGACTTCGGTGGGGCCGGGTATCAGTACTTCGAGTCCCCGGCGGGCCAAACAGTAGTGACCCCTTACTACAACCTCACAAGGGCCCAATCAGGCCAGACCCACAACATCAGCCTCGAGATCGTCAACAACCCCCCCACGAGACCCATCACCAAGGTGACGGTGAACCACGCGTTCCTGAGCATCGCTGTGGGTCGGCGGGGATCGACCCTGGAGGTGTAGAGTTGGCCCTGACCCGCCGCAAGCGAAAGGTGAAGCTCCCCAAGGGCGCCATGGAGAAAGGCGCCGTGTGGATACCGGGGCGCGGATCACAACTTACGCCCATTCCTCCCGTGACCGGGGAGAACGTAGAGGAGGTGGAGATCTATCCCATCAAGGCTCCCTTCAGCTACGTGCGGATCCTCTTCTACAAGACCGACAGCGAGCACATCCTCGAGGTCTGGGAGCCCAAGCTCAATCGGCGGGAGAAGGAACTTCTCAACCTCTTGAAGGACTCCCTGGTTAGGACGCTCTCCTACAGTTTCCACGCCCAGAGCCTCAAGGACAAGGAGGAATTCCTCAGGGAGAGCGTGGAGAGCTTCGTGAAGTCCAGGGACGTCGGACTGGACGAGAGGACGAAGAACAAGATCGTCTACTACATCATCCGGGACTTCGTGGGCTACGGGCCCTGCGACGTCGTCATCAACGACTACAGGATTGAGGACGTCAGCTGCGATGGCGTCAAGGTCCCCATTTTCGTATTCCACCAGAAGTACGAGTCCATCAAGACGACGGTCATGTTCGACGACGACGAGTCGCTAAACTCCTTTGTCATAAGCTTGGGACAGCGATGCGGGAAGCACATTTCCGTGGCCAATCCCATCCTGGACGGGACCACCCACGAAGGCCATCGAGTTCAAGCCACCTACGCTCGGGAGGTGACGACTCGGGGGTCCAGCTTCACCATCCGCCGCTTTAAGGAGAAGCCGTTCACACCGGTTGAACTCATCATGTTCAACACAGCTTCCGTTGAGATGCTGGCCTACATCTGGCTAGCCATCGAGCATGGCAAGTCGATGATGGTCTGTGGGGGGACGGCGGCCGGGAAGACGGCGACCCTGAACAGCGCCGCCCTCTTCATCCGACCGGGGGCGAAGATTGTCAGTATCGAGGACACCCGCGAGATCAACCTGCCTCACGAGAACTGGATCCCCGGGAGCACCCGCAGTGGGACCGGGGAGCGCGGGGCGGATGGAAAGGCCCCCGGCGAGATCGACATGTACGACCTGGTCAGGGCGGCCCTCAGACAGCGGCCGAACTACATCATCGTTGGAGAAGTCCGCGGCAAGGAGACCTACACAATGTTCCAGGCCATGGCCACGGGGCATCCGACCATGAGCACCATGCACGCCGACAGCGTGAAATCCATGGTCAACAGACTGGAAAATCCCCCCATCAACACGCCGCGGATTCTGCTGACGGCCCTCAACTTCGTCGTCATTCAAACTCAGGTGAGGGTCGGTACCACCATCGTGCGCCGCGTCAAACAGATTGTGGAACTTGTCGGTTTCGAGCCGGAGACCAACGAGCTGATCACAAACACCGTATATGAGTGGGACCAGGCCACTGACAACTTCACATTCAAGGGTCACAGCTTCCTCTTCGACGAGATCATGGAGATGAAGAACATGACCCACGAGGAGATGGAGGAAGAGTTCCAGCGGCGCGTTGACATGCTCCGCTACCTCGTGGACAAGAACATCATGGATTACCGGGACATCTCCAAGGTGATCGTCGGCTACTACCAGGACCCAGCCGAGTCGGTGTCCCGCATCCGTCAGGAGATGGGCTGGCCCCATCGAGAGATGATCGAGGCGACGGGAGGTGAGCCCCTTGGGGGCTGAGCCGAGCCACGTCATGGACAGGCTTGAGTCCCGGAGGGAGGCCGAGGTTAGGGCCACGCGCCATACCGTCAAGAAAGGATTGTCACCCCACAAGGTGAGGCTGCCGGCAGGGGCAAAGCCGAGCTACGTGAGCCTCTCGCCATTCCAACAGCTAGCCTGGAGGCTTATGGGCGGGGGCGGCGCCAGGAAGAAGGTCGACGAAGACCTGGAGGAAGACCTCCTCAAAGCCCATATGCGCCTTCGCCCGGAGGAGTACATTGCCATGGGGAGAACGGCTGTGCTCTTGGTCGCCTTCGGCACACTTATCGGTGCGGGGGCGGTGTCCTTCTTCCTCTTTCTCATTCTCGGGTGGCCCCTGGTGCCCTTCATCATGTTCCCAGCCCTCCTAGCCATCGTTCCTGCTGTCTTGACCCGGGCCGCCTACTTCGGGCTTCAGCCCTTCTTCAGGGGAATCCCAGCCTCCAGGGCCAAGAGGAGAGGTCGTCTGATCGACAGGAAGCTCACGGGAGCGATGTCCTTCATCTCCGCCATGGCCTCCGCGGAGGTCCCCGTGGACGTCATCTTCCGAGAACTCTCCAAGCAGGAGGTCTATGGCGAGATCGCGAAGGAGTCGGAGTGGATTACCCGGGACACCGAGCTCCTGGGAGAGGATATTCTCACCGCCCTCAAGAAGGCCGCCGCTCGCACGCCGAGCGTGAAGTTTCAGGAATTCCTTCAGGGGGTCGTGACCACGGCGACCTCAGGAGGCCAGATGAAGCCCTACTTCGTCATGAAGGCGGAGCAGTTCGAGAAGGAGGATAAGCTGGAGATGAAGAAGCGGATGGAGAGCCTGGGCCTGTTGGCGGAGAGTTTCGTCACCGTCGTCGTGGCCTTCCCACTCTTCCTGGTCGTCATCATGGCCATCATGGCCCTCATCAGCAAAGGCCAGGCGGGCTTCGTAGTGACCCTTCTCTACGTCATCGTCGGGCTCATGATCCCGCTGTCACAGTTCGGGTTCATATTCGTCATGTGGAACCAAGAGCAGGAGGCGAGGTAGATGGCTAAGATGAGCAGAATCGCTGGGGAACTCGAGGACGCCCGGCAGGCCATCTACGAGAGAAAGGACAAGGGGCGAGCGGTGAAGGCGTTGAGCGTCTTCCTCGGTATCGCATTCATCGGCCTTGCCGCCCTCAACCTCCTGAATATCCTCGATTTCTCCTTGAAGCCTTTGGATCCAGAAACAGGCGTTGACCTTGACGGGGACGGTGTCGCGGACACCGCGGAGCACCCGGTGACGAGGTTTCTGACGTTCCTGGCCATCGGCTTCATGGCCGCCATTGGTCCCTACGGGTTCTACATGTCGGCACAGGACAAGAGAATCAAGGCGATCGAGAAGAGGCTCCCAGACTTCCTGAGAGACGTGGCGGAGGCGGGTAGGTTCGGGATGACCCTTGCAGAGGCAATGATTGTCGCCGCCCAAGGCCGCTACGGTGTTCTCACAAGCGAGATTAAGAAGATGGCAGCTCAGATCGAGTGGGGTGTCCCCGCAACGGACGCACTGAGGCTCTTCGCGGAACGAGTCAGGACCCCCCTCGTCCAGAGAGTCGTGACCATCATCATCAAGGCCAGCGATGCGGGGGGCGAGGTGGCCGACGTCCTCACGATGGTCAGCCACGACGCCAAGGAGGTCCAGCTCACGGAGGATGAGCGACGGATCTCGATGAGCACGTACATCGCGGTCATTTACATCTCCTTCGCCGTCTTCTTGGTGACCATCTGGATTCTCGGCGTTACCTTCCTGCCCAAGATGCAGGAAGCCGCGGCCGAGATCAACGCGGGAGACTCCGGTCTCGCCGTGGACAGCCCATTGCCCCAGAACATCCCGGAGATCATCTTCAACGTCCAGGTGGCGTTCTTCATCGCAGTCATCGTTCACGCCGTTGGGGATGGTATCCTGGCGGGTGTCCTGGACAGCGGGAAGATAGTGAATGGCCTGCGCCACTCCTTCATCATGCTCCTCATTGCAGTCGTGGGATTCCAGCTCCTATAGGTGTCGACATGTCCAGCCCATCCATCACGTTTGATCGTCGAAGGCCGATGGCCAGCAGAATCGGTGTATTTCAGCGGCTCAAACGCAGGATGTATACTCGCATGCTCGGCGAGAAGGGTCTGAAGGTCAAGGCAGCAAGGGGAGGTGGACGGCAGGAGATTGTGGCGGGGAAGATCACCGAGATACCCCCTGTAACCAACCCGGACATGCAGGAGGTCGAGACTCAACCGATCATCGACCACTACTCCTACGTGAGAATCCTCTACGACAACTTCGCAAACCAGCACTTCTACGAGGTCATCGAGCCTCAGCTCAGCGCCGAGGAGGAGGAGCTGCTGGGAGTTCTCAAGGAACTGATCGTCGAGAACTTGGAGATGACGAAGGAGATGGACGTCGAGACGAGGGAGTCCTACCTCCGGAGTTCGGTTGAGAAGCTCCTCCGGGAGCTTGGAGTCACACTCCACCCGATTCCCAAGGAGAGGATCATGTACTACGTAGTCCGCGACTTCGTCAGGTATGGTCCCATTGACACCGTCATGACCGACCAACACGTCGAGGACATCTCCTGCGACGGAGTCGGGGTCCCCTTCTACATATATCATCGGAAGTACGGGTCGGTGCCCTCAAACCTGAAGTTCAACAGCGAGGAATCGTTGGATGGCTTTGTCATCTGGCTTGCCCAAAAATGCGGGAAGCACATCTCCGTGGCGCAGCCGATGCTAGACGCCTCCATACCCGACGGCTCCCGGCTACAGGCCACTCTGGGGAAGCACGTCACCAAGAAGGGCTCAAGCTTCACCATCCGACGCTTCAGAGAAAACCCATTCACCCCCTTAGACCTCATTGACAACGCAACCATGAGTCCCGAGATGATGGCCTATCTCTGGTTGGCCATCGAAAACGGGCAATCGATGCTCATCTGTGGCGGGACCGCCAGCGGGAAGACGACCACACTCAACGCCATCTTGCTCTTCATTCCCCCGCAGATGAAGATCGTCAGTATTGAGGATACACGGGAGCTGAACCTCCC
>CAYFZX010000022.1:9213-11052 GCA_964347795.1 uncultured Methanomassiliicoccales archaeon
GAGGTCATTGGGGTAGACCCGGAGTCGGATGAGCTCATCACCAACTCAGCCTACACATGGAACCCAGCGGATGACACCTTCAACTTCAGCGGTCACAGTTACGTCTACGAGAAGATCCAAACCGCCCGAAACTGGACGCCCAAAAGGATGGAGCAGGAAGTGAAGAGGCGCATGGACCTCTTTGAATACATGCGTCGCACTGGGGTCGCCAGCTACAAGGACGTTGCCCGGATCGCCTCAACCTACTTCAAGGACCCCGAGGAAATGATGAAGATCGTCGGGGCAGAATTGGGAACTGCCTGAGGTTCCGGGCACTCTTCCCACGCTTGCGCGGAGACACAAGCCTCGCTGAAGTCCATTCCTGAGAAGGCACAATAGGAGTGAACCCGACCCTCATTCCTTCTTCTTGGAGAAGGGCTTCTTCACGATCTTCTTGAGAATCGGCTTCTCGACCTTCTTCCGTTCAGATCTGGCGTCACTTCCCGCTGGGGGCGCGGGCGGGGGAGTGGGACCAGGTCCACCTGACGAACCTCCAGGCGGACTTCGACCAGAGCTGGCATCCTCAGACAGGAGTGTCCCGCACTTGTGGCACACCGTGGCGGTCAGGGAATTGAGGGTCTTGCACCGCGGGCAGGGCTTGGAGCCCATCTTCCTCATCTCCTCTTCTTCCTTGAGCCACTCGCCGTAGGTCACGTATGTGGGCTGTCTGCGCCACCACTCCTGGAACTCCTTCTCCGATGGTTTGTGACCCAGCGCAACGGTTGCCTCGGCCCTGTATTTGTCCATGACCCTCTGGTATTGAGTCTTCATCCTCTCCTTGTAGTCAGTGGCTTTGGCCTTGCCAGTGGTGAACTCGACACCACACTCTGGACACTTCTTGACATCGGCGGGGATCCAGGCGTGACAACTGCTGCACTTGGCCATCTCCCGCTCGAACTCCGTCCCGCACTTGGGACAGCTCTTGGCGGACTCGGAGATGAAGGCACCACATTCGCCACACTCGACCAGTCGGCCCAGACCGAAGGAGCGCATGTAGCTGGTGATCGCCAGGGAGACGGCGACGAAGATTGCAAGGATCACAAGCAGGATCCACAGAGGAAGGTTGACAAAAGGCACGGCCAGGTCGTACCACGGAACCACCCGCTCGACCTGAATTCCGGCGGATCCGGCCTGGATACTGGACACCTCCGTGGAGGCGATGATCGACCAGGTACCGCTTGGGGCCTGCGCAGGGAGCTGGATGCCGGCCTGATATACCCCATTGGTGTCGGTGAAGACGGAGACCTGGCTGTGGAAACCGCCCTCAGAATCCCTGGCGACCACGGTGACCCTCAAATCTGGAATGGGTTGACCCGTTGGCGTGGTCACTCTGCCCGAGACGAAGACGATGTCTCCCAGGTTGTAGAACTGGCCCCCACTGGGTGAGTCTATGAACACCTGGCCCTCGGGAGGTACCACGTCCAGAGATACACTGACCTGGTTGTTGCCCTCGTTCACCTCGGGGATGGCTTCAACCGAATCTACGAAGATTATCAGGGTGTAGTTGGCGACCGTGCTGATCGGACTGGCTTCCAAGTCTACGGTGCGATTCTGCCCCGCTGCGACGAAGAGGCCGGTCTCGGTGGCGATGAGGTTTTCCGGCAGGACCTCTTCCAGGTAGGCGCTCACCTCGATGTCGCTGGCATCAGTGTTCCCGACATTGTAGACGTTGACTGTGATCGTGAAGGCTCTGTTCTGGACCACTAGCATCGACTGATACTCAGAGGGTCGCAACTCGAGGTCTGGCTTCGTGAGGACCTCGGACTCGAGGGTGACGAAGTTGTTGCCGAAGAAGTAGTC
>CAYFZX010000022.1:11152-16586 GCA_964347795.1 uncultured Methanomassiliicoccales archaeon
ACTCGCGAGATATCGACATCGTTCTCCTGGATGCTGAGGTCGGGCCAGGCGGTAATCTCTAGCGTGTTCTTCATCAGGTTATTCGTCTCGTCCAACTCGAGGTAGAAGTCGGCCTGGTCGGCGACGGCGGATATCACGTAGGTCCCGACGTCCTCCGGAGTCCACGGCACCGTAGCGACGAACGTGCTTTGGGCTTCGACGGTGATGTTCTGCTCTCCAAGCAGGAAGGGAGCATAGTCATCCGGTGGGTTGTCCATCACTCCATCATCGTTGGCATCCACATCGATCCGATAGAAGTGGACGGTGACGCCAGAGAAAGCGATTTTTGCGTCGTTCTGGACAGTGGCTTGCAGGTCCAGCGGAAGCGCCACGGGCTGAGTGTCAGCAGTGCCATTGCCCCCGAGGAAGCTCACCCCGACCACTTCAAGCGCAGGGGTCAGGTCGGTGAAGATAACCTCGATGTCGGTGTTCGCGATGACGGCCGCCGTTTCGTTGGCGTCAGCATAGAAGGTGGTCGCGTCCACAACTTTGGAGCCGTTTGCCAGGTACGTGTTGTTAGACCACCCCTGGGTGGCGATTCTCTCTTGGGAAAGAGCCCGGTACAGTATGAAGCCGGTTGGCGTCTCGACGTGACTCGGAGTCGGGTTGCCCATATAGAGGTCGTCGGGGCCAGGAGTCGGGATCGACTCGAACTGCATGCTGACGGGGTTGAGTCGTTGAAGCGTGATGTTGGACTCGAGTACAGGCGCGCCCACTGCATCGAGACTTTCCACCCCGAGCCACCAATAGGATCCCACCTTGGCCTCATCGTGGATCCTTCCGGTCCACCAGAAGCCTCCGACGTCGAACGTCACGTTCGTGAGCTGGACATACTGTCTCCCCTGGAACGAGAAGCTCTCGTTGAGACTCTGCTCAACGGTGAGGTTCCTGATGTCGAAGTCTAGGGTGCTGACATCTCCGTCATCACTAAGGAAAGATAGGGCCACGGTCTCATCGAGGAGCGGATCCCACAGGTAGGACGTCGCCGCCGTGTCGTACGTGATGTTGCTGTTGGAGAGCGTGACACCCCGCATTGAGGCGCTGGTTCCCAAGGCCTCGACGTCGCCCTCGAGGGCCCCGTCCCTGAGGCTGATCACGGACGAGTCCTCGCCGTAGATGATTCCCTGACCCGCCGGAGTGTTGAGCTGCAGGGTTGCGTTGTCGGTCGACAGCTGGCCATTGTCCTGTAGGTACACCACCAAGGGCAGGTTGCTGGAAATACCACCGTTCACGACAGTGAGACTGCCCTCTCCCTCGATCATGATGTAGTGACGACCAGAGTCCTGGTCTCCTTGGAGTATGAAGAGCTGCGCAGCATCGAGGGTCGCGTCCCCAGTGATCCGCAGGTTCCCGTCCAACAGCAGGTCATAATCAACGTAGGTCGTGGACGACCAAAGGTAGGTGGTGTCCTGCGACGGCCAAACGAGGGAATCGAGGCTCACAGTGACGTCCAGAAGGTTCACAACCGCGCTCAAGGCTGGATAGGCCATGAAGGAGACGTTTGTGGCTGCGAGGTCCCCGCCGAAGTTGGCCCCTATCCGATAGTTGCCAATGAAGCGGGAGTTCGGGTAGGTTTGATCGATGGAACTGTTGATCCACTCCGTCAGAAGAGGGATGAGGGCCCGTCCGGTGGGTCTGGTGACGTTGAAATCTGAGGCGCTCACGCCCACGTGGTCAAGCACGTCATCACTGGGCGTGTTGGCGCCACCATTCCGCGGATAGTAGGCGAGTAACCCCTCTGGAAGCACTCTGGACTCGACGTACGCGTCGGGGATGCCGTTCCCGAAGCGATCGGCCACCTTGACGTCGAGCCACCGATGCAGGTAGACCTCGGCCCCGGCAGCAGTGACGAAGGCGGGCAACCAGTCTGCCGGAAGGGCCAGGTTCGACTGATCCTCGTCGAGGGTCATGTTGAAGAGGTAGACACGGGCGGTGCCCGTTGCCGAAATGGTGTTGTGTGTGGTGTTGCCGGGGTGGAAGTCGACGCCCACGTAGGAGTCTATGACGGTGACGATGGCCTGGTTCTGCACCCTGATATCATACTGCGGGCTGGGCCCAGGGTCGGCTCCATTCTCATAGAGCCTGCTTACGGTGGAGTTAACGATCAGGATCTCGGAGTCGCTCGTGAACAACATGGCAGGTGCATCGTCGTTGGCGTCAGTGTCGACCACGAAACCATCGATCTCGCCCGACAAGAAACCCGTGATAGTGGAGTCCCTGACCTCGAGGATGGCATCCCCAGAGGTCGTGAGGTTTCCTGGATGCTTCATTGTGGAGCCGTCCCTCAGAATTAAGGTTCCCGCGACGTCGACGTCGAGCCGAACGTTGACGTCGATCTGCAGAGGCTCCGTCGTCAGGAGACTGTTCTCAAGAATCAGAGAACCGTGCCCTGACCCACCGTCTTGTATGTCTAGAGTATACGTGTGAGAATCGTCCTGGAGGAACGAGAGGCCACCGTTCCTGATCTCTAGGAGAGCTCCCGACTGTATGGTGACGTTGCCGTCGACCTTGAACGTGATTCCATCGTACACGTTGTCAGTTCCCGAGACAGTCCAGTCTCCGTTGATTACGACAACGGTCGCGGATGCCGTGTCCACGGCAAAGAGTCCCGCCGCGCCCAGAAGAAGGGATGCGACGATGAGAAGGGAGGCGGACCTTGGAGGCGAAGGCCTTCTGCGCTGTGTCATCGACCTACCCTCCGCGCCCAACTTGCTGTGGCCAGAATCGTCATCGTCCCCCATGAGCATACGTGGGGGTGGACTTCCCTGAGAAGCGTATTTATACGTTCTTTAGCGATTCTCAGAGAGTATAATCAAGAGGGCTAGGCTACTTCCTTCGGAGGATCTTCTTGAGGCCCTTCTTCTTCTCCTCAGCCTCTCCCATGGGCTGCCCGCAGGCGTAGCACATGACGGCGTCGGCGCTGATCATGGTCCCGCAAGCAGGACAGGGAATCTCGGCCTCTTCCTCAGCACTGCCTTCTTTCAGCTGATAGCCACAAGCGTAGCAGATGACGGCATCGGCGGAGATGAGCGTCTCGCAGCCGGGACAGAGGATTTCTCCGTCTCCGGGCTCAGGCGGGGCCTCCTTCTCTTCGGCCTTGCCCTTCTTCCCCTTGCCCTTCTCCTTTTCCTCCTTGCCGGGCTCCTCGGGTTCTGGCTCCGCCTCGGGGGCCGGCGCCTCCTCCTTCGCTTCCGCTTTGGGCGGCGCCTCCTCAGCCCCCTCCTTGGGTACTTCCGGTTCCGGTTGCGGGGCCTCAGGCTCCGGTTGAGGTACCTCTACCTGCTGCTCCGGGAGTTCGCCCTTGTTCAGCATCTTCCTTTCCAGATCAATGAGCCGCTTGGCCTCCTTGGAGAGCCGCTCCCGCTCGCCCGCCAGAGCCTTTCGCTCATTGGAAAGCTCCTCCTCGAGCTTGGTGAGGTCCTGAGTCTTCCCGGAGAACTCATCGACGAAGCTCTTCAGGTTCTCGTGGAACTGCACAATCTCCTGTTCCTTCACCACCATTCGTTCCTTGACGGTGGCTATCTCTTTCGCCTCAGCGGCCAGGGCCTCCTCCTTCTGGAGCAGTTCCTCCTCTCTTGCGAGGAGGGCCTGGTGCCGTTCGTCAACCTGTTTGACCTTTGAGTCCGCCTCCGCCTTGATGGCGTCGACCTCCTTCCGGGACTTCTCCAAATCGGCCTCCTTCTGGCTTACCTCCCGGTCCCGAGCCTCCAGGCCCTTCTGCAGCGAATCGAACGACGCCTTCTCCTTGGCCATCTTCTCCTGTTCCGCCTGGAGCTCCTCCATCTTCGAGCTGATCGAGACCCTTTCCTCCTCGATCTTGTTCTCCCTCTCCTTGAGCTCGTTCTCCAGGTCCTTCAGTTCTGCAACCTTAGTCTGGAGCAGATCCCAGACCTCTCCCTGTTCAGCAGCCAAGGCCTCACCTTTCCTGAGTTCCCAAGGACTTCTTCCATTCGACTTAAGTAGATTTTCCTATCAATCTCAAAGGTGAGAATCGCCGTGAGATCGTCGTCCTACACGTCGGCCGAGTCGAAGATCGGCCCGAGGACCACGAGACCGTTGTCGCCTACTTCCAGGAGATGTTTCTCCATACTGTGCTTGCAGGCCCTCATCTTCTCCACTTGCAGATATCGGACGATCTTGCCCTTGCTCCTGTCAAGGCCCAACATGATGATGCCATCGACCAAGAAACCCTCGTTTCCCAGAAGCTGGCTCTCCTTTCCAATGGAGCGCTCCATGATAATGAAGGAAACGAGGTTGTGGTCTCGGAGCATCTTGAAGAAGTAGAACATCCTCTTCCGGATGTCACCCTGAAGGGAGAGGAGGCTGTAGAGGGCCCCGAGCGAGTCGAGGGCGAAGATCGTGAACCGATCGCCGTGAGTCTTCTTGTAGTGGACGATCATCTTCTCCAGGAATGCTACGTAGTCCGTCTGGTCGTCCTCCTCCATGACCTGGTCAATCTCCCTCAAGTCGGTGAAGTCCGAAAGCTGCATCTTCAGGGAGATCTCGACCCCAAGGCTTTCCATGTTCTTCAGATGGGAATGCACAGATTCCTCTAGGGTGGTGTAGAGGCCGAACTCACCCGTGTTCTTGAGGTACTGAGACATGACCGCATAGGAAAAGGTCGACTTCATGGAGCCAGGCGGACCCGTTATGAGGATGACCTTTGGCGGCTTGATGTCAGTCTTGAAGATACGGCCCAAGCCAGCCATGGAGTTTTTGAACATCGGAGTCTCGCCGTCGTCTTTGGGAAAGTGTTCCAGACGAGTCGACTTAACCGTATCGTCTTCATTATCTCATGTGAGACCTTATCATATCTCGGAATCTTGTGGACAGGTATTTAAGACCCATTCAGCCTAGAAACGCCTCGACACCGCCGAGGTGACACTGATTGGTTTCGGAGTCTGGGAAGAGGTGTCCCATCTGTGAGACCGCGTTGACAGACAACCAAGATGTCTGTCCCAAGTGTGGGACAGACACATCCCTCTTCGATTCGGAAGACACCAGCGAGGACATTCAGGCCATCAAGGGGTCCAAGTCCCTTGACGATCTGATGGCCAGCATCCTCGGTGACGAAGGGACGGAACCCTCCAAGAAAGAGGAGGCGGACAGCCTCGATGACCTCGACCTAGAACTACCGGATGAGCCCGAGGACCAGCCCAAGCTGGAACTGGAGGTCTTGGAGAAGGACGTCCTCGGGAAGGACCAAGAGGGTGAGGATGGCGTCACCTTCGAGTGTCCGGGTTGTGGCGCCGAGGTGGAGGAAAGCTCAACGAAGTGTCATTCTTGTGGGGCCCTCTTCGCAGAGGAGGGAGTCTTCGACTGTCCCGTGTGTGGGTCTAGCGTCTCCATCGAAGCGGCACAGTGCTCCGAGTGCGGGGTCCGGTTCGTGGATCAG
>CAYFZX010000022.1:16686-18318 GCA_964347795.1 uncultured Methanomassiliicoccales archaeon
CTCCACAGGGAAGTGAGTTCCCTCAAAAACCTCGTGACCTTAGCCAAGAGGCTTCACGTGCCCGTGGAGAACACCCAAAGGGCCATCGCGGAGGCTGTGAGGCGGGCCCGCAAGCGCGACCTCGTCAACGCCGTACAGTTGGCGTGGAGTGCGAGAATCACCATGGAACAGTCAGTGGCTCTCCAATTAGCCCAGCGACTGGAGATTCTACGGGAAGACCTCGGGGCTCAGAAGAAGAAGAGGCGCACGTATCCTGTGTCAGAGGCCCTGCTCGAGGAGGCAATCGGCCAGCTCGCGGAGGGAAGGGTGCGCGAGGCCTTCGACAAGCTGCAGCTGGCGAAAGAGGACATGGCCTCGAAGTCGAGCGGGCAGAGTGAAGCTAGGTATGCCCTGCGTGCCGCGGAGGAGCTCATCAACGATGTAGGCCAGCTGGGAGTGGGCATTGCTGACGTGAAGGAAATCCTCACCCAGGGTAAGGCGGCGCTGAGGAAGGGGAACTGGGAAAATGCGACCCAGCTCGCGGCAGCCGCTCAGCAGAGGGCCACTCAGTCCATTCAGCATGGGATCGCGGAGGAAATGAAGAGAGCGAGGCAGACGGTCATGGAGCTGAAGATGCAGGGGCGTGACGTGGGTTCGCTGATCGATCTCTTGAAGCAGGCTAGTGCCAGCGTCAAAGAGGGCGGCTTCGCTGAAGCCCTCGAGTACCTGCAGATGTTCAAGAAGCGAGTGTAGACTACTGCTCCGTTATGGATCTCGTAGCTACGAAGTGTCCCTTATCAAACTCCAGCGTGAAATAGCTCCGATCATGAGGCACCTTCCTCATCTTGACGCAGCGCAGCCTTAGCTGGACGTCGGATTCCCCGAACTCGAACTGCTTCAGGAGCAAAATGCCGTCTGCCAGAAAGTCTACGCCGTGCTCTGTCAGTCTCCGGGACCCGAAGGGTATCTCGGAGATCACCAGGGTCGTGACGTGGAAATCCTTCAGGTAGCCGAAGAGGTGAAAGAGCTGTCTGCGGGGATGGGGGGCAACCTGCAGGGAGTAGAGAGAGTCCAGTGAATCAAGGACGACAAGGGAATAGTCAGAGATGCTGACAGCGTCTTCGATTATTCCCTTCAGGATGGCAAACCAGTCCCCCTTCATCTCGCCGTCACAGAGCTCAAGCCTGATCCTTCCAAGATCTAGAAGATACAAATCCGCCTGTCGATAGGACCCCATGCCCATTTTCGCCATGGTTGTCTTCAGATCCTCTCCCCGTTCCTCCAAGGTGATGAAGAAGCCTTTTCGGCCCGCGCGGGAGTTGTGGTACAGCATACTGAAGGCAAGGGAGGTCTTCATGGTGCCCGGACTACCAGATATGAGGACCACATTACCCTCGGGGATACCGCCCCCCAGGGCCTCGTCCAGACCCATGACGTAGGTCGGAATCACGCCCATAGCCGTGGGATCTCTTTCCCTGGGCGCCTTATTAGCGTCTGGTCATCGTTTCACGAGTTGACAAGAACTATAGGTTGGGGAGGACCGCGACCCTCAGGCCGGATAAGCCTCCAACTCGTTTTCCAGGATACGCATCTCCCGCACCTCGAGAGTGGCGGGATTGACCGTCAAGACAAAGGTGAAGTCGCTTTCCGAGA
>CAYFZX010000022.1:18418-20737 GCA_964347795.1 uncultured Methanomassiliicoccales archaeon
ACCTCGAGAGTGGCGGGATTGACCGTCAAGACAAAGGTGAAGTCGCTTTCCGAGATGTCGTCTACGAGACGACGGATGAATTTCAAGACGGCCTCGAATCCGTTGTTGCTCTTCAGATATTCGACGCCGTCCAGGAGTATGATACCTTGTCCACCGGTAATCATGAAGCTTTCGACTTTGTACATCAGCCTTTCGAGGACCGGCCCGACCGTACTTTCGGATGACTCCGATCTGTCTGTGAGCCAGAGGATCTCGGCGCCCTCCAAAGCGTAGTTCTCCCTGACCCTCGAGGGATTCGTCCGGGTAATGAGGAGTCCCTTGACGTGGCGGACCCGCTTGGCGAATAGCCGGTAGGCGGTATCTCCCCTCTCCTCCCTTGACAGGTAGCTGTGCCCGGGAATCGGGTCGAAGGTCAGCGGAGGCGATGCCTTCGGCGGCGGCGTTGACGAAGGCTTGCCGAGGGCGTCCTTGGCAACGGAGAGGTTCACGGACTTGCCCACGGCTTGGGAAAACGCCAGCACCTTGATCAGGGCCCCCTCCAATTCACGCAAATCGAGAGTGAACCTGTCGGCTAGATACTTCACGACTCGCTCCGGAATGGGAGTGTCCCTAGCCTTGATTCGGCCTCGCAGAAAGGCCATTCGGATTTCGGGGTTCGGAGGTTGGATGTCCGCCACCAGTCCGGACTCGAACCTCGAGATCAGGCGAGAATCAAGTTCCTGCATCTCGGACGGGCGTCGATCCGCCGCGAGGATGACGGGCTTTCCCTTGTCATGAAACTCCTCGAAGATGGCGAACAGCTCCTCTTGGACGTCCCGTCTCCCCTGTAGGTCTTGCAGGTCGTCGACGAGAAGGATGTCCTGGTCGAGAAGGGACTGCCGGAACTCCGCCGATTTCCCCCCCTTCGTCGCTCGCTCCAACTCTTCACGAAACTGCGTGGCTGTCAGGTATCTGAGCTTCTCACCCTCGTTCTTCTCCATGAATCGCGCGCCGAGCGCTTGGAGAAGGTGGGTTTTGCCCAATCCAGGTCCTCCGACCAGAAACAAGGGGCTGTATGGATCGACGGAACCCTCCGCGATGGTCACGCAAGCGGCGTGAGCAAAACGGTTCGAGTCCCCTACCATAAAACCCTCGAAGGTATACCGATCCTGCAGCCCAGTGTCAGCACCAAATGGGACTTCGACGAGTTCTTCGTCCTGAGGGACTTCAGCTCGGGATTCTGACGCCCTCTCTGGGGTCTCCTTCTTCGAAGAAACCTTCCTGGGGGAGGGCTTCTTGCGGGAGGGTTTCTTGCGGGAGGGTTTCTTCGTAGAGGGCTTCTTGACCTCAGCCCTCGTCTTCGCCTTCTTCGGCCCGTCCTTGACCCTCTTTTCAGAACGCTCTGCCTCCAGCTCCTCGAGGAGCGCGACGCCTTCGATGTCCTCTGCCTCTCCCTCTTTCATCCCGTCCTTGTAGTCGGCAAAGGCTTTGATGACCTTTGATAGGCTCTGGCCCATGATGGCCTCGAGTTCCTCCACGTCGTGTCCCTCGGCCTTCCACTCCTCCAGCTTGCGCTTGAAGACCCCCATACCCGCCGGCAAAGGCTTGCCTCGACTCTCCCGCAAACTCTCCATCAGAGGCTCGAGGGTCTGGTCCGTGTGGACCTCTATCAAGGTCTCGTGGTCTCTCGCCAGCTCCCTGAAGTTCGGGAGGGCGGCCTTACCGGTGAGGAAGCCATCCGCGCCGTAGAAAAGGGTCATGGCCCGACTCCCTTCCCGCATGACGATGAAGCCGGTTCCCTTTCCCTCCCTGGACTCGATCTTCAGGTAGCCCGTGAATTTTCGTTTGCTGAGGAGAAGGAGGACCTTCTTGAGGGCCTCGGGCCCTCCCTTGGCGACCTTGATGGCTTTGCCTTCGGGAAGCTCCAGGTCCTTTATCACGAGAACCCTCGACCAAAGAACTCCGAGACGTTCTTAAAAAAGTTCCAATGCCAGTTCCAGGACTGATAACGTGCGAAGCCCCCTTCAAGGGAGGCCTGACTGCCCTCTCGATGAAATAAGATATAAGGAGTTGAAGGACATCCGCTTCTGTTGAACCTGAGCACGGGGGGAGCTCATCCGGACTTCTTCACCATGGACGACTTCAGCCTTGGAGGGAAGGTCACCTTGGTCCGGCTTGACATCAACTCCCCGATCGACCCTGGCACGGGCCGGATTCTGAACGA
Source organism: uncultured Methanomassiliicoccales archaeon (assembly GCA_964347795.1). Taxonomy (GTDB): domain Archaea; phylum Thermoplasmatota; class Thermoplasmata; order RBG-16-68-12; family JAJISG01; genus JAJISG01. The sequence continues at coordinate 20,622 of CAYFZX010000022.1, forward strand.
TAACCGGATTAGGCAACACATGGCCACATTGAGGGAACTGAGGGAGGCCAAAGTGGCCATCCTGGCTCATCAAGGCCGTCCCGGGAAGGACGACTTCGTGACAACGGAGGCTCACG
>CAYFZX010000023.1:0-20715 GCA_964347795.1 uncultured Methanomassiliicoccales archaeon
TTCGGCTGATGCCGGGGGAGGGAATCGAACCCCCGTAAAACCGCTCTGCAGGCGGTCACATGAGCCACTCTGTCACCCCGGCCACAAATTACAGCTTTTGCCGGATATTTAACGGTGCTTATGACGGCAAGATCCGGGCGTGTCGTGAAGCCATGGAAGAGCCGCTGTGCAGAAAAGGCATTTCTAGTCGGGGTGGGATTGGAAGGCGATGGCCACGAAAACCATCAGCGACACAGTCCACGGGTCCATTCGGGTGGAAGATGGAGCCCTCGACCTCCTCGAGACATTGGAGGTCCAACGGCTCAATGCCATCCGTCAGCTAGGCCTCACGTACCTCGTCTTCCCGGGCGCCAACCACACACGCCTGGAACATGTCCTGGGCGCCTATCATGTGGCAAAGCAGATGGCCCTCCGACTCGGGCTACACGAGGACGAGGTGAAGCTGGTCTCCGCCGCGGCCCTGCTGCACGACATCGGCCACGGCCCCTTCTCACATACTTTGGAGCGGGTCATCGCCGACCAGACGGACCTCGACCACATGGAGGTGGCCAAGAGGATCATCCTCGGTGAGGAAGACAGTGTCCCCGGGTTGGAGAGGGAGTTCTTCCGAGACCGGCCACGGGTGCCGGAAGTTCTGGAGAAGTGGGACGTCGAGCCCGAGGCGGTCGCGGACCTGATCAGAGGCTGTCAGTCCATCAATGTCCTTCCAGGCTTCGAGTCGCCCGCTCCTCATGGGGATCGCCCCTACCTGGGGCAGATCGTACACAGTGTCCTCGATGCTGATCAGATCGACTTCCTGCTACGCGACTCCTTCTATACTGGAGTGGCCCACGGAATCATTGACCTCGCACGACTCCTTGCCACGTTCCGCCTCTCAGAGGGCGATCTGGTCATCGACAGGAAGGGACTGAGTGCGGTGGAGGGAACCCTAGTAGCCCGAGGACTCATGTACACGTCGGTCTACTTCCACAAGACGGTAAGGATCGCAGAGAACATGCTTGCCAGGACCGTTGAGAGACTGACCGAATCTCCGGAGAACATGAGATTCATGAATGACTCCGAACTCATGTCATGGCTTCTCGGCCAGGGTGGTCAACAGAGACAGACAGCGTTGAGGCTGAAGTACAGAAAGCTGTACAAGCGGGTCCTCACCAAAGATAGGGATGAACTCGGCAGACAGGAGGCGGAGAGGTTGGCGGAGATGGCCGATCCAAAGGTGAGAATGAGAACCGAGGACGCGGTGTGCAAACGGGCCGGTATCCCTGTTGGCGCGGTGCTTATCGATGTACCCGCACCAGAGCTTCTCCTTACAGAGCCTCGGATCGCCAAGGTTGACCTGAAGGTGTGGGATGACGGGAGAATCGTACCCTTCAGGAAGGTAAGCAGCCTGGCGAAGGCTCTGCAGCTCAGGGAGACTGTCAATTGGGCTTTGATGGTGGCGAGCAATCCCGACCATACAGAGGCGGCACAGAGGGCAGCCCGAAAGGTTCTTCTTGGTTAGGTTTTCGCCGGCCGCCAATGTAATAAACCCCAGCAACCTCAGAGAGACTGAGAATCCTTGGCAGATAGGATGGAGCCCGTCCCCGACAAACCCGTTCTCATGGCGGGAGACAGCCTCGTCGTCGCCGACCTGCACATTGGCAAGGAGGAGGAGCTGAGGGAGGCCGGGTTCACCCTGCCCAATCAAGCCGAGAGGATGGGCGAAGAAATCGTCGCCCTGTTGGAGGACCTTCGGCCCGAGAGGCTCGTCATACTCGGTGACCTGAAGCACCAGTTCCCGAAGTCCGCAGGCCTCGAGAAGCGGGACGTGCCAAGGTTCTTCGACCGGTTGACGGGGGTGGTTCCAGAGGTCCATTTGGTGCGGGGAAACCACGACGCCCACATATCCTACATCCTTCCCCGCTGGGTGAAGCTCCACGGCGCTGAGGGGACCCGATTTGGCGACACTGGGTTCGTCCACGGCCATGCATGGCCCTCCCAAGAGGTCATGGAAGCAGCCACCCTCCTCATGGGCCATAATCACCCCACGATTCTTTTCCCCGACAGGCTGGGGTTCCGTAACATCGAGAGGTGCTGGTTACGGGCCCCTGTCGCCGAGAAATCGTCGCGCTATCCCCAGCTGCCCGACGAGATGATTATGCTCCCGGCCTTCAACGAGTTCTCAGGCGGAACCACGATGAACGAGTCCGGAAGTCGCATGCTGGGGCCCATCGTCAATTCGGAGTTGGTTGATATGACCGAGGCCGACGTGCACCTGTTGGACGGCGCCTACCTCGGCAAGCTCAGGGATATGATGGTAGAGGGCAAGGGCGAGAGTCTGGAATGAGTTGGCAGGGTCAACCGAAAACAGGGGATGGGCCCGGTCGGGTTCGAACCGACGACCTCCACCTTTCCTATGTGGAATTGTAAGGGTGGCGTCATTTGTGGGCCGATCACAGGCAAACCACTAGACCACGGGCCCCCGCATACAAATCGCGGGCGATTATTAACCTTTCACACACCTATGCCTGGGCCACTCTCTCAGCGATTTCGCGGCCCACCTTGTCCACGGCCTCCAAGTCGCCCTCCGGTGAGAGCACGACAACCAGCATGGACTTCCGCCCTGCGGCATAAATGAGAATGCGCACGTCTTCTGACTTCAGGGATATGCGATCCGGCGAGGTCTTCCCCAGTTCTGTCGTGGCCGTCATCCCGGCACCCATGATGGCCGCGCACATGATAGAGAAGGTCTCCTGGGAAACCTCGGCAGGCAGGTCCGCCGCCACCACCAGGCCGTCCCTGCTGACCACAGCGGAAGCTACCGTACCGTGGTCCTTCCTTAGCTCTACGAGCAACTCTTCCAGTCCCATCTCATCCCTCGATCTTGAAGACACACTCAGAGGCCCCCTTGCTGACGCATTTGGCCTCCTCAAACTTCAGCCTCCTCTCCTTCTCCACCTCGTAGATTTTGGAGAGAATGCCTTTCAGGCGATGACAGGTCTCCGCGCCGACCCCTTCGGCTGTCTCGATGGAACCCGTCACCTTGACCTCCTCGCTCCCGAAGGAGACGTCCTCGACCCAACCTCGGCCGATGAGAATGCGGCGACAGGAGTCGAAGTAGTCCTCGGCTTGGGAGGCCATCTCCGCTATGTCTGCCCCGAGGGAGAGACCCTCGTGAAAGAAAAGCCCGTGGCAGGCGTAGGACATGACGCCCTCGTAGAGCTTTCTGACGGCCTCGATCTCGGGCTGGGAGATCTTCACAAACCGCATCCGAGCCCGCTCTTAACCTCCCAGGTGCTTAAACCTTGCGAAACAATTATTGATATGACGGCGGAGGCACTACTCCTCACAACAGCTGGGACAGAGGAGCTGGCCGTTGTGGAGGCTAAGATGCTCGGAGAACGTGGAGCAGCCTTCGCAATAGCCCACGCCGACACCCTCGGCTGGCGCCGTAATGGCGGCCCTCTCTCGGGTGATCTCAATGAGAGCGGGCCAAACCTTTAGGATGTCATTCTCCGTGACTAGCCCCACCAAGGTGTCATCGTCCACCACTGCGAGGCGACGGATGTTCAGGTCGGCCATGGTCTTTGCGGCGTCGAGGATTTCCTGATAGGGCCCGATCGTGACCACGGGTGAGGACATGATATCGCTTACGATGACGTCCGAGGCAAGTCTGTTCTCCGCCACAATCTTCGTCAGCAGGTCCTTCTCCGTAACGATGCCTACGGGCTTCTGCCCTGAAACCACCAGCAGGCTTCCCAACTCCCGGTCCCGCATCACGCCCGCGGCCTCCGCAGCACTTGCATCGGGGTTGATGCTGACGGGGGCCTTCGACATGATCTCGATGACGGGAATGGCCTGCTTCAACAGTCCACCGGATGTAACGAGAACGTACGACGGATTAAACTTTTGTGGGGGCCCCATGAGGTCCATCCCGGCAACTCTTTAAGGTGAATTCTCGTCCCAGTACCCTGATGTACAGCGAGACGGAGGGCGACGCAGCGGTCCGATTGGCCCGATGGGCCATAGAGGACCACCTTAGGGAGGAGAGGCTCTCAAGGCCCGAGGTACCGGACACCTTCTCCAACAAGGCGGGAGCGTTTGTTACCATCAACACGTACCCGGCGGAGGAGCTGCGCGGCTGCATCGGATACCATGACGCGGTCCTCCCCTTGGAAAAGGCGGTGGTTCAGGCCGCGATCTCGGCCTGTCACGACCCACGATTCCCCCCGCTTGCGTCAGATGAATTGCAGATGGTAGTGGCGGAGGTGAGCCTGCTCACGGCTCCCGAGCGACTCGAGGTTGATCGACCCCAGGAATACACCAAGGCCGTGGTCATTGGAAGGGACGGCCTTATCGTCAGGCAGGGTCAGATGGCTGGGCTCCTCTTGCCCCAGGTTCCAGTGGAGTGGGGTTGGGACTCTGCGCAATTTCTCTCACACGCCTGCGCCAAGGCGGGCCTACTCCCCGATGCCTGGTTCGAGCCAGAAACAGAGGTGTATACCTTCCAGGCCGAGGTCTTCAAGGAGAGCTCGCCGAGGGGGCCTGTGAGACGCAGAGAGTTGCGTGGCGCTGATGAAGGTCATTGAGGGCAGGGGGTACTACAGGGGCGAGCTCCAACACCTTTGCCTCGGCGTCGAGGATGGGGTGGTGACGACGATTAAGAAGACGCTCCGCGCGGAGGAGAGGTACGACTTCGGCAACAAGGTCCTCCTCCCCGGAGGCATCGACGTCCACGTCCACTTCCGCGAGCCTGGCCTTACTCACAAGGAGGACTTTTTTACAGGTTCGGAGAGTGCGGCCGTGGGAGGCATAACGACGGTACTCGACATGCCCAATACGGTCCCTCCGACTACGACGCGGACCGCCCTTCGAGAGAAGCGGGAGACGGTGTCCCGCAAGGCCAACGTCGACTTCGGTCTGTATGCCGGTGTGGAGACAGCCGAGGGACTGAGGGACTTGGAGGCGGGCTCCCACGCCTTCAAGCTCTACATGACCGAGAGCTTCAGGGGCCCGGGGCTGTCCGCGGAAGAGCTGCCAAAGGCCCTGAAAGGACTCGAGGCATCCGAGAGGGTCGTTGCGGTCCATGCTGAAGATCCTTCGTACCTAGTGGAGAGGGAGGAGGCGAGTCTGGAAGATCACCGCCTCGCCAGACCCGATCAGGCTGAGGAGAGCGCCATCCAACAGCTCGCTACCTCGGGTTCGAGATGCCGGATCCACATCGCCCATCTCTCCTCTAGACTTGGCCTGGCCGCCTTGGAAGGAACCTCCTTCAGCTGTGAGGCGACTCCCAACCACTTGCTCCTGGACTCGCGGGCTCCGCTCGGCTCCCTCGGTAAGATCAACCCACCCCTGAGACCCCCAGAGGATCGAGAGGCCGTGTGGTCAGCCTTCGTTTCGGGGCGCATAGACCTGTTGGCCAGCGATCACGCCCCCCATACGTTGGAGGAGAAGGAGCATTTCTCCTCCGCGCCTCCGGGCGCACCCAATGTGGAAACCATGTACCCGATGATGTTCCATCTGGTGAGGAAGGGAAGGCTCTCCCTGGAGGTCCTCATCAATGCCCTGTGCTCGACGCCGGCGAAGCTCTTCGGTCTCCCGGGCAAGGGAGGTTTCCGAACGGGAGGCGACGCCGACGTAGTCGTCTTCGACCCGCAGGCCGTGACGAAGGTGAAGGCGGATGAGCTTCACTATCGGTGTGGCTGGACCCCCTTTGAGGGATGGGAAGCCATCTTCCCCGAAGCCACGTTCCTGCATGGTGAGATCATAGCCCGGGATGGAGAGTTGGAGCGGCCTCGACAGGGGCGTTGGATGGAGTGAAACCGCAGGCTCAGCCGAAGCGTGGGGTTTACATTGCAGGAACCTAATCGATTGGTTGGTGGATCATCATGAGTGAAGTCGCAAACGTCACGGAGGACAACTGGCAGTCAGAGGTGATCGAAGCGGAGACGCCAGTGGTCATCAACTTCTGGGGTCCTACGTGTTCCTGGTGCAAGCGGTTGGATCCCATATACGACGAGGCGGCCCGGGAGTATGAAGGGCGTTTGAAATTCACGAAGCTCAATGTCGCACTGGCTCCCAGGCTGGCGATGGGCCTTGGAGTCATGGGAACCCCGACATTGAAGTTCTTCTGCAACGGGCGCCCCGTCGGTGAGGTCGTAGGTTTCAGGCCGCGCGACCAGCTGAAGGCGGAAGTCGAGCGCTTCCTTGAGACAGCCGAGGAGTGCATCAGGCAGAGTACGGAAGTCGCCTAGCTCCCCGGGCGGATATCAAGGTCAGCAACCTGAAACGAAGGTTTAAGGGGAGCCGATTCGGTTTCCGCGGAAGTGTCCATCTTCCTCCAGATTGCCTACTTCATGTTGAGCCTGGTGTCGCAGTTCGGTTACCTGGGCATCTTCATCGCCATGATCGTCGAGGGCATCCTTACGCCCATTCCCAGCGCCGCCATACTGCCATTCGCTGGCCTCCTGGCGACGCAAGGGGAGCTAAACGTCGTCCTCGTCATCCTCGTTGCCGCAACGGGGGCGACCCTGGGGTCAACAGGAGCCTATCTGATTGGCCTGTACCTCGGCCGGCCCTTCTTGGTCAGGTATGGCAAGTACCTGCGCATCGAGGACAAGCACCTCGACATGGCGGATCGTTGGTTCGAGCGCTGGGGGACCTGGGCCGTCCTCCTGGCCAACTCCTTCACCGGGTTCCGATCTGTCATCGCCTTCCCCGCGGGCATCGCCCGAATGCCCCTGAGAGGGTTCCTCCTGTTCACCTTCCTCGGGGCCGCTGTGTGGACCACCCTCCTAGTCTCGTTGGGGTTCTTCTTGGGCGAGGCCGCCTTCGCGTTCGCCGAGAGCCTAGAGTTCTTTGACGTGATCATCCTCGCAGCCCTCGCCGCCTTCCTGGTGGGCTTCTTCCTCTTCAGGAGGTGGAGGAAGGGGCATTCTACTCCTGCGGCGGCCGACCCCTAGGCGAGGGCATAGTAGTACTCGCCGGCGGATTTCTGCTCGCGGTCGAGCTTTGACTCGGGGCTGTTGATCCGAGGTCGCTTCGTGTCTCGATCCCTGCGAAAGGTCACGCCCACATCCATCAGGAAGCGGTTCATACCCTCTCGCATGGGGAAGGGCCCGTACCCGTACCCCTCCTTGGCCGGTGTCCCCGCGAAGACCATGAGGGAGTCGGAGACCATGTCGATGAAATAAACGTCGTGATCCACGACGAGGGCGGTGTTGCCCGTATTCTCCATGGCCCGCCTCATTGCCTTGGCGGCCTTCATCCTCTGGTTGCTGTCCAAGTACGCGGAAGGCTCGTCCAAGAGGTACACATCTGCCTCGCGGCCGAGACAGAGGGCGATGGAGACCCGCTGCTGTTCCCCGCCGGAGAGGGAATTTACCTCCTTCTCCATGATGGGCTCCATCTCCAGCGGCGCCGATAGCTCCGTCTTGAAGTAGCTAGTGTCCACCGCCTTCCCCAGGCGACCCAGGAGGAGCTCCCGCACGCTTCCTTCGTACTCCAGCTGAATGTACTGGGGCTTGTAGGAGACCTGGGCCGTGCCCTCTACCACGCCGCTCTTGGGGGCCAGGTCCCCTGCTAGGACGCGTACGAAGGTCGTCTTCCCCGTGGCGTTTGGGCCCACGACGCCGACAACCTCTCCCTTCTTGATGCTGCCGCCCTCCGTCGTGAGAGCAAAGCCGTCCAAGTCCACGTGGACGTCGGAGAAGGACATGAGGGGTTCCGCTTGCCACTCGCCCCGCGGCGGACGGGCCTCGAACCTGATCTCCCGGTCGCGGAAGCGGATATTCTCCTCCTTCAGGTAGCCGTCCAAGTAGACGTTGATGGCCGTCCTGACTGGCCGAGGCTGGGCGACAATGCCGTAGGCCCCCATCTCGCCGTAGAGGAGGTAGACGACATCCGCCAGAAAGTCCAAAACCGCCAGATCGTGCTCCACCACGACGGTGAGCTTCTCCTGCGACAGTCGGTGTATGACCCGGGCGACACGGAGTCTCTGGTGGATGTCCAAGTAGGAGGAGGGCTCGTCAAAGAAGTAGGCGTCGGCATCCCTGAGAAGCGTGGCTGCGATGGCCATCCGCTGCAACTCGCCCCCCGACAGGGTGCGCAAATCGTGTTCCAGGAAGCTCCCCAGTTCCAGGGCCTGAACGACGTGGTCCAGCTCGTCTCGCTCGTCAACCGCCTCCAGGAGTTCCTTCACCTGGCCTTTGTGAACCTGCGGCAGCCGGTCCACGTACTGTGGCTTTAGGGAGGTCCTCCACTCCCCGTTGGCCAGGCGGCGCAGGTAGTTGTAGACCTCCGTTCCGGTGTAGCGATCCAGGACCTTGTCCCACGTTGGCTCCTCCTCCCAGTCGCCGAGGTTGGGGACGAGGTGCCCGGAGAGCATGTTGATGACGGTCGTCTTCCCGATGCCGTTGGGCCCCAGGAGGCCGATAACCTTGCCCTCCTTGGGAACAGGTAGCCGGAACAACCGGAAACGGTTCATGCCGTAACGGTGAACAGTCTCTCCCTCCAGCTCGTCCGGCAGCCCGATGATACGGATGGCGTCGAAGGGGCACTTCTTGATGCAAATGCCGCAGGCAATGCAGGTCTCCTCAGAGATGGCCGCACGGCCCGTGTCCTCCGCGAGCCAAATGACTTCAGTACCCGTCCGCATCGGCGGGCAGTAGGCCATGCATTCCAGGTTGCACCTGTCTGGATGGCACTTGTCGTCGAAGACAACGGCGACCTTCACACGGCATCTAGGGGTAGAGGCCTATATAAGGCTCCAGCCGATAGTGCCAGAGGATCCTCATGATACCAGGCGTGCCAGGAGGCCGCGTGAACCCGCGCCAGGCGAAGATGCTGATGAAGCAGCTTGGCTATAGGGAGCTAGAGGACGTGGAGGAGGTCGTCATCCGAACGGCGGAGAAGGACTACGTTGTCAAGTCCCCGACTGTGGCCGAGATGAACGTCCAGGGTCAGCGGATGTACCAGGTCATCGGCCAGGCGGAGGAGATGGCACGGGAGGGGAGCGGCCCGGCTATCCCCGAAGAGGATGTGCAGTTGGTGGTGGAGCGGACCGGGGTGTCTCCGGAGGAGGCCCTCGAGGCCTTGAAGGAGTGCGGAGGCGAGCCGGCCGAGGCCATCATCATGCTGATGAAGGGGTAGGTCCCCGCCAGCATACCTGGGACCTTTGGTCGCTACAGTGTCAGAGCTTGTCCCTTCTGTCGCGGTGGTTGGCGAGGAGGGGCGAGACCACGTATCCCACCACTTCGCCCTGGCCATGCGGTAGCCGCTTTCCGTCATCAGCCTTCGCAACCGATCCCATCTCCGTCGCCATCGAAGTTGTGTGGGTCGGGAGGGAGAACGACAAAGTTTCTGTAGGATATGTCAGCGCAATTCAAGGCGGGCGGTGGAGGGGGTATGCAAACGTCCGGATAGGAGGGATCGCAGGTCTCCTCAGGCGGGGGCGGCGGGGGAGGCGGTGGAGAAGAGGAGCATCCCGTCCAGGCCTCCGTCCCGAACTCGCTCACAGCGCAGAAGTCGTAGTAGGTGTCCGCGTGGCCCGAGGAGATCATTGCGGCATTTGCGTTCGTGCCGTCGCAGTAGACGACTGCGAGAACGCGACCGTAGGGATCGTCGCCAATTTGGAAGTCGTCCTCGTCAACCAGAGCGAGGGACCCCAGACACAGGTTCGCAAGATAGTTCGAGGCCTGAGGCCCACCGGTTTCGCTTGATTCTGGAGCATCGACGAGCACGAGGCGGATTCGGAGACCGCCTTCGACATCGAGGGTATCACCATCGATGACTCGGGTCACGTTCCGCTCGAGACAGAGGCCATTCGACCTCGGACAATCCGACGACTCGCCGGGCGGCGGGGGCGGCGGAGTACTCGGGGACTGCAGACTCCGGAGCCCGACGACGACCGAGACGACTACAACGACGACCAATCCAATCGTCACGATCGTCAGCCAAGTCATCCGTTTCGGTCGTGAGCTGGGCGTGGAGATGAACGGTCGCGATACACCCTTCATCTAACCTCTTGAACGGTAGAGTCAATCGAGGTTCTAAGCGTTCCGGCAGGTTTGTGATTGGAAGCGGCCCCACAACTAGTGAATCGGGCTTTGTTTGGACAGGAGCTGCCCCCACCGAAACCTACTCACCGGGATGCGGACAGATGGGGCGAGATGCCGCTGGTCGACGCCGCCGCAGGGAAACTTAGATATGGCACCACAGCGCTGGTTGTGTCGCTAGGCTAGGGCGGGGGGTTCGGCGTCCCCTTGTACACCGAAATCGTCGATATGCGGGGCCGACAGCTGGGGAAGGCCCAGTCCCAAGGCCTCCAGTCCGGAGGGTCGACGTTGACGTCCTGTCCCGCGGGGCCGGAGCTGGCTTGGAAGCCGGCCGGAGGGCCGGGGACCAAACCTTAGCCGTGGAGAACGGGTCAGGCACGGAAGTGAGCAGCCTAACCGCGGGCTACTGGCGCTCGCGGGGGTGCGGGACCGAGGAGGCTCCTGGGTCGCTGAGGACCCGTCGGACCGTCAACCCCAGCGGCCTAGCTCCCCTTCGAACCCTCCAGCCGGGTCTGCTTCGTGGCCATCACAAGCTCTGAGGCTGCGAACCTCTCAAGGATCAGCTGAGTGAGGATTTCCTCTCGTCTATCGTCCCGCTTCTCCGCGACCTTGTAGGCGGGCTCGCTTATCGGTATCTTGATGCCCACCTTCATGAGCTTCTTCCTGGACTCTTCCCGCTCCTCCTGATCCACTATGAGGGACTCGTACCCTCGGGGAAAACCGCACTCCTGAACCTCGCGCAGGAAGATGGGACGGTGGAAGAGCCTCTGTAGGACGGAAATAGCCAAGCTTGCGGCCTTTCGTTCATCGGGTTCCAGGTCCCGACAAGCATCCCCCACAAGCTCGTAGAGGTTTCTCTCTCGGCCGCTCGCGACCACATAGACCTTTGATGGTGGGATCTCCTTCTCGCGCACATAGCCCATGTCTGCGAGTGCCCGCAGGTAGCCGGTGAGAAGCAGGCGGTGGAGTTTGTAGCCGTCGGCCGCCAGATTGCGGGCGAGGCCACTGATGGAAGCCTCCGACCGCTTGAGGTAGGATAGAATAAGCTCCTTGAGGTTCTCCTCGGGAACGAACAAGGCCCTCCCCACCGGCTGGTAACAGACCTGGTAATGTTAAATGTTTGCGCCGGAGAGGGTACTTTCACCTTTCACTGACCTCCCCTCTTGAGCTTTTTAAGTCTCCTGGCCATGGAAAAGACGGTGACTAAACATGAGGGGGTTGACACGAGAAGCGAGCCAGCTGAGACCAGCTCGCCTGGAAGAATGCCCCGACTGCGAGGGTCCTTTGGCTAGAGAGGGTAGATGCTGTCTGTGCCTGTTCTGCGGGTACTCGACCTGTTTCTGATGACAGGACGAGACCCTGGCACTTCCACAGGAAATGATGGGCTTTGTGTGGAAGGCCGCAGCGGAAGCGATGGCCCGTTTCTTAAATAGGAGATACCCGGGATGGCAAGTCGAGGGAGGAATCGGTTGTTAAGTTTCTCAACGGAGGAACTCGTGTTACGATGGGAGGAGTTCTTCGATGAGGGGGATTTCGGCGCCCGGATTGTTGCGACCGCGGACGCCTACCCAGAGGAGAGGAGCCTCTACGTGGACTACCCCGAGATAGAGCGGTTCGACAGCGACCTAGCGATCGATTTGCTGACGCGGCCGCAGAACGCGGTTCACGCCGCGGAGCAGGCCATCGGGCGGTTCGTGCCCCCGACCGAGGAAGCCGCGATTCATTTTCGTGTTCGTGACGTCCCGCGGGAGATAAGAGTTGAAATCCGTGACCTCAGGGCGAAACATCTTGGGACGCTAATCTCCGTCGAGGGTCTTGTCCGAAAAGCCACCGAAGTAAGGCCGCGGCTCACGGAGGCGGTCTTCCAATGTCTGCGATGTGGGGCCATCATCAAGGAGGCCCAAGAAGAGATGACCTTTCACGAACCCCTGGAGTGCTATGAGAACCAGGGAGGGTGCAGTCGAACTCCAGGTTCGACGAAGTTCAAGCTCATTGACGAAGGATCCAAGTTCGTCGACACCCAGAAGATCGAGATTCAGGAGCCACCTGAGGAGCTGCGGGGCGGAGAGCAGCCGCAGAGGCTTGTGGCATATATCGAGGACGACCTGACAGGGGAGGTATTCCCAGGAGATCGGATCGTCCTCAACGGCGTGCTCCGGGGGACACAGAAGGGTCGATTCCGGACGCGGTCCACGCTCTTCGACATCTTCGCGGACGTCATAAGCGTGGAGATGGAGAAGGTCGAGTATGAACAGATACTCATCACCCCTGACGACGTGAAACGGATTGAGGAGGAGGCCGCCAGTGGAGATGTCATTCGGAAGATCGTCGGGTCCATCGCGCCTTCAATCTATGGGCTCGACGTGGAGAAGGAAGCCCTGGCCCTTCAGCTCTTCGGAGGAGTAACCAAGGAGCTTCCAGACGGCCGGAGAATCCGGGGAGACAGTCACCTGCTCCTGGTCGGCGATCCGGGCACCGGTAAGAGCGAACTCCTAGAGTACATGACCCGACTCTCCCCGCGTGGCATCTACGCTTCGGGGAAGGCAAGCACCGCCGCGGGGCTTACGGCCAGTGCCCAGCGCGACGAGTTTGGGGAGGGTCGCTGGACACTTGAAGCAGGGGCGCTCGTACTCGCCGACAAAGGCCTGGCGTGCATTGACGAGATCGAGAAGATGAGCGAGGAGGATAGATCGAGCATTCACACAGCCATGGAACAGCAGACCGTTCACGTTGCTAAAGCTGGCATCACGGCCACTCTTCAGACGCGATGCGCGATTCTGGCGGCTGCCAACCCTACCCTGGGGCGCTTCGACGAGCAGAAATATATCTCTGAGCAGATAAATCTCTCCCCAACCCTCCTTAGCAGGTTTGATGGCATATTCCCAATGATGGATCGGCCCCACGCTCAGCATGACAAGGCCATGGCCGAGCACATCCTGAGAGGCCACTTAACTGGCGAGCGAGTCCGCCGAGGATTGGACCAGATCTCTGTGGAAGAGCTCGAAGTGGATGAGGCTTTCCTTCCCTATTTCCCCCCTGACTTCCTGCGGAAGTATGTCGCCTATGCGAAGAGGATCTACCCGGTGATGACCCCGGAAGCGATGAAGACGATTGAGGAGAAGTACCTGGAGATCCGCAAACAGGGTGAAATCGAGGGTGGCGCCGTCCCTATCACCCCCCGGCAACTCGAAGCGTTCGTTCGGCTGGCCGAGGCCAGCGCCCGTGCCCGTCTGAGCCCCGAAGTCACCGAAGAGGACGCCGATCGGGCTGTCCGCATCGTCGAGTACTGGTTGCAGAAGGTCACCGGCATCGAGGGCGGCTTCGACATCGATATCGTGGCCACGGGCGTCAGCCAGTCCCAACGGACACAGATGGTCGCCCTTCGCGACATAATCGCCGAGCTGTCGGCACGAGATGGGGTTGCGGACCTCAAGGACATCCTGGAAGCCGCGGAGGAACGAGGAATTCCTCCCAGTCGGGTAGAGGCGTGGTTGAAGCGTTGGAGTCAGGAAGGAGAGGTCTATTCGCCGGCGGCCAACAAGTGGAAGTTGGTCAGTCGGTTCTAGCCCTGCACATACCTATAAGTGCCCTCCCGCGCGTCCATTATCGGTGATTCGCCTCAAGGTGTACAACCAAGGCAAGGAGGTTCTGGTGGCAGCTTGCGATGCCGACCTCCTTGGTAAGATGTTCACGGAGGGCGAGCTTCAGCTTGATGTAAAGCCCGAATTCTACGACGGGGTCAACGTCACCCGGGAGCAGTTCGTATCCCACCTTCGCATGGCGACTATCGGCAACTTCGTCGGGGAGGAGACCGTCCACGTCGCCCTGGAAGAGGGGTTCATCGAGGAGGGTGGCATCATTATGATTGATGGCGTCCCCCACGCCCAGATGGTTGTGTTATGAGGGGCTTCTGCGTTGAGTGTGGGAAGGAGGGTATGGTCTACGAGGGCTTGTGCGAGGACTGCTTGCCCAAGAAGCGGCGCTTCGTCAAGGCACCGCCCAAGCTGACCCTCCGCCAGTGCCAACACTGTGGGGCCTACGACCTGCCGGGTGGTTGGAGGCGCGAGTCTCTGGACAATGCCGTGGACGAGCTTGTCGAAGAGGCCGTGGAAATCCCCCGAGACGTTCAGCGACACCAGCTCGATCTGCGCATCAACCCAGAGGACGATCGGAACCTCCGCGTCGAAATGAGCGCCCAGGTAGCCCTCGATGGCATTACGGTGGTCGAGGAATCGGCTCTGAGGCTTCTGGTCAAGGCCACGACCTGCCCTGACTGTTCCAAGAGACGGGGGGAGTACTACGAGGGCATCATCCAGGTGAGAGGGGTGGATCGCCCCGTAACGAAGGATGAGTTTCAAGCTGCTTCCCAAGTCATCGAAGAGAGGGTCGTCACCAGTGACGGGGTCTTCATCGCCAAAAAGGAGGAGGTCCATGGAGGCCTCGACGTCTACATCAGCAGCAACGAGGCGGCTCGATCCATTGCCAAGGCCCTGAAGGCGAGACTGGGGGGCACCGTGTCATCCTCCCCGAAGCTCCACACGCGGAAAGGGGGGAAGGATCTCTACCGCGTTACGCATCTCCTCCGCCTCCCGGGCGTGTCCGCCGGGGAGATCGTGGAGATCGACGGCAGGCTGCACCAGATCCTTGCGACCGGCGAGCCCGCGAAGGTCATCGACCTGGAGCGAGGAGAGCACGGGACCGTACGGTCCCGAGAACTCCTGGAGGCGAAACGAGTGAAGGCCGAGGTGATGCGCGCGACAATTGTCTCTCAGACCGCAGACGAAGTTCAGGTCATGGACTCGGAGGGATACAGGGTACGGACTGTAGTGAGGCCGCGGGGGCTGGAGATCGAAGGCACCGACGTCACCCTCATCATTACCGGCTCGGGAGAATACATAGCCCCACCCAAGAAGGAGGGGTAGCCTGAGGAATCTGGCCGTACTTCTCTTCGATGATGTGGAACTGCTCGACTTTGCGGGGCCCCTGGAGGTGTTCTCCGTTGCCTCAAGACTCCATGATGTTCCCGCCTTCAACGTCTACACGGTGGCTGAAATGGCTGGACCGGTGCGAACGAGGGACGGACTGAGGGTTTGCCCCCGCCACACAATCGAGAACTGTCCTACGCCCGACATCCTCCTGGTGCCCGGAGGTCAGGGGACCCGGGTCGAGATGGATAAGGAGAGAGTCATCGAATGGATTCGCCAACGTTCAGAGGACGCGGAGCTGGTCCTCTCCGTCTGCACCGGAGCCTTGCTGTTGGGAAAGGCCGGACTATTGGGCGGTCTGCGGGCCACGACCCACCTGGACGTTCTCGACCTCCTTCGGGAGACGGCTCCCGACGCAGAGGTGCTGGAGGACGTGCGGTTCGTGGATAACGGCAGGGTGGTCCTGTCCGCAGGAGTCTCTGCGGGCATCGACATGGCCCTCCACATTGTCGCGAGGCTCCTGGGAGAAGAGGCCGCTCTCGCAACGGCCCGGCACCTTGAGTACGCCTGGAGACCCGGGCCTGGGAACCCCTTTGGAGACTCTGGTGAAGACGCATATATAGCCGGAGGACCTTCTTACGGGAGGTGAAAGTCGCCATCGACTGCCCCTCCCTTGATGAGATGCTCGACGGCGGGATCGAGTCTGGCTGCATTACACTCCTCTTCGGGGAAGCGGGCAGTGGCAAGACCAATCTTTGTCTGCAGCTCTCCAGAAGCGTCGTGCAGTCGAACAAGAAGGTCCTCTACCTGGATACCGAAGGCGTCTCTTTGGAGAGGTTCAAACAGATCTGCGGTCGAGGCTACAACTCCGTCCTCAAAGACGTCCTCTTCTCTGAGATCTTCACCCTGGAGGAGCAAGAGGATTCGATAGAGAAGGCCTCCGGCATGACGGAGGTCAACCGGGAGATCGGTCTCATCGTCCTGGATTCTGCCACAACCCACTATCGCAGGAGCCGGGTCATGGAGGACGAATGGGAGGGCTTGCACTCCCTCACACGACAGGTCACCAAACTGATGGAGGTGGCCCGGAAGCGAGATATCCCGGTGGTGTTGACATCCCAGGTGTACACGGACATCGACCGCGGCACCTTCGAGCCCCTCGGGGGGCACATGCTATCTCACAACGCGAAGGACATCATCCGGCTAGCCAAGGTGGCCCCCAACCTGCGGGCGGCAATCATCGTGAAGCACCGACACATCGAGGAAGGGGTCTCGGCCAAATTCAGGATTACGGATCGGGGGCTGGAGTCGTAGGTCCTACAACTTCCGTTCCAGCATGAACTCCACCGCCGCTGAGAGATTGGAGTTCAACGGCGAGGGCAGCCCTCCCATCAGGGTCCTAGCCTCCTCGAGGAGCTGGTGGCCCTTCTCCTTCGCCTTCCCAGCGGCGTCATACTTCTCGAAAAGAGTTATCGCCCACCGAACCTCCTCCGCCGTCGTCTTGGGCCGGGGCTTGTCCAGAATTCTGTACAGCTCCTCGCGCTCCTCCGACGTACATTGACCCGCCACGTCGATCGCGAGGAAGGACCGCTTGCCTTCCTTGATGTCGGAGCCCTTCTCGCCCCTGCCTTTGCCCTCTGTCAAATCGATAATATCGTCTGCGATCTGAAAGATCGGGCCGATTTTTTCCCCCAGCGACTTCAGGGTATCCAACGCGCTCTGGGGGGCGTTGGCGATCATTGCCCCGCCCACGAGGGGGGCCGCCAGATAGTAACCCGTTTTGAGGGTCACGATATCCATGTAGTCCCCCAGTCCCATATCCCTCCGCTTCCGGCTACCCATGTCAAGGGCCTGACCCTCCCCCGTGCGTTGCATCGTCATGGTAATGAGATCCACCAAGTCGAGGACTCGGGCAGGTTCCACCCCCATGACCTTGGACCGTAGAACCAGCTCGTACGTTAGGGCCACCATGTAGTCGCCAATGTTGATGCCATCGTTCTCCCCAAAGCGGACCCAGACAGACTCCCTACCACGGCGCATGACATCTCTGTCTTCGATGTCGTCGTGGACCAGGAAGAAGTTGTGGAGCATCTCGCAGGCCGCGGCAAACGGAAGGGCGACCTCGGCGTCGCCGCCCAGGCTCTCGCAGGTCAAGAGGCACAATACGGGGCGGAGGCGCTTGCCGCGATGCTTCCTCTCCTTTCTGTCCAGCCCGAGGGCGTAAACCACCCCCTCGTGGAGGTTGGGAACCTCTCCTGCCGTCGCGAGGTACGCCTCCAGCTCGGCATCAACGAGATCGGCCTTCTCCATCAGATACGACTGAAACTCCTCAAGCTCCATGCTGTAACTCCCCCAGCAAACCGAGGGAGGTGGCCCATTGAAGCGTGGGACCCGTCAGGACCACCTTGACCTTCGCAAGATCGTCGAGGGTTTGGCAGCCGGTGAGGAACATCACGGCCTTGATCTCAGCGACGACGGCCTGCAGTTCTCTGACGACCGCCTCGGCCGACTCCTCCGCAGCGCGAAGTATCTGCGAGGCCATGCCACCCGCGCTAGCTCCCAAAGCGAGGGCCTTGGCGACATCGAGACCGGTCCTGAGGCCGCCTGTCGCGATGACGGGTAGGCCCACTTGGGCGAGGCGCAGGGATACTGGGGACGGGATGCCCCATTCCCAGAAGACCTGGCCGAGTCGCTCTTTGAGCTTCATACCCTCCTTCTGGGCCCGATAGAACTCTACCGCGGAGAAGCTCGTGCCTCCAAGGCCGCCGATGTCGATACCACGGACCCCCACTTCCCTGAGGGCGAGGGCTGCGTCCCGCGATATACCCGCTCCCGTCTCCTTCGCGAGAACAGGTATTTCGGAGGCGATGGCCTCTATGGCAGAGAGTACGCCGCGGGCCCTCCTGTCGCCCTCGGGCTGGACGATCTCCTGGGTGTAGTTCAGGTGAATTGCCAGGATATCGCCTTCCACCATCTCCAGTGCCCTGCGGGCGTGATCCAACGCCAGCGGCTCTCTGGTGCCCTGAGAGATCAGTTGTGGCGCTCCGATGTTTGCTATGGTCAATGGGACGCGATGCTCCTTCACGATGGACCAGGAGTCCTCCGGAGCCTGACCCTGCAACACTGGACGTTGACTCCCGACGCCCATGCCGATGCCCACCTCTGCCGCGCCGCGAGCTAGATTGCCGTTGATGCGGACGGCGTCTTTGAAGCCGCCTGTCATGGATGAGATTATGACGGGAGCCGTCAGTTTTTTCCCGAACAGAGTAACTCCAGTGTCGATCTCCTCCAGATCTATCTCGGGCAGGGCGTTGTGAAGGAAGTGAACGTCGTCCCAATGATTGTGCTTCGGGCGGACCTCCTTGCCAAGGACGATGTCGACGTGCTCCCGCTTTCGTTCTGACATATGGAATGCACTCAGAGGGTCAACAAAGATTGGACCCTATTTAGAGTCTTTCGGGGGGGGCTTCGGTTGCGATTGGGGAGCGTTGGGAGCCACCCTGACCTCCGTACAGGGGACGGTCCCTCCCTGAAGGGCGCGGCCCAGTCTCCCCTCCACCAGACCACTCAAGAGGAGACACCGCGGGCCCTCACGGGCGATGCGGAGCATGGCGTCCACCTTCCCGCCGAGGCCACCGGTGACATCTATCCCTTCCTCCACGTCCTCCAGTTCCGGGAGCGGGGAGGATATCGAGGGGATGACGGACCCGTTCGCATCCTTCACACCTCCCACATCAGCGACGAACACCGCAATCTCAGGTCTGACGAGCCGCGCCAGCTGATACATGAGTTCATCTCCCGAAACGATCGCGCTACCCTGGACCTCGTCGAGGACGACATCACCGAAGGTGACCGGGACCAACCCCGCCTCCAGGTGGTCAAGAAGACTCTGCCCTCGGAAGGAGGCTACTTTCCCGCCCACCATCTTCACCAATAGGGGTGGGGAGACAGAGACCGCCGGGATGGCTTCTGAACGGAGCGCCTTGAGAACCCGTGTGTTGAGGTCTCTCATGCTGGCGTGGACCTCGGCGAAGCCCATTAGCTGCTTCCGCCGATCGATGCCTCGATGCAGGCCAAATCGGTAGGCCAGAGGATGGCCGAAACTGCCACCGCCGTGGACGATGCACAGTTCATCCCGAAAGGGGGCGAGCTCCGCGGCCAGTCCTTCCATCACCTTTCTTCGATAACGAGGCCTGCTTCCCTTGTAGGTGATAACGCTGCCCCCTAGCTTCACCAGTTTCATGGCTGTTTGCGAAGGAGGCGACGGACTCCTATTATAGTATCGTGCGGGGACCATTCTCAAACCTGGTTATCATTATCAATTCTGCAACTCACGTCAGAGCCTTCTTAAGGCCTGAGAAAAGCCGTTGTAGCATGGTAGACTTTAGCAGGGGGCTTCGGATCCTCACCGCAATCATCTGGGCCGCCTCTGCCGCGGTGGTCATCCTTTCCTTCTACACGGCCAACGTCGTCGACTATCAGTACCAACCTATCACCTCCTTCAACACCTACAACAGCATTCTCACGAGTAGCGCCTTGGTCCTGGCAGTCATCATCCTGGCGGGCATCGTGACGCTCCAAAGGGTCGACACGTCGTCCCAGCAGGTTCTCCGGTCAATCAGCGAAGGTCTCGATCTCGACGCTGTCCTCCCCGTGAAAGCCTCCGTGGTCAAGGCGACGGTAGAGAAGGAGCTGCGGGAGACCCCGAACAGCTCGAGGACCCAGTGGCTCCGAAGGGCTTTTGAGGAGTACGAAGGTCTCCAGCGGCTCCGCAAGGACGTCAAGTCCCTGCTTGCAGCCCCGGCCGGCCTGCTGGCAGCCATCTTTGGGATCTCTGCATGGGCCTTGCCGGCGACGGAGGTGTTTCTCAACACCTTCTCGATCCTGAACACCACCCTGCTGTTCATCGTGACCTACGGCATGGTGGTCGCCATCGCCTCCGTCATCGTGGCGGCGCTGGTGTTGTTCTCGGCGAGGCCCGCAACGGTGGCGTAGGACCCCAGAGGTGCCGTTGGAGTGAGTCGCCTCCCTTTGTGTCACCTTGAGGCCTCGAGTGACCAAGCGTTATATATCCAGGGCCTCCTAGAGGAGAGAGCACATGGTCAGAAAGCCCGCCAGTATGTACAGGGAGGCCAAAGGCCAGGCCTATACGCGCAAGGAGTACATGGGAGGCGTCCCGAACCCGCGCATCGTCAGTTTCGATCTGGGCAACCCAGATGGCGAGTTCCCGAAGAGGATTAGGCTCGTCGCTGAGGAGGCGTGTCAGATTCGACACATGGCCCTCGAGGCCGCTCGAATAGCCGCCAATCGCTACATCTCCAAGAGAGCGGGTCAGCAGTACCATCTCAAGATCAAGACGTACCCACACATTGTCCTGCGGGAGAACAAGGTAGCTGTCGGTGCTGGGGCCGACAGAATATCGGACGGCATGCGAGGCGCCTTCGGGTCTCCCGTCGGGACGGCGGCGAGGGTGCAGGCGGGTCAGACCGTCATGTACATCCGGACCGTCCCTGGCAATGTTCGGCACGCCAAGGTGGCCCTCAACAAGGCGGGCTACAAACTTCCCACGCCTTGTAGGATCGTGGTGGAGGACGCCTAGCCTGGGGAAACGGTGATGGTGAATGGACCTAGAGAGGGCCATCGCCGAGGTCCGATCTAGAGGGTGCAAGACCGTTGGGCTCCAATATCCCGACGGAATGCGGCTTCAAGCCATCGAGCTCGCAGAGAAGATTGAGCGTGAGACGGGGGTCACCGCC
>CAYFZX010000024.1:0-2907 GCA_964347795.1 uncultured Methanomassiliicoccales archaeon
CCATGTTCACCCAGATCTTCCTCATCATCTTCATGTTCCTCTTCGCGGCCCTGGCGTTCACGACCCCGGGCCTGGGTTTCGCGCAGGGGCAGCAGATCGCCTCCGTGATGGTGTATGGCCTCATCATCAACCTCTTCGTCACGTTCATCCTCTGGGAGGTGGGCTTCTCTATACGCGAGGAGCAGTTCCGCGGCACCCTCGAGTCCCTCTACCTCTCCCCCGCGAGCAAGTTCTGGAACCTGATCTCCCGCATCTTCGCCATCCTGCTGTGGACGGCAGCGATGTCCGTAGTGGCCATCGTCCTGGTGGCCCTGGTGGCAGGCGGACTGCCGGCGGAGAACGTGGGCCTCGCCCTGGCCGTCCTGCTCCTCAGCATCCTGGGCTTCCTCGGCATCGGCTTCCTCTTCGCCGCCATCACCATACGCTTGAAGGAGAGCGCCCAGTTCCTGGTGAACTTCTTCCAGTTCTTCTTCATCATCTTCTGCGCGATGTTCTTCCCCTTTAGAGTGCTGCCAGACGTCATGCTGGACTACGTGAGCCGCTGGATTCCCGTCAGCTACTCCGTCGACCTGTTCCGTTCCCTCCTCATGGGCACGCCAGCGGGGTTCCCCGAGCTCCTCCCCGTAGGCCAGGAGTTCCTCATAGTCTTCCTCTTCGGGATCATCACCCCGCCCGTCGGGTACCTCCTCTACAAGTGGATAGAGAGGAAGGCCAGGGCGGCGGGGAACCTGGGGGAGTATTAGGAAAGGCGGATAGCAGGCCGCGACCCGAAGTACGGGGCCTTTAGGGAGAGTCTACCCTTTTGAGCCGTCGCTTGGCCCTCTTCCTCCACCAGTCGTAGAGAACCACTACGACCGCCGAAAGGGCGCCAATCACGACGATGATGCCAATCACCACATCCGACGAGAGGGGTGGAGTGAAGGGTATGATGTGGACACTCCCCTCGATGAGGTCACCGGTCGGATTGTATACGTGAATCGAGACCATGTCGGACCCACCGACGTGTGTGACCAGGGATCCCGAAGGTGTCCCCTCGAGCCAGCCTTTGAATTGTATGCCGCTGTCGAGAGCGAATACGGCCGTCGTCACCGCGACATCGAAAGAGGTCACCACTTCGACGTGTGAATTGCCACCACTCTCCGGGTCCATCAGGAGCAAGGCGAACCAGCCTGGCGGAAACGGTCCCGCGTACGAGGCGAGGAGGTCCTGCGAGCGATAGACTCTCCAATCCTCTGGGGCCACCGCGACTGTCATGATGCCAGCACCTGAATACCCCACCGTGTAGTTGCCCGACTCGCCCACTTGAAGCCAGGTGGTGCCGTCAAGTCCAGCTCCGTAGTCATGCTGATAGGGGAAGCCGTGGGAGAAGCGGAGGGTCGTGTCGGCCTCGGGCCCCACCATGATGTAGTAGAGATAGTCGCGGGGAGTGAATCCTGGGTAGACCTGGAAGGTCATCTCCCCCTCGCCCGCATAGGTCTGCGGGTAGAAGAGGTCTCTCGGGGGACCACTTGGCACCATCTGTGCTCCCACGGACCCTCCGGAATTGACGCCTGACTGCGGGAGCAGCAGTAGGGTAAGGCCTAGGAGAGCAACAGCAAGCCTGGGAAGCAGACGCCGACCCAAACCATCGCCTCGACTCTGAGACAAACTGGTAGTCCACCTCGGATACTTAAGGTGTCCGAAATGGTGAACACATCAGGCGATAGCTCAATGTTGCGGCCACTTTCGCTGTCACCCAGATAAACAGTTATAAGCGCGACTCGCTGTTATTGAATGACTGGAATGCCACAGGATTGGAAGGGCCCCATTGAAAAGCTGGACGAGTACCGCTACCAGATTCCGAAGTCATACAAGAAATCGATGCGGACCTCCGGCATCATTTATGCCGATGCCAGGATGATAAGGAACGTCGTGAAGGACTTTGCTCCGGAGCAAGTGGCAAACGTCGCGACCATGCCAGGCATTCAGAAAGCATCCATGGCGATGCCGGACATCCATTGGGGCTATGGTTTCCCGATAGGTGGCGTCGCTGCCTTCGACGAGGAGGAGGGGGTCCTGTCACCGGGCGGGGTGGGATTTGACATCAATTGTGGCGTCCGTTTGATGCGCACGAACCTCAGCCGGGAGGAGGTGAGGGATCGGATCCAGCCTCTTGTCGACACCCTCTTTGGCAACGTCCCAAGTGGTGTCGGTTCGAAGGGGAAGGTCCGTCTGACCCATCAGGAGCTCCGGGAGGTTCTGGACGTCGGCGCGCCGTGGGCCATCGCTCAAGGATACGGCTGGGAGGAGGACGTGGAGGGGATCGAGCAAGGGGGATCCTTTGACCAGGCAAACTCAGAGAAGGTGAGTCCTAAGGCCATGGATCGCGGGAGACCACAACTGGGCAGCCTGGGGGCCGGCAACCACTTCGTCGAGATTCAGTACGTGAAAGAGGTCAGAAATCCCAAGGCCGCCAAAGCGCTTGGCATAGACGAGGAGGGGCAGATCTGTATCATGATCCACACCGGGTCTCGCGGCTGTGGCCACCAGATCGCGACGGATTATATCCGCCTCCACAACGAAGCGGTGAAGAAGTACGGGATTGAGTTGCCAGACAGGCAACTCGCTTGCGCCCCCGCCAGCTCCCAGGAGGGGCAAGACTACTTCCAGGCCATGTACGCCGCGGCGAATTTCGCCTTCAGTAATCGCCAGCTGATTACTCACTGGACACGGGAGTCCTTCGAAAGGGTCCTCGGGCAGTCTAGCGAGGAACTCGGGATGGAGATTGTCTACGACGTGTGCCACAACATGGCGAAGTTGGAGGAGCATCACGTGAACGGTGAGAGGAAGGGCGTCTACGTTCACCGCAAGGGCGCGACTCGGGCCTTCCCACCGGGTCATCCTGAAATCCCGCCAAGATACCGGGAC
>CAYFZX010000024.1:3007-4550 GCA_964347795.1 uncultured Methanomassiliicoccales archaeon
TGCCAAGGCGCAGGCATCTCGGACATCGTCGTGAAGCTCAGCCCCTTCGGAGTGATGAAGGGTTAGTTGTCAGCCTTCAAGGGACCACCTGAGGGATCGATTGCAGGTATCCATCCTCCCCGTGGGCGATGTCGACGCAGGCTTCCTCAAGCATCTCGCTGAGGAGATGAGGCGGGGGGGCTTGGAGGTCGAATCGCATCCCCCTTGCGGACTGCCGCCTGGTGCCTTGAGTCAGGCCAGGAACCAGCACAGAGCATCCGCATTTCTCAAGCTGGCGAAGGAGTATGAGGGAAGGTTCGTCTTGGCAATCACCGATGTCGACCTCTACGCTGAGCCTCTCAACTTCGTCTTCGGTCAGGCCGAGATGGGTGGGGGAACGGCCGTGATATCGTTAACCAGGCTGAAGTCTGTCGACGGCGATCTCTTCCTCCTGAGGGCCCTTAAGGAGGCACTGCACGAGTTGGGCCATGCAGCTGGTCTGGGGCACTGTGCCAGCGAGCGCTGTGTCATGCACTTCTCCAACACGTTGGCTGATACAGACCTCAAGGGTCCAGGATACTGCGACACGTGCCACTCGCAGATTTCCAGTGAGAGTCTCTGGGAAGTCCTCTAAGGACCCTTGCCAAATTCCAGCATCATGGCAGCCGTTGCCTTGATGGCCCGCCTGGCGTCCTGGAGGCGAATGTGTTCATTAGGGGCGTGTGTTTTGCTACCTTGGTACCCGACGCCCGGGCCGGCTGCCGCAGGAGTGCCAACACTAGTATAGTACCACGTGGACGAGGATCCTGCTGACCAGGGCAGGACGTTGGGATCTCGTCCGTACGCTTCACGAAAGGCCGCGAAGAGGGACTGGCCTATCCTCGAAGACAGCGGAGTGCCGGCGGGCTCAAAGGACCCAAGGTCTTCCACCTCAATGTCCCTGAAGCCGTGGTGGCGGAGGTGCTTCCTTAGGTTTCCCAATACGGCGCCCGGTCGTTGCCCTGGTAGGAGTCTGAAGTCCAGCTTGACCTTCGCATAGGCGGGATTCACTGTCTTTGACCCCTCCCCGATGTAGCCGGAGTAGAAGCCGTCGATGTTACAGGTGGTTCCGTACACCAGTTGCAGGAGCCGGTCGAAGGGCGTGTCCCCCCCGAGGACCTCCGAGGCCCCGTAGGTTTCCTTGTACATGATGGGGTCGAATCTGCTCTTCCTGAGGTACACCAGCTCCTCCTCGGTTGGCTCGGGGGCGTTGTCATAGAACTCCGGTATCAGGATGCGTCCCTCGCTGTTCCTGATCGTGTTCAAGGCCGCTATGAGACGCCAAGCTGGATTCGGAAGGGCAGCCGCCAACGAGGAGTGCTGATCAATCGCCGCCGTTCTCACGAAGAGTTCGACGTAGAGGATGCCCTTGCTGCCAAGTTGCACCGTGGGGGTGCCGTCGAGGGCATGGTTGGCTCCCTCAATGGTGGCACCATCGCCCTTGAAGAGCTCTTGATTCTCCTCCCAGAAGGGGACGAAGTGGGGGCTGCCCAACTCCTCCTCTCCCTCGACCATGAACCGCAGA
>CAYFZX010000024.1:4650-19786 GCA_964347795.1 uncultured Methanomassiliicoccales archaeon
TAACAGAGTACTTCTCCAGGAGCCTCCGTGTGGCGTCGGCACCCTCCCTGAACTTCTCGCCCAGGGCGCTGACGGTGGGGACGCTGCAGTACTCCTTGAGGTCCTCCATCAGCTCATCGAACCGCGAGTCGATGTACTCGAAGACCTTCTTCCTCTCCTCCGCGTTCATGGAAGGAAATTGTCAGGTTGGTATAGAGTCCTTCGCCCGTCACGTTCGCCTCGCCATGAAGAGGCCCAAGGCCACGAAGGCGACCAGCGATAGGACAAGGCCGTAGGAGAACGTCCACGCGGGGCTGAAGAGCCACAGGAACCCCGCAATGGCACTGGCCGGGAATTTTGCGAGTCCGGTCAGGGTGTGGTAGGTGCCCAATGATGTCGCCCTAAGGTTCGCCGGCGACAGGTCGGCCACGAAGGCCCTCTCAACGCCGTTGACGAATGCAAACGACATTCCGAAGACCAGGAAGAGTAGGAATATTTGCCAGTTAAGGGAGAAGAAGATGAGTCCAGTGCACATGGCGGCGAAGAGGAGATATCCGACAAGGATGACCGGTGCGCGACCGATGCGGTCGGACAGGATGCCCGTGGGGAGGGACCCGAGGGCGTAAACGAGGTTGAAGGCGATGTAGAAGAGGAGTCCAGTGCCTTTGGTCAGACCAACTCCCACCGCCTGTAGAAGGAGGAACAGGACTGAGAAGTTGCCCAGGGAGTAGAGCGTTGTTATGAGGATGAAGGAACGCAGCTCGCTGCTCAGAGAGGAGAGGCTGAACCCTACGCGAGGTCGCTCCTCCTTGCGCTTCCGCCTCTCTCTGATGAAAACGGTCAGGAGAGCGGCCAGCAATGCAGGAGCTACGGCCAACAGGAAGATCCCCCTAAAGGGGAATCCGAAAAACTCGAGCAGGACGAAGGCAACGAGGGGGCCAAGGACCGCCCCCAGAGTGTCCATCAGTCTGTGGAATCCGAAGACCTTTCCCCTCTGAGTCGTGGGCGAGGTCTCTGCGAGGAGCGCATCTCGGGGAGCATCCCTCAGGCCCTTGCCCACCCTCTCTCCGATCCCCACACCAAGGAGTTCGGGCCAGGAACCCACGAAGGGTATGAAGGCCTTCATGGCCCCCGACAGGCCGTATCCGGCCATTACAATCTCCTTCCGTCGGCCGAGCCTGTCAGACCAATGTCCCGAGAAGACCTTCAAGATGCTGGACGTGCTCTCTCGAGAACCCTCGAAGATGCCGAAGATGAAGGCGGTCGCGCCCAGCTCCGCCGTGATGAAGAAGGGCATCAGCGGGAAAATCATGTCGCTGCTGAAGTCGGTGAGAAAACTGATGAGTCCAAGAAGGAGGACGTTGAAGGAGAGTCCAGCGGTAAGACGCGCTCCGCGCCTCGGGTTTGTGCTCATCTGATGTTTCCATATTTCGGGGAGGCCTTGTAGCCTCGAATGTCAACCCAATGGGGAGGCCGGAGGTAGATAAAGCTATGGCATTGCCTCGGACTGACATTCATCGCAATTGAACCAAACGGGGATTTGCTACAGCCCGAATCTGATGGTCGTCACCACGTTAGCCTGTAGGCAGACGTCAAGCTGAAGAAGGAGCGGGAGAAACCGGACGAGAGGCTGGAGGGCCAGTGCAGGTCTCGCCCTCTTCATGCTCGTGGCTGCCCAAGTGATCCAACAAACGGAAGCGGTTCTGCGAGACGATCTATCGGGTCGGGCCAAGGGAGCGTCTATGCCTCGGTAATCTTGATGGCTTCCACCGGGCACACAGCCTCACAGGCCATACAATCGATGCAGTCGTCCTCCCTCGTGGGGTCCGCCTTCTTATCCGAAGCCTCGTGCCCAGGAGTATCCACCCACTCGAAAACTTCCACGGGGCACACAGGGATGCAGGCGCCGTCCGCGATACACAGGTCGAAGTCCACCGCCACGTGGGTGCCGTGAATGCCCAGTTTCTCAGGGGTCTCCACTGGCCCCCAGACGTCGTGTTCGAAGTGCTTGTCCACGACCTCCCGGGTGTTCATGAACTCCGGGTCGATTCCCATCATGTGGCCTAGATTTCCACGCGTTATAAAGCTGTGGTCATCCCTGGTTGCGGCGATTCTCCCACAATCTTGAAAGCAACATCCTCCATTGGGAACCCGTGATTCCCCTAGAGGAGATGCGCATTCTCGATGCAAACCTGGAGTACTACGGTGTCTCCATCGAGGAACTTATGGAGAAGGCGGGGAAGGGGGTTGCTGACGTCCTGCTGGACAAACTCAAGGCGAAGGCGAAGAGGATCGTCTTCTTCTCAGGAACTGGCAACAACGCTGGAGACGGCTTCGTGGCCGCTCGGCATCTGGAGAAGGCAGCCCAGGTCACAGTTGCCCTTGCGAAGCCGTCAGAGGAAATATGGAAGGGCCCGGCCCAGGTGAACTTCGACCGGATTCCAGACGGTGTCAAGGTACTCGAGCCTCCCCAGGACTACGCCGCCCTTGCCAAGGAGGCGGACATCCTGGTGGATGGCCTCATGGGCACTGGAGTTAAGGGGAAACTCCGGGAGCCCTATCGCTCCATGGTCGAGGCCATCAATACCTCCAGAAGACCGGTTCTCTCCATAGACCTACCGTCCGGAATGGGCTCAGACACGGTGGTCCGACCCACGGTCTCGGTGGCTCTCCACGTCGTGAAGGAGGGGATGGACACGAAGACCTCCGGAGAGATCGTAGTGGTAGACATAGGCATCAAGGAGGAATTCGAGAGGCTCGTTGGTCCGGGCGAGTTCCTCCTCTATCCTCGTCCACCCCTCGACGCACACAAGGGAGACAGCGGCCGCGTGCTGGTGGTCGCAGGCGGACCCTACACCGGAGCACCTGCTTTGGCTGGCCTAGCCGCCTATAGGATCGGGACCGATGTTGTCCATATCGCAACGCCCGCCTTGAGCCATCCAATTGTCGCCTCCTTCAGCCCCACCCTGATCGTCCATCGGTTGCCTGGCGAGAAGTTGCTCCCAGACAACGTTCCGGCAGTGAAGAGGCTGGCCGAAGGAATGGACGCCGTGGTCATTGGACCCGGCCTCGGGAGAGACCCAGAGACGCTGGTGGCGGTACACAACCTCATTCGCGCACTGGAGAAGCCGCTTGTGATAGACGCCGACGGAATTACCGCGGTCGCCAAGGACGTCTCATGCTTGGAGGGGAAGCAGGGCGTCATCACTCCCCACAAGATGGAGTTCTATAGGTTGAGTGGCACCAAGCTCGACGCCGGGCTGGAGAAGCGGATGGAGCAGGTGAAATCCTTCGCGAAGCGGCTGGGCGTCACCATCCTGCTGAAGGGACGGCATGACATCATAACCGACGGCAAGCGGGTGAAGGTGAACCGAACGGGGAACCCTGGCATGAGTGTCGGCGGAACGGGGGACGTTCTCGCAGGCCTGGTGGGGGCCCTTCTTGGAAAGGGACTGGCCCCCTTCGACGCCGCTCGCCTCGCCGCCTTTGCGAACGGCTATGCGGGTGACATCGCCTTCAGAGAACTCAGCTATGGCATGACCGCGTCCGATCTCCTCGACAAGATTCCGTCCGTCCTCATCGAGTTCCTCTAGTACCCGGTCACGTCTGCATAGACCTCGCCGTCCCGAACGTCGACGTTATAGGTGTCGAGCGGAAAGGTGGGCGGTTCGCGGAGGACCGCGCCACTCCTGACGTCGAATTGGCCGCCATGCTGAGGGCACGTGACGGTATCTCCTTCCAGGACCCCCTGGCTCAGATCGGCCCACTCGTGAGTGCAGGCCGCGTCCGTGACGTGTATCCTATCGCCACGCTTGAGGACAAGGTAGTCACAACCGAGAATCTCGACCTTGGTCATACCGTCGTCCTTCAGATCGTCAAGACTGCAAATTCGCACCAGCTCTGCCATGGGATCCCGGCGTGCTATGGCCCTCGGCCTTTAAGGGTTGCCCGCTGTAAGGAGGGCTACTGGCCTCCAAGGTGTCTTCAATAGTTTTTTATACGGACTGTCCCATAAAGCCCGTCCCAAGGGATGGGATGGGATGACAGTACGAGTTCTCGAGGTGAGACCATGGAATCTTTGGCAAGGGACGCTCTAGCCGCTGAGTCGGATGACTTTGGCGTCGGGGTGCCCCACGACGACCTGGAGGCGAATCAAGAGCTGGAGAGCGTCCTCTCACGGCTGCGGACGAGAATCAAGATCATCGGTGTGGGGGGAGGCGGCTGCAACACGGTGACGCGAATCGTGGAGGAGGGGATCACCGGTGCTGAGCTCTACGCCTCCAACACCGACGCCCAGCATCTTCTCCACACGAAATCCCCGCGCAAGGTGCTACTGGGCAAAAAGCTGACCAAGGGCCTAGGGGCAGGCTCTTTGCCCCACGTAGGCGAACAGGCCGCCAAGGAGACTGAAGACGATCTCAGACAGATCCTCACGGAATCCGACATGGTGTTCGTGACGTGTGGTCTTGGAGGAGGCACGGGCACGGGAGCCATCGGGACCATATCGCGGATCGCCAGAGAGGCCGGAGCCCTGACCGTCGCGGTCGTAACCATGCCGTTCAATGGAGAGGGCCGCATTCGGGCTGAGAACGCGGAGTGGGGGCTGGAGAAGCTTAGGGAGAACGCGGACACGGTCATCGCAATACCGAACGACCGCCTGCTGGAACTCGTCCCTCGACTCTCCCTTAACGCGGCCTTCAAGGTCGCGGATGAGGTCCTCATGCGTTCCATCAAGGGCATCACCGAGCTCGTGACGAAGCCCGGGATGGTCAACCTCGACTTCAACGACATCAAGACGATCATGAAGGGTGGTGGCGTCGCCATGATCGGCCTCGGCGAGAGTCAGGCCGCCGGGGAGGAGAGGGCCATTGAGGCCATCGACGAGGCCATCAACTCGCCGCTTTTGGAGGTGGACGTCAGCTCCTCGACGGGAGTCCTAGTCAACGTCGTCGGCGGAGAAGACATGAGCGTTTCGGAGGCGGAGCGGGTGGCGGAGGAGGTACAGACGAGGGTGAGCCCCAACGCCCGCATCATATGGGGCGCCACCGTGGACCCGGCGCTGCGCCACATTCTCCGCGTGATGCTCGTCGCAACGGGCGTGAAGTCCAGACAGATCATGGGCAGGAAAACGGCCCAGGAAGTCAAAGAGAGATTCGGCATCGACTTCGTGGGGTAGGGGTCACAGTGGGCGTCGCAGCGAGGGGTCTCACGGGCCCGGAAGAGGTCGTGGCCGACGCGATTGCCCTGTCAGAGGCCGACCAGCAGCTGGAAGAGGTCCTGAAGAGCCTCAAGACAGTCATTCGAATCGTGGGCGTCGGTGGGGCCGGCAGTAACACCGTCAATCGCATTGTCCAGGCCGGCATTGTGGGTGCGGACCTGTATGCCGCTAACACCGACGCGCAGCACCTTCTCTACGTCAAGGCCCCCAAGAAGATCCTTCTCGGCCGCACGACGACCCGCGGATTGGGAGCAGGGGCTCTCCCCCATGTGGGTGAGGCTGCGGCCAAGGAGTCGGAGGACGAGATCAGAACCCTCCTCGCGGGAGCTGACATGGCCTTCCTGACGTGTGGCCTGGGTGGCGGGACCGGCACGGGAGGAATCCCCGTGGTAGCCCGCATAGCCAAGGAGCTGGGCATCCTGACGGTAGCCATTTGCACCTTCCCCTTCAAAGCGGAGGGAGCGGTGCGGTGGGAGAATGCAGAGTATGGGCTGGAGAAGTTGAGATCGCATGTCGACACCCTCATCATGATTCCCAACGACAAGCTGTTGGAGCTCGTTCCCCGCTTGCCCCTCTCTGCAGCCTTCAAGGTGGCTGACGAGGTCCTTATGCGGTCCATCAAGGGCATTGCCGAAATCGTCACGAAGCCGGGCCTCGTGAACCTAGACTTCGCGGATATCAAGACCGTCATGAACGACGGGGGGGTGGCCATGATGGGCCTCGGCGAGAGCCAAGCCGAAAGGAGGGCGGAGGAAGCGGTCGAGGAGGCCATAAACTCGCCCCTCCTGGAAGTTGACGTGAGTCATGCCTCCGCGGGCCTCGTGAACGTCACTGGCGGCAGCGACATGAGCATCCTTGAGGCGGAACATGTCGCCGAGTACATCCAGGAGAGAATCAGCCCCAACGCAAGGATTATATGGGGAGCTACCATAGATGAGAGTCTGGAGCGCAGACTAAGGGTGATGCTGGTCCTCACAGGCGTGAAGAGCCGGCAGATAACAGGACCAGGAGAGGCTCCCAGGCTCCGAGATTCGGGCCTCGACTTAGTGCGCTAGGAAGGCTGAACCTTCATGGGCATTGTCGACCGCGCTTGGCACTTCCAAAAGAGGATCGAAGAGAGGACCAAGAGGCTGGGAAGAGGGAAGTATGGCCGCGTCATCAGGATGGCGAGGAAGCCCACGTCGGAGGAGTACTCCAAGACCATCCAGGTAACGGGCATCGGGTTGCTGCTCCTTGGCGGCCTAGGCTTCCTGATTTTCTTGCTGATGATCGAAGTGCCCAAGTGGTTTGGCGGCCTCGTCCCATAGGAGGTGCCATCGTGGGACTTCTTGACGATTATGAGCCTAAGGACAAGCCGAAGGAAAAGCCCCCGGTAGTGGTCGAGAGGGGACTCCGCATCGCCCTCCAAGAGGGTGAAGAGAAGCGGATTGTCACCGCCGGGGTGGAAGTCAACTACATCCTCCTCGTGGAGAACACGGGTGGCGACGAGGAGACCGTTGTGGTCAAGCTGGACCTCGTCCCGGGCTCTGACGTTACCGAGCCCTCGGACTGGATCGTGAGAGTCTCAGGCGTCACGGACAAGACGTGGGATGTCTCCTTCACGGGCATCTACCAGCAGACGCTCGAGCTGGCGAAGGGCAAATCTCGGGTCTTGGATCTCTCCGTCACGGCCCCGCGAGGTGCCAGGTACGGGGACCGTCTGAACGTCATGGTCTCGATCGAGTCTCAGGCGGATCCGACCGTCTCTGACTCCGTGACCCTTTCCACGGCGACGCGTCAGGCCATCATGGCGGTGAAGACTTCTATCGGCCACGAACGATCCGTGGCGGACTCCATAGCATCCCGGGCGAAGTCCTCTGACGCGGGCATCTATTCGGTGCTTTCCCCGACTACCATGAGGGGATACGTCTTCGTGGAGGCCATGAACGCCGAACGACTGCAACAGATGGTAAAGGGGATCCGAAGGGCACGAGGCCTAGTCCGTGGGGAGACGAGCCTAGACGAGATCGACCACTTCCTGGAACCTCAGCCCCTCGTTTCCGGCATCATGGAAGGGGACATCGTCGAGCTCGTGTCAGGCCCCTTCAAGGGGGAAAAGGCACGCGTCCAACATATCGACGAGTCGAAGGAGGAGATTACCGTCGAGCTTTTCGAGGCCATGGTCCCAATCCCGGTCACTGTCCGGGGAGACAACGTCAGAGTCATCGAGAAGGAGGAGCGGTAGCCTGGCCGAGACAGTCGATGTCCTCGTGGAGGGCGGCAAGGCCACCGCTGGCCCGCCCATCGGCCCGGCCCTCGGGCCCCTTGGAATCAACATCATGCAGGTTGTGGAGGCGATCAACAAGAAGACCGCCAGCTTCGAGGGTGTCAAGGTTCCCGTCAAGATCATCGTAGACCCCACGGAAGGGACCTTTGACTTGGAGGTAGGCACTCCGCCGACCTCAGCGCTTATTCTGAAGGAGGTGGAGGCTGAGAAGGGGGCTCACAGTCCTGGACAGGAGAGGGTGGGGGACCTCACCATGAAGCAAGTGGCCAAGGTGGCTCGCATTAAGGAAGGGGGAACCCTTGGGGCTGGCCTGAAGGAGACGGTTCTGGAAGTCCTGGGAACCTGCACTTCTCTGGGGGTCACCGTCACTGGCAAGGACCCTCGCAAGGTGCAGGCCGAGGTGAAGGACGGCCTCCACGATGCCGCTTTGGGGGCATGAATCACCAAAAGCTTATAGTCACCTCGCGTGATGCGATAAGCTCCTGTAGGAGGCAGTTGCCGCTGGGACTACAGAGGGATTTCCTTGGCAGACAAGAAGATCACCGATTCCATCAAGAAAGCCCTCGATTCGGCGAAGCCTAGGAACTTCACCGAGAGCGTGGAGATTTCTATCAACCTGAGGGACATAGACTTGACCCTGCCGAAGAACAGGATCGAGGAGGAGATTGTCCTCCCCATGGGCAGGGGCCGTGAGGTCAAGGTCGTCCTCTTCGCCAGTGGCGAGATGGCGGTCAAAGGAAGAGGCTCAGCGGACGTCATCGTGGCGCCGGAGGAGATTGAAGCCTTGGCGGAGGACAAGACGCGCGCGAAGCAGCTGGCCAAGGATCACGATTTCTTCGTCGCCGAGGCTCCCTTGATGCCCGCCATTGGTCGTCGACTCGGCACTGTCCTGGGGCCCAGGGGCAAGATGCCGAGGCCAATCCCACCCGGGACAGACCCTGCCCCCATCATAGCCAACTTGAGGAGCGCCGTCCGAGTCCGGTCGCGGGACAAGCCCACCTTCCACACACCTGTCGGGACGCGGGACATGAAGCCGGCGGACCTGGCGGAGAACCTCGAGACGGTCCTCAAGAGAGTGGAAACCCAGCTGCCAAGGGGCCGGTTCAACATCAGTTCAGTCTACGTGAAGACGAGCATGGGGCCTGCTGTGAGGGTGATCTAGATGGCCGAGACAGCCTCCCATGTGAAAAAGTCTCAGATTGTTGAGGAGCTGAAAGAGCGGATGCTCTCCAGTAGGGTGGTGGGCCTTGCGAACATCTCCGGTATCCCGGCCCCGCAGATGCAGAGCATTCGGGCGAAGCTTCGCGGGAAGGCCGAGATGAGGGTGGTGAAAAACCGGCTACTCCTCAGGGCCCTGGAGGCGGCGGCAGCAGAGCGCAAGGGCATAGAAGGCCTGGAGGATTATGTGGAAGGCCAGGTTGTCCTGGTCCTGACCGAGTCAAACCCCTTCAGGCTGTTCAGAGAGCTGGAGGCTACGAAGACAAAGGCGCCGGCCAAGGGAGGCGAGATCGCTCCCGGCGACATCGTCGTCAATGAGGGAAGCACGCCCTTCAAGCCTGGCCCAGTGGTCGGGGATTTGCAGAAGGCTGGCATTCCTGCCGCCATCGAGCGCGGGAAGGTGGTCATCAAGAAGGACAAGGTGGTGGTCGAGGAGGGTAAGCCAATCCCCCGAGACGTAGCCAAGGCCCTCACACGGTTGGAAATCTTTCCGCTGACGGTGGGCCTCGACCTACGGGGGGTGATGGAGGAGAGGACCCTCTTCACTCGGGATGTCCTCTCCGTGGACGAGGATGCGCTGCGGCGGGACTTGGTCACCGCCATCCAGAGCGGTCATGGGTTGGCGTTGTCCCTGGCATACCCGACGAAAACACTCCTGCCCACTCTCCTTGCGGAGGCTCACAGGACGGCCCTCGCCCTGGGACTCGCCGCTCGTGATCCCTCGCCGGAGGTTCTCCCGCTCCTCATGTCGAGGGCGCACTCACATTTCATGACCCTATCTTCCCGAGTACCTGATGTCCCCCTCGATGAGCAGAGGGCCCCAGCGAGCGCTCCTGATGAAGAAGAGCGCAGCAAAAAGGACCAGGCGGGCCCTCCGGACGAGGAGACAGAGACAGGGAAGGAGAAGGACGAGAAAGGCTCAGACGATGAAGAGGAGGCCGTTGCTGGCCCCAGCTGACGATGCAGATAAGCTCAAGGAGGTGAAAGTTTGGAATACATATACGGCGCAATGCTCCTGCACGCCGCGGGAACGGAAGTCAACGAGGATAACCTAAACAAGGTCCTCAAGGCTGCAGGTCTGAAACCCGATGCTTCTCGGGTGAAGGCCTTGGCGGCCTCGCTGGAGGGCATAGACATAGAGGAGGCCATCAAGAGTGCTTCCTTTGCCCCCGCAGCTGCTGCTCCTGCGCCTGCGGCTCCTGAGGAGAAGCCGGAAAAGAAAGAGGAGAAGAAGAAGGAAGAGGAAGAGGTGAGCGAAGAGGAAGCTGCCGCAGGCCTGGGGGCACTCTTCGGCTTCTGAGGGCCTAGCCTCCCTCCGATGGCTTCTGCGCGGTGGAGACCGCGGGCTCTACGTGGACAATAGCGTCCGCCTTGAGTGCACTCTTGATTTTGGCCTCGACCTCTGTCGCTATCTCATGAGCCTGCTCAACATTGAGCGCGGCGCTCACTTCGATCGAAAGAGAGATGGCCTTGTGCAGGCCGTAGTCATGGACAGCTATGCTGTGCACCCTCTTGACGCCCCCTAACTCAGAGGCCAAGCTGGTTATCTGGTCAATCATTGCTTCGCTGGGCGCCCTACCCAGAAGGCGATCTCCTGCGGAACGCACGAGCTGCGCCCCGTGGTACAGGATGATTAAAGAGACTAGGATGCCAAAGACTGGATCCAAGATCCTCAACCCGGCGTGCAAAGAAGCCAAGTAGATGGCCAGGGCGATGCCGCCCGTGATCATGGCGTCGAACCTGTGGTTCCAGGCATCTCCCCGAATGGCATCACTGTCTATCCGCTTCGCGATGGCAAAGGAGAAGCGGGCGAGTCCTTCCTTGACCCCTGCGAGGACTGCCAGGATGAGGGCCAGGGTAAGGCTTCCCTGGACCGAGGGGCTCTGGAGTTCCGCTGCTGACTCGATCAGCAGGAAGACGGCCACCGTCAGGAGAAACGCCGCAACCAGGAGTGCTGCGATCTGCTCGAGCCTGCCGTGCCCGAAGGGGTGTTCTGTATCCGCCTTTTTCGCCGCGAACCTGAAGGCGATGAATACCATCGCCGAGATGCCGACGTCACCCAGTTGATTGAAGGCATCCGTGAGGACGGCGACACTTGTGAGGAGGGCTGCCAGGAATATTTTCGAGGAGAAAAGCGACGCGTTCACGGCGATGGCGACTCCCGCTTGGAGGTAACCGTATCTCGGCCGAGCCTGGGGATCCGAAGGGTCGCCCAGGTTGGGTATCAGGCCCACGCCTGGTGATTGGCTCGTGGATATAACTAGGCGTGCATTGGCCAGGGGAGTCCCATTCGCCAGGTCCTCCGTCTCAAGAGACCCTGCAGGGTTCGATCTCTCGACCCCTCAAGTCTTCCCTTCCTTGGCCTTCTTTTGAAGCCGTTTGCCACGCTGCTTGGCCGTGAACCCAGTCGCCCTTTCAAGGAACGTGTTGTAGGCAATGATGGTAGCCGCCGCCGTCTCATTGTCCACGTCTCGGTCCATGTTGGTGTCCACGTAGAGCGACTTCCCGTCGAACCAGACGCTCATATCCCGGATGGCGCCCTGGCTTACCATGTAGACGCCCTGTGTCTCCGTGGCTTCACCGAAGATCCCCTCCAGTATGCTACGAAGCCCCTCCCCCTCAAGCACCTTCGCGTGTCCTCGCTTGATGTCATAGGCCTGCATTCCCAACCCTGCTTCGCATCGTCAGGGCGGTTAAGAGGTTTTGTGTCTGGGCGGTGGGCCTAGGCTAGGAACCGGTCAAGGTCCACACTGGTTCGACCGACATCCTCCATCAGGCAGTACGTCTCCCATTCTGACCGGCAATCGCATTCCAGTTCGTCCAGCCAGTCCTCCGCTGACAGGGAATAGTCCTCCAAAGCCTTCACCATGATCCCGTCACAGTGGCCACAGTTGTGAGCTCCCCTGGACTTGCCCGCTCCAGTGGGCTTGGACATCACCCGTGACTCCAGCCCCCTCAACGCCCGAAGGACCTCCACCGCCGACCAAAGCCAGGGTGGTCTGTATTCACCGCGACGGTATAGCCAGTCCACCAGCGTGTCCTTCTGGACGTTCGTCGGGTTGATGGAAATCGTGTCCGTGATGCCGTCGATCGCCCTAGCGGAGGCGATCACGTCGGCCATGGCGGCCTGCTCGGACAGGAAGGGCGGCTTCAGGAGGAGGTACGTCTTCACTCCGACATTGCACTCCCTTGCGACTTGAGCAGCTTTCACATACTGATCGAAGGTGAAGTCCTTGTTGATGCAGTGATCCCGCACGAAGTCACTTGCTGTCTCCAGCCCGATTGCGACCTCGAGGTTCGCGCAGTAGCTGGTGGCTTCCTCCAACAAGGGCTTTCGGACAAGCTGCGGGAGGTTCTCCACGACGAGCTTGTCGCACCTCTCCCCCAGGTCCTTGAGGATCCCCTCTCTGGCCGTTGGAGGTATCTCGTTGGGGTCGAAGAAGTTCCCGGAGTTGTAGACCTTAACCACTGGCTGGTCCTCATAGACCTCCAAAGCCTTGGACCATTGGTCCAGCAGGTCTTCCTCGGTAACCTCGGTGAAACAGTCGCTGACGTAGCCGCACATAGAGCAACCGCTCTTCTGGGCCCAGTAGCAGCCCCTCGTCCGGAGGATGATGACGAAGGCGTCTACCAGTTTCCCATCGAGGAGTTCCTTCTCCGTCCACGCAGACACGTACTCGGTCGGATCATGCTCCCTGACCGCTCTCGTCTCCTTGATGGCCTGGGCCAGCGTGGTCACTCCCTGAAGAAGCTGTGGACAGGATAAAAAGGCTTAGTGACGAGGCCTGACGATGATTGCAGCCATCAGGCCCAAGGCAATGAAGACTATGGACAGGAACTGCAAGGCGAAATCTAGGTCCGGAGCCCTGATGAGGACCGGGAAGTCGAAAACCGCGGGAGCCCGAAACAGGAGCATGTCAGCGATGAACATCAGTAGTCCAACGGCGGCCAACGATATGCCCACCTTGGGGTTGCCTCCCTTCTGCCTCACGACCTTTGTCGCGGTGGGCGCCCGGTCGGCTCGTACACGTGACGGCTGAGCCTGTGTCTCTGAGGCCGGTTCCGATCCGGCGTAGGTTTGGCAACTGTAGCAGTACCAGCGCCCATACTGAGGGATGTAGGTGAGTTCGGTGCCGCAGTTCGCGCAGGCGTTCTCAGGGACATCCACCCGACTCGCAGCCTCTTCAACTACCTCGACTTGGGGTGCCGCTTTCTCATCGCCCTCGACCGCGAGCTCCTCAATGACGGCCTCCTCGGGGGCGGCCGTCTCGACCTCGGGCTCGGACAGTTCCTCCCTGACCACCTGAATAGGCTTCTCCCCCTTGAGAAGCAGTCCCTGCTTTCTGATGTGCTCCAGAAGGCGGAGTCGGAGCTCATACTTCATGCCGGTATCGTCCAGACCGTACTCCCGGCACCAACTCATTAGCTCCTCCTTGGAGGCGAGATCCATGTCTTCCCTGGAGAAGACAGTGTACCCGATCCCTTCCTCTTTCGACCCTTCCTCCTTCGTCATCGCACGATCTCCTTCCCGTGTAAGGCCGTAGTCCCTGGGAGCGTATGCCTTGCACTGGTGGCAATAGAGCCGCCTGTATTCATGGAGGTATTCCAGCTCCTCCCCGCACTTGGGACACGGGTTCTTGATTCCCACGTCGCTTTTGTACTCCTCGCAGCCGTAGCAGTAGTGGCTCTTGTACTGCTCGATGAACACGAGGAACCTCCCGCAGGTCTTGCACTCGTGGAGGTTCTTTGGCGCATACGACCTACAGCCGTAGCAATAGTATCGTCCGTATTGGGGGACGTAGGTGATCTCAGCACCACAGGTGGGGCACCCAGCCATCGCATTCTCCTGAGCATTTTTCGGTCCGGGATATTTGATTCTTATTGGCTAGTAATCAAAATCGGGAATCGCGCCAGCGACCGGACCTCCTTGATTGTGGGTAAGTATTAATCCCGAGACGTGCCTCCAGGGGTTCACGGGGAGGGCCCGAAGGGTGTTCACTGGGGTGGCTAGGCCCTTCAGCGGCGTACGGGGGTTGGTTATCGGATGGTGCTGGATGCGTTCCTCGTGGTCTTTGGTCCGTCGGTGGTGATGATCACCGCCTTGGACATCGCCTTTCTGAAGAACGCAGGGGGTATCAGGGACAAGATAACGGGCTGGCGCCGGCGAGGCCTGAAGTTTGGCCTGTCCATCGGATCCAACCTATGGGTCATCTTTGCCTTGTACAATGCCCAGAACTGGGGTGTCAACGAGACAAACCTTCAGTTCATTCGGGATGCCTTCACGACCATCCAGAATCAGATCCCCTTCCTGACTGCGCTCCCGGGTGAGATCTTCCAGTTCATTGTCATGTTCTTCATAGTGTTCCTGTTGCTCTATTGAGGCGTGAGGTGGACTAGGCGCCCTCCTCAGAGGTCCACGGCAAAGCGTCGCTGAGAACCTTCTCGTACACGACCCGATAGACTGAGAAGCCAGCCTTCTCGTGAAGCTTCCTGGACGCCAGGTTCTCGGCCCCTGCATCGGAGCGAAAGACATCAGCCCCTCTCTGTCGGGCGAGGTCACAAGCGTGTGTCAGGAGTTCGTGGCCGATTCCTTGGCGACGATAATCGCGATTTACGGCGATATCATTCATTTCGGCCACGATTAGATTGTAGTCCGGTATCTCGGTGAACACGACCCAAATGTATCCCACTATGGTGTCGTCGTCTACCAAGACCTGAGCGACAGTCTTCTCCTCCTTCATCGTTTTGGCGAGATCGGAGAGGAATCTTTCCGGCTGCGATGTAGACAACCACTTGTGGCGATATTCCTCGTAGGACAACTCTCTCGCCCAAGGAGTCTCACTCTCGTAGTTGGCATCGCAATGAAGTTCTAACAGCTCTGCCATATCTGACTCCGGGTCCACTTCTCGATATTCCATTCCAACACCTCAGCACTATTGTTCAGAAGTCGACAAGCGCTGATTAACCTGAGCCCTGAGGTGACCGGGCCATTCTTATCCAGAATCATCCTAACACCCATGCGTCTCGAGAGCCGCCGAAGGGATTCGAACCCTTGACCTACGGTTATCCCGCTGGGTTACAAGACCGTCGCTCTAACCGGCTGAGCTACGGCGGCTTGGTCGAAAGAACAGAGCGTTAGTTAAAAGGGTTGCCAGGCTCGAAGTGGAGACTGGCAGCCTCGATCTTGCGTTACGTTTTTCGAGATGTGCACGCTATTGTCTTCATGGCAACAACGGACCGCGCGGAGGCATATCGACAATTCACCACCGGGGTCGCCTACATCACGACCTACGGCAGCAAAGGCCCCAACGTCATGTCAGCCGAGTGGACCCATAACGTCTCCTACGATCCCTTCCTGATCTCCGTACACCTGGGCCCCCGGAAGGCTACCCACGACGCAATCGTCGAGACGGGGGAGTTCGGCGTGAACCTCGTGCCTGAAGACCAGGTGACGG
>CAYFZX010000025.1:0-12879 GCA_964347795.1 uncultured Methanomassiliicoccales archaeon
GTATTGTACAGCCTTGTGGACGCCTCAATCTGGGAGGAGATCGCCGTTCGGGTCCTGTTCATCGGCTTGCCATTGATGCTTGGATCCCTCCTTGTCAGATTGACGCGAGCCTCCTCGACGCCCCCCCAGGGATCGGGATCGAAGCCCCGTCACCTCCTCGGCTCCCTCAAGTACCTCTTGGGAGGCCAGGTCAACCGAAAATCTCCCGAGCCGGTCCAGATTACCGCCGCGGTTCTCCTGTTCTTGTCTGCCGTCCTCTTTGGCTACTTGCACGTCATAAGCTGGGGCGCCCTCTGGAAATTCGTGGACACCTTTGTGGGCGGGCTCGCCCTGGGCTACCTATTTCTGCGGAAAGGCATCGCCGCCTCCATATTGCTGCACTTCGCCATCAACGCCCAGACGGTCCTGCTCACGGTATTGGGCGGGGAGACAAATCTGGGTGCGTTGGTCGTCCTGGTCCTGATCTCATTGGCCTTCGCCGTCTTCGGTCTTGGATACTTTCTCTTCTACGCCAAAGGAGTGGGCGGGTTCCTCTTCGGACGCGCACTGAAGAGGCCAAAGGAGGTCGGCGAGCCCAAGGAGGGAGACGGTGTACGCCGTCCCGTGACCACGGGGCCTCCCCTCTATCCCGTGGTCTGCAGGAAGTGCGGTGGGCAGGAGGCAGTGTACAAGGAAGGGGCCCTCACCTGCGCGACGTGTGGAGAGGGGCTCTGATCACTCGTCACGTCGGCGTGGTGCCAACTCGTTGACCGCCTCCTCGAGGTTGTCTGCGACGACCGTGACTCGGATATCGCCCAGAGGGGATTCCGCGGAAAAGGATGCCTTGCCGGAGAGGGCGGCTTGCTTGTTCAGGTGGAAGACGAGCCGGTCGCCCCGTATCGCACCCAACAGGACCTCCCTTGCCGACGTTCGGACACGCTGACTCCTGAAGAGCTCAGCCAGTCTCTCAAGAGACGTCGCCGTGCCCGTGATCACGTCGTTCTCCTCGATCTCGGCATCGGGGAAGAGGTTGAGAAGGGCCATTCTTACCTTGGCCGCGTCCTCCGTCGGGCGACAAGGCGTCTCGACGGTAATCTGATGCACACCCTTTCATCCAGCGGGAGTAGATAACTCCTGCTCTCGCCCCTCGCGGCTAGGGGCCAAGAAACGTTTTTTAGCCGACGCCCACCATTACCTCGGGAATGCGTGAGGAGATACTCTCGGCCGCCCTCCGATCGGGGGTCCTCCTAGAGCCCCAATTGGTGGACTACCTGGCATCCCAGGAGGCCCCCCTCGACAGACTGCTCGAGGTTCTTGAGACGGTCAATCCAAGACCCCTGGTCCTGACCTTCGACGAGTTCAGGGGTCTCGGGACGCAGGGGACCCCCCACCCAAAGGTCGACGTGGAGCCACGGACGCCTCCCCCGATTCGGGAGCGACGGGGAAAACCTCTACGACAGGAGGTTGAGGCAGACGTGAAGGTCGTCAAGGACATCACGGGTTACTCCACCTGCACGGGCGAGATGAAGGACTTCTCTCGCTACTTCGAGCATCGATACCGGGTCCTTGCCGCCATGCTGAGGACCCGACGGGAGCTCATGGGGGCAGTCCCCATTTCGCGTGCCAAGAGGATGACGAAGGAGGTCCGCTTCATTGGCATTGTACAGTCCGTTCGAAAGACCAAGGCCGGCCACCGCCTCATGACGGTCGAGGATGAGGAGGACACGTGTCAGGTCCTGGTCCCCCGCAATGGTCCCGCCGGTGAGGAGTCCGCCGTTCCTGACGAGGTGATAGGGGTCTTCGGCAAGCCTTGGAGGGAGGGCATCACGCTTGCGGAGGGGATCGTCAGACCCGACGTCCCACCGTCTCACTCCTTCGCGGGGGCGGACATCCCGCTCTGGGTCGCCTTCGTTTCCGACCTGCATGTGGGGAGCAAACTCTTTCTGCAGGATCGGTGGGCGAAGTTTGTCCAGTGGATGCATGGGGAGGAATCCTCCCGCATCAAGTATCTGATCATCGTCGGGGACGTCGTGGATGGCATCGGAGTGTATCCCCGGCAGGATGAGGACCTCATCATCGATGATGTCTATCTCCAATATGAGGCGGTGTCGAGGGAACTGGCGGGGCTCCCTGACGACATCCAGGTCATCCTCCTCCCAGGGAATCACGACGCGATACGTCCCGCCGAGCCGCAGCCTGCTCTCCCGTCGAGCATCCAGGAGCTGTTTCCGGATGACTACATCTTCCTCGGCAACCCAGCGGCTCTGCGACTCCACGGGGTCGACATCCTGTGCTACCATGGCAGGAGTATGGATGATTTCGTCACCGGCCTCCCCGGCATGTCCTACGATCGCCCCCTAGCGGCCATGATTGAGATGCTTCGTCGGCGACATCTCGCGCCCTTCTACGGCAATAAGACCCCTCTCGCCCCCGAGAGGTCGGACTACATGATCATCGACGCCGTGCCCTCTATCTTCGCGACAGGCCATGTCCACGGCCTGGGCGTTGGCGAGTATCGGGGAGTGAAGATCCTGAATTCCTCCGCGTGGCAGTCACAGACGTCCTATCAGAGGATGCACAACATCACGCCTCGGGCCGGCATGGTGCCCATGGTGAACCTCCAGACGGGAGAGACCTTCGTAAAGGCCTTCTAGGCCACCGCCATTTCCATCCAAGATGAAGATTCTGGCTGTGGGGGATGTTCACGGCGACAAGTATCTGGAGGCCTTTCAGGAGCGAATTGACGAATCTCCCTCGGTGGATCTCATTCTCCTCGCAGGTGACATCACCGAACGGAACGACCTCGGCGGCTTCGGACGAGTGCTGGGGGTCATCCAGAAAAGGAGCGAAGCGCCGGTGATCGCGGTGTTTGGAAACGAAGAGTGGGCCGAATCCCACGAGGATTACCGGTCCGCCTTCCCCATCACCTTTCTCCACGACGAAGCCATCAGGTGGGAGAGCTCCCCTTTCCCCCTTCGGATACTGGGCAGTACTGGCTCCTTGGACACGCCGACGTGGTGGCAGCGAACCAACCTCCCCAACATCTACAGAGAGTACGCCGCGCGGGTGAAGCTCTTGGACAAGCTTTTGGCGACAGACGACTTCCGGATTCTCCTGACTCACTATGCCCCGACGTATCGGACCTTGGTGGGAGAGGGAGAGGGCTGGTGGGATCAGATGGCCTCCAGGAAGCTGGAGGAAGTCGTCCTCCGCCGGCGGCCGGAACTGGTGATTCACGGCCACGCCCACAAGGGAATCCCCCAGGCGGAGCTGAAGACGGAACAGGCGACCCTGGAGGACTACACCAGGACGAGGACCATACCGGTGTACAACGTTGCCTTCCCAGTCCGGAAAGACGTGACAATACTGGACCTCCCGAGCCTCTGAGCAACCTTTAAGAGCCCTTTCATGGTAGGAATGGGCCAATGGCGAAGGAGAAACGTCGCAGAATCCCCCGGGGAGTGAGAAACCTTCTGCGCGACGTCGCAATAGCCTTCCTCCTCGTGGCCATCGTAATAGCGGCCCTCTTCGCCTTCACACGAGTCTGGCCTCCGATGGTGGTCGTCGAGAGCGCCAGCATGCAGCACAGCGCCGCCGAGAGCTTCATTGGCGTCATCGACACGGGGGACATCGTCCTGGTGCAGAGCGCCCCCAGGAGACAGGACGTCATCACCTACGTGGAAGGTCGGTCCGGATCCTCCGGCTTCTCGACCTACAGCGACTACGGCGACGTGATAATCTTCGCGCCTGACGGGAATCGTGGTGCGATACCGTTGATTCATCGGGCCCTTCTCGCC
The DNA here is from genome assembly GCA_964347795.1 of uncultured Methanomassiliicoccales archaeon. Classification (GTDB taxonomy): domain Archaea; phylum Thermoplasmatota; class Thermoplasmata; order RBG-16-68-12; family JAJISG01; genus JAJISG01. The sequence continues at coordinate 3,777 of CAYFZX010000025.1, forward strand.
CTTGAATGGAACGAGACCGCCGGGGGTTTCGATATCCCCACGCTGCTTGATCTCGAGCGGGGCACGGACTGGGACTCCAACAAGCCCGAGCCATTTGGCCTGGGAAGCGGGGACCACGTCGAGCTACGGAACATCACTTACAGAAACCTCACCGTCAGGATTCAGATGGGCAACTACGTAACCAGGGCCGTGAGCCAGACTTGTCCTGAAAACTTCTGCGGCTTCATCACGATGGGAGACAACAACAATGGACCTGATCGGTACCTTACAAGACTCGACTGGATTCATGGAAGGGCCCGGGGCGAGGTGCCGTGGTTCGGCCTTCTCAAACTTGTCGTGGGCGGAGGCTTCGGTTGGGGAGATACCCGCGTCCCGGCCAACAGCTGGACTTCTCTGACCATCGCGATCGTCCTCCTCATTGCGGGCCCCATCGCTATCGATGTGGTGCTCTCATTCCTAGCCTCAAGGAAGGGGCGGGGCGGCTCGAACCCTGACGACGACGAAGTCAAATGAGAGTCGTCTGAATCCGGGGACGATAGCTCTTGATCTCCATCAGGACCTCGTCTCCGTGGAGGACCTTCTTCACATCCAGTCCGGAGACGCTCGACTGGATCTCCTTGGTCCTCCCACCCCGGCCAAAGGACTTCACTTTGGCGTTGATGAGTCCCAACATGTCGAGTTCTGAGATGAGGTCGGTGACTCTCCTTTGAGTGAGGGGGCTCAGACCGGCCCTCTTACAGAGCTGACAGTACGTATCGTAGACCTCCCCCGTCGTCAGCTTGTTGTTGCCCACCTCGTCCTGTAGTATGATGCCCAGGAGGATGAGCTTCGAGTGGATTGGGAGCGACTTCACAGCCTCGATGACGGCGTCCAGCTCGATCTTGTTCTTCGCCATCTGAACGTGACGCTCCGTGATGTGGTCCTCCCCGTTCCGATCTGCCGTCTCCCCCGCTACTCGCAGGAGATCGAGGGCGCGACGGGCGTCGCCATGTTCCTGCGCTGCTAGGGCCGCGATGAGCGAGATCACGCCATCCTCGATGACTCCCTCGTCGAAGGCCAAGGTCGTCCGTTGCGTGAGGATGTCCTGGAGTTCCTCTGCGTTGTACGGCGGGAAGACCTGCTTCTCGTCACTGAGTCGACTCTTCACCCTCGGGTCCAAGAACTCTGCGAACTTCAGGTCATTGGAGATGCCAATGATGCTGACCTTAGCGTTGTTCAGGTCATCGTTGATCTTCGTGAGATGGTAGAGAACGTCGTCCCCACTCTTGAACACGAGCTTGTCGATTTCGTCGAGGGCAATGACCACCACCCGGGGGCTCTCGTCGATGTTCTTGAGCAGGAGGTTGTACACGCGCTCCGTTGACAGGCCTGTGAAGGGAATCCGCTCATCGAAGTCCTGAATGAACCGGTTGCCCACGTTCTGAAAGACTCCGTAGGGAGTGTCGACGATCTCGCAATTGATGTAGAAGTACTCCACCTGGTCTTCGGCATCCGCCTTCTCGATTTCGTTGCCGATGTACTTTACTACCGCCGTCTTTCCCGTCCCGGTCTTCCCGAAGATCATGACGTTGGAGGGTCTCTCCCCCTTGAGGGCCGTCGCCAGGACGGAGGCCAATTGGTCAATCTGCTTCTCGCGGTGGGGCAGCTTGTCGGGGATGTAGGAGGGTTGGAGTATCTCCCTGTTCTCCCGAAAAATCGATTTGGTTCTCAGGTACGGTTGAAAGACATTCTGCTCCATCAAGGACTCCCCCACAGAAGGTCGCAGCGTCCACCACCGCCGCCGCGTCCTAGGTAGGCTACGGCATATCCGCCGACTCTACTAAAGCCTTTACCTAAGGCAATCGACGAACAATTTTCCTGGAAGCTCTGGACGTTCTGGCCGTCCCCGGGGAAGCGCGTCCTCAAGCCTGTAGCTACAATTTCACTCTCGCCAATCGAGGCCGAAAGTCCGCACGCCAACTTTAGGGATCAGGGGCATCTTCCGCTTGTGAACGGAGCGCCGAATCATTTCTTCCACGCGAATGACGTCCCTGTGAGGAAGCCCCGTCCTCTCACCTATCTCCGCCGAGGACATCTCCAGCTCGAACCCCATGAGAATCCGATCGAGGTCCTCGTAGGAGATGCCAAGTTCACCCTCATCCGTCTGTCCCTTCCACAAGCCCGGTGTCGGCGTCTTTCGGATGATCCTCTCTGGGATACCCAGTTCCTTAGCCATCTCCTGAACTTGGGTCTTGTACACGTCCCCGATTGGTAGGAGATCCACCCCTGCGTCGCCCCATTTGCTGAAGAAGCCCACCGCGATCTCGCTCTTGTTCCCGGTGCCAACAACCAGGCCGTCCCTTTGGTTGCTGACGGCGTACCACGAGATCATGCGGCACCGTGCCCGAACGTTCCCAAGGGCTCTCTGCTCCTCAACACTCAGAGCTTCACGGAAGGCCCGCACCATCGGGGCCATGTCGATAGCCTCCAAGGAGATCCCGAGCTCCTGTGTCATTTCTTGAACATCCCTCTCGTCCTCCGGGGAGCTCAGCTCGTCTTTCAGGAACAGCGCATGGACCCTTTCCGAACCCAAGGCGCGAACGCAGAGGTAGGCAACGACAGAGGAATCGAGGCCTCCGCTCATCCCGACGATCGCGGGTTCCTTCCCCGTCTGCTGGAAGTAGTCCTTGATGAAGCGGACGACGATGTCCAGCTGTTCACGGCGAAAGGTGGGCCGAAGGACCATCAACCTTCCATTGCCTCAGCGGTTAAGTGACTTTGGAGTCGAGGCCCCCATTCGACAGAGGAACTGACCTGAGTCAGCACTTATTTAAGGGGAAAGGAAGTGGTATCGGCGACATTATGGCGGAGCCCAAGTTGAGAGCCAAGAGCTGGGAGGTATCCGCAGAGGAGGACCTTCTCAAGGTCTGGGAGGGGGAGATCCACCATTTCGACAAGGAAAGCGGGAAACCCGTGTTTACCATAGACACTCCGCCCCCCTATCCCTCAGGGCAGACCAGCTGGCACATCGGAGCAGTGGCTCACTACTCCCTCATAGACATGATCGCGAGGACCATGAGGATGCGGGGATATGAGGTCCTCTTCCCCTTTGGATTGGACAGGAACGGCATCAACATCGAACGCACTGTCGAGCAGAAGTACAACCAGCGTCTTCACGAGTTCGACCGAGAGGAGTTCATACGACTCTGCCGGGAGGAGATGGAGCCGCGTTCCCGGGTCTATGTGAACCTGGCGAAACGGATTGGGTTCTCCGCGGACTATGATGAACAGTACTATGAGACCGACTCCCCCGACTACAGGAGGGTGAGTCAGGCGATCTTCATAGACCTCTTCCACAAGGGCCTCTTCTACCGAGGGCTCCGGCCCAACTTCTACTGTCCAGGGTGTAGGACCCCGATCGCCGAGGCGGACATCGAGCACGAAGAGATTCCCTCAGAACTCGTGTACATCAAGTTCCCGGGGAAGGACGGGGAGGGGCTGACTGTGGCTACGACAAGGCCGGAACTTCTCTGCGCCTGCAGGGCGGTCATCTTCCACCCCGAGGATGAGAGGTACCGCAGGCTGGAGGGGGCGACGTTGGTCGTCCCACCTCTGGGGCAGGAGGTGAAGGTGGTCAGCCATCTCGCCGCCAAGTCAGACTTCGGGACGGGAGCCGCCATGATCTGTTCCTACGGAGACACCATGGACATCCAGCTGTTCCGCGAACTCAACTTGGATCCCGTAGCGGCCATCGACGAGGAAGGTCGAATGACCGAGGCCGCGGGGAGGTACGAAGGCTTGACGGTTATCGCGGCCCGCGCTGCAATCTCCAAGGACCTCCATGCGGATGGCCTGGTAGAGAAGGTGGTGACAATCCAGCACCGGACCCCCATCTGTCAGCGGTCAGGAGACCCCGTCGAATTCATCCTGACCGAGGACTGGTACATGAGGCAGCTCGACGTCCTGCCCAAGCTCAAGTCCCTTGTGGATGAGATGGAATTTCATCCGAAGAGGCACAAGCAACTACTGGTAGATTGGATGGATTCCATCACCATCGACTGGCCCGTGGGCCGCAGGCGGTACTATCACACGGAAATACCGCTCTGGTACTGCAGTAGCTGTGGCGAGGTTCTTGTCCCCGAGCCTGGGAAGTACTATCGGCCGTGGAAGGATCCAGCACCCTTCGAGTCTTGCGCCAAGTGTGGGGGCACCGAGTTCCGAGGCGAGGAGGGCGTGTTCGACACATGGATGGACTCCAGCAACAGCAACCTCGTTGCCTGCCAATACATGAAGGATATGGGATTCTTCCGAGACCACTTCCCCACGTCCATAAGGCCCCAGGGCAGGGACATCGTCAGGAACTGGCTCTACTACACTGTTCTAAAGAGCTACTCTCTCCTTGGAGAAAAGCCCTTCGAGCAGGTGTGGATCAGCGGGATGGGCCTCGACGCGACAGGAAGGGCGATGCATGACAGCCTGGGAAACGTGATAGACCCTTTGCCGATCCTGGCAAGAGAGGGAGCGGATGCGTTCCGGTTTTGGGCTGCCTCGGAAACAAACGTGGGAGAGGAGTTCAGGATTTCTGAGGACAGAATCTCGGGGGCTAGGAGGTTCCTCACCAAGCTGTGGAACGTTGCGCGCTTCATCTCGAGCTTTCCGGAGGCGGAGGCCCCTGAACTGAAACCGACGGAGCGGTGGATCCTGGCGGAGCTGAACAAGCTGCTGAGGACCAGCGCTTCCGGCTACGAGGACTTCAACTTCTTCGTCCCGGCGAATCGTACGCGGGACTACCTGTGGAATCTCTTCGCTCCCCACTACATCGAGATGGTGAAGCACAGAGCGTACGAGGAGGATGCCAGTTGTCTGTACACCCTACACACAGTCCTCCGGACGCTCCTCCGTCTCCTCGCACCCATCATCCCGTTCATAACGGATGCGATCTGGAGGGACATCTACGGCAACACGGTCCACACGGAATCCCTCCCCCAGCCAGCAGACGAGTGGGAGAGCAAGCTGGGGAAACTGACCCCCGCCCTGGTGGAATTCAACTCCGCCGTGTGGAAGGAGAAAAAGAGGAGGGGCCTCACCCTCAAGGAGGAAATTTCAGGCATCGCCTTGCCGAAGAACCTCATGCCGTTTTCGGACGACCTTTCCGCGATGCACAACATACGGTGGTAGGACAGGATCTCTAGGTCGCCCTGGCCATTATGGATACGGTGTCGCCATCTTCCAGCGTGTGATTGAGCCCGACCCTCTGGCCTGGGAATTTCGCGCTCTTGCCCCAGACTTCCGCGTGCCTGAAGTTTCTGAGGAGATCGCGGTGGACAAGCCTGCACACCTCCGACACACTGGCCCCTTTCTTCAGGACCAGGGGCCGCTGGCGATTCACGTCACCTCCTGGAGGCCGAAGGTAAACCCTCACTAGGGAGAGGCGGAGATAGACCTCCTGGAGCAGCTCTTCTAACCCCTGTCCCGTCTTGGCGGATATGGGCGCAACGCCCCAACTCCCCAAATCCCTCACCATTGCCTCCACCTCGTGGGCGGTGAGAAGGTCAACCTTGTTCAGCACCACCATCCCAGGCACGTATGCCCTATTCCCAGCCAGAAAGTCGACCAGCCGCGTGAGGGTGAGATTCTCTTGGACGACGAGATCCGCGTTGACGATTCCCCACTCTCTCAGGACCTCCCTCATTGTCTCCGCTTCCAACTCCGCCTGTTGGACGGTCGAGTTGACATCGATGCCCCCTCGTTCCTTTCTATGGAGCGAGATACGGGGTGGCTCCTGGTTGACCCTGATGCCGCTGGCGTGGAGTTCGGAGACAAGGGTCGCGAGGTCCGGATTGGTGACATCGATCATCATCAGGAGGAGGTCCGCTATCCGCACTTGGGAAAGGACCTCCCTTCCACGTCCTCGGCCCGCTGAGGCTCCCCTTGTGAGTCCTGGGAGGTCTAACACCTGAATCCGGGCTCCTCGGTGGTTGAGGAGGCCCGGGACTGCTGCTAGTGTTGTGAAATCGTAGTCGCCAACGCGGCTTTTGGCTTCCGTGATCCGGTTGAGAAGAGTGCTCTTTCCCACGCTGGGTAGTCCGACCAGGGCGACCGTGGCGTCACCCGACTTCCTCAAGGCCTTGGTTGTCCTGGCCTTCTTGGGCTTCCTGGAGATTTCCCGGAGTTTTGCCAACCTCGCCTTGAGCCTCGCAATATGCTTCTCGGTGGCCTTGTTGTGGGGGGTTCTTCGCAGCTCCTCCTCTATTTCCTTGATCCGGTCCTCCGTGGATGTCAACGACTCTCCAACTGCTACCTGTCAGAAATCTCTGTTGGTGTTGGTGCATCTCGGCTTCAAGGGATGATGCTCGTTCCCGCCGCTCCCTCCAGCGCGAGTTCCAGGCCATCGAGGTCCGTGATGATGACCCTGGATCCTCCTCCTTCGAGGAAGCGGATGGCTGCCTGAACCTTCGGCCCCATGCTGCCAGGGGGGAACTCCCCCGTCTTCAGGTACGCCGCGGCCTCCTCTGCCGACAGCTTCCTCAGCGGTTCCTGATCCTTGGTTCCAAATCGCAGGTAAACGGAAGGGACGTCCGTCAACATGACAAGAAGTTCCGCGTCGAGGTGGGACGCCAACAGCTCGGAGGTCAGGTCTTTGTCGATTACGGCCTCGATCCCTCGCAACCCGTCAGCATCGTGGACGACGGGAATGCCTCCTCCCCCCGCCGCAATCAGAATTGCGGCATTCCCGGCAAGGGTTTCGCGGAGAAAGTCAGCTCCAATGACCTCCAGGGGCATCGGGGAGGGAACCACCCGCCGATACCCTCCCCTGGTGTCTTCCACCAAGTTCCATCCGAGGGTTCTGAGTTCTGCAGCCCGTTTTCCATGGTACAGGGGGCCGATGGGTTTCGAGGGGCTCGCGAAGGCCTTGTCCTCAGGGTCAACCAATACCATGGTGACAAAGGGCACAACGGTTCCCACTGCTCCCCTCCGCCTCAGCTCGTCTTGGAAGGCGATCTGGAGGGAGTAGCCTATTTGGGCTTGAGATTGCGCGACACACACGTCGAGGGGATTTGGTGGGACGGTGGCGGCGGCTGTCTCATTCTGAAGCAGAATGGCCCCTACCTGGGGGCCGTTGCCATGGGTCAGGACAAGCCTGAAGCCCCGATCTCTGAGTCTCAGGATGCGGGGGGCGATGCTCTGAGCGGCCGAGATCTGTTGCTCCCAATGAGGAGGCCGTTGCGGGGGCGCAATGATGTTCCCACCTATAGCCACGACCGCGAGCTTCGTCAGATCACCAGGAGTCCAATCCTACGGAGCCAGGTTATAATAACCTTATCGCACCTGTCGTCGCCTCGAGAGCCAGGCCTACCAGTTTCAGTCATCCCCCGAGAGGAGCCTTTTATATCTACAACCAGAGGCGGATGGGATTGTCCAAGACTTCAAAAAGGTTAATAAGACGAGCCTCTGATACAGCGGCATCTCAAGGGGATGGGATGCCCTCCGTGTCCGTTGCTGAACGCCTCGCCAAGAAGCAGCGAGAGATATCTGTCTCCGAGTTCTTCGAGAGGAACAAGCACATCCTCGGTTTCGACTCCCCGACGAGGGCCCTCCTCACGTCCGCGAAGGAAGCGGTCGACAACGCTCTAGATGCCTGCCAGGAGTATGAGGTCCTGCCGGAACTCATCGTCCAGGCTGAGAGGGTGGAGGACGACGAGTATAAGCTCGTGGTGGAGGACAACGGCCCAGGAATCGTCAAGCGTCAAGTCCCGAAGGTATTCGGCAAACTTCTCTACGGTTCTCGCTTTCACACATGGTCACAGACCAGAGGTCAGCAGGGCCTCGGCATTTCAGGAGCCATTCTGTACGGCCAGACCACAACAGGCAAGCCAGCCGTCATACGCTCCAAAACCTCCCGGGACGACGTTGCCTACGAGATCGACCTCCTCATAGACACCAAGAAGAACCGGCCCCACGTGGTCCGGGAGGAGTTCGTGTTGTGGGACAAGCCCTGTGGGACGAGGATTGAGATTCACCTGCGGGGGCGATATGTCAACGGCAAGCAGTCTCTGAAGGAGTACCTCAGGGCCACGGCCATCGTCAATCCCTACGCACAGATTACATATCGACCGCCCGACGACCGACCAATCGTGTTTGAGAGGGCCTCGACGGAGCTGCCCAAGGAACCCGTAGAGGTGAAGCCCCACCCCCAAGGTGTCGAGTTGGGAACCCTTCTGCAGATGGCGAAGGAAACCAAGGCACGAAAGCTCAGCTCGTTCCTCCAGCAGGAATTCAGCCGAATCAGTGCCAGGGTTGCGAAGAGTCTCTGTCGAAAGGCTGAGCTATCGGAGGACCTCCGACCTCGTTCCCTGAAGCTTGTCAGCGCCAAGAGGCTCCTTGAGGCTTTCCAGCAGGTCAGAATCATGGCCCCGCCGACGGACTGCCTTTCCCCCATTGGCGAGCTTCTGATCCGGAAGGGTCTAAGAAATGTCACAGGCTCTTTCCGGCCAGAGTTTTACTGTCCTCCCATCACCCGATCCCCATCGGTTCACGAAGGTCATCCATTCCAGGCCGAGGTGGGCATCGTGTACGGCGGCAACTTGCCCTCTGACCAACCGGTGGAGATCCTGAGGTATGCCAACCGAGTGCCACTTCTCTACCAGCAGGGAGCGTGTGCCTGCACTCAGGCCATCGAGTCTGTGGACTGGAGACGGTATGGTCTGGAGCAGCGCGGGGGCAAGGGGATTCCTTACGGTCCCGCCATCGTACTCGTCCACGTGTGTTCCACCAAGGTCCCCTTCACTTCGGAGTCGAAGGAGGCCATCGCACCCGTCCCGGTGATTGTTGGCGAAGTCACCCTGGCCCTGAGGGAGTGCGGAAGGCGTCTCAAGTCCCACATGAACAAGAAGGTTAGGAGGGCCAAGACGGTGGAGAAATTCGAGATCGTTCGGACTATTCTCCCCCGAATGGCGGAGGAGAGTGCCAGCATTGTTAACCGTCCCGTGCCCGATATCACTCGAACGATCACCAAGATAATGAACGTGGTTTGGATCGACGACCAGGTGGCCTATGAAGGAGGCCGCTATCGAGTGAGGGTCGCCGTCCACAACTATACCTCCCGGGGCAAGAGTTTCACCCT
>CAYFZX010000025.1:12979-18268 GCA_964347795.1 uncultured Methanomassiliicoccales archaeon
GACGATGTGGGAGACTCTGGCTACGGGATCCCATTCAACGTGGAGGAGGAGAAGTTGAGGCTCTTGGATTGCGACGCCGACTTCGTCCTAGCCGTCGAGACCGGTGGAATGTTCGACCGCTTGGTGGAGAACCGTTTTGACGAGGACGCAAGGGCAATCCTGGTCCACGTCAAGGGCCAGCCAGCTCGGGCCACGAGGAGGTTCCTCAAGCGGCTCAGCGAGAACATGGGCCTGGACTGTGTCACGTTCTGTGACGGGGACCCGTGGTCCTTCCGGATCTATGCTTCCATTGCCTATGGCGCCATCAAGACCGCGCACATATCCGAATACCTTGCCACACCCACTGCAAGCTTCTTGGGAATCACAGCATCGGACATTCTAAACTACAGGCTGCCCAGCGACGATCTATCGCCCCAGGACGTGAAGGCTCTCCAAGACATTCGGAGTGATCCACGTTTCAATGACCCCTTCTGGAAGGACGAGGTGACCCTCATGCTAGATATCGGAAAGAAGGCGGAACAACAGGCGCTGGCGAAGTACGGCCTCGACTTCGTCACGGAAACCTATCTGCCGGAGAAGCTGGCCGCGCTGGGAGTCCTAGGGTAGCAACCAGCCGTCGTCTCTACCGACTAGGCTTTCTCTGGGGAACCGCTCGGGGAAACCTCTTGAGAAGCCTCTCCTCTGAGATAGCTGTTGAGTTCCATGGTCCTCACCTTTAGCAGGATCACGTCACCCAGGATCGCGAGGCTGCTGGGGATATCCAGCCTCCTCTTGGTCCGGGAGGGATTCAGAGTCCTCAGCTTCTGATAGGGCTTCCTGTCCATCATGAATGCGAGGGTGTCCACCTTCCACAGGTCCGTGTCGATATACGCGTCCTCGACGATGCCCAAGTCCTCTCCGTCATGTGATACGACGGGCATCCATAGAACCCACGGGAGGGCCATGGGGCGCCTGTCCTGGTGTATCATGTAGTCGGCCATCTTGTTGACCGGAGCCCGGAGCAACACGAAATTCCCTACCGAGCCAACGGATTCCGTACTGAGGAGGCAGCGTTCGCGCTCCTTGCGAGTCCGGAGACCGAGGATGTCCGCGAACTTCCTCTCAGGGCGAATCTCCAGGGCGGGGATGTTCCAGTCGTGAGAGACGTAGGCGATGTGGACCTTGCCCAATTGCCACGCGTCTCGAGAAACAATGGTCATCCCATAGAGTTCTCCCGCCCTCAGCTGCATCTGCGGTATTAATGGGCCTTACCCTATTTATATCGTTGTCTGGCCTTATCACCAACCCGCCTCCGGGCGGGCTGTCTTCGTTTATAAGCCAGAGACCCATAGGTGGTTCACGGTGGCTGAAGAAGGCGCGGTATTCGGGGGCCTGTGCGAGTTCTGCAGCTATGAAGGCCCTTTCGAGTGGTCTGGGGAGGCGGGGGAGTTTCGGTGTCCCCAGTGCGGCAAGGCTTCTCGCTCGGCCCCTGAGGATGAATGGCTTGGTTGAGGGAGTGCTGTGGTTGACTTCCCGCATGGCATGAAGAAGAACGAGAACATCCTGGACTTCCTCGAGAATGCCATCAGGGACCGAGGCGGCGCTCGACGTCTCATTCTGGGATCTAAGCTCTATCGACTGGTTCAGGACACCATGACCGACGAGGATTTCGGCCGCGTGACAGTCGGAGGGAGGCACCCGTTCCAGAATATCAGCCACATCTTCGGTGTGCCCGTTGAGGTAGACTACGAGGACAAGTCTCGCCTCGAATTCGAGGACTGACGGTCTCGCGTTCGAGCCGCCTTGCGGCCATCATTCCTTTATGGATATGCCCCTATTCGGCCATCGTGAAGGATGATCACTGGACCCACAAGCTGTTCTTGGAAAACCCCGATCTCTTCCTGGCAGTCCATGAAGCGGGGCTCAAGTACGCAAAGGCCCAGACACTCAGACTGGAGCAGATACTCCTCAAATACGGCGTCGGAAGGGGAGGGAGAATTCTCGACGCCCCCTGCGGGATAGGTCGGCACGCTACTCACCTTGCCTCATTGGGGTGGCATGTCGTCGGCATCGAATTCGTCCCTCAGTACGTGGATCGTGCGTCGCAGCTCGCCAAGGAACTTGGCGTCAGGACTCGCCTTACCCTTCGCGTGGGAGATATCCGCCAGGTGGGAGAACTCCTCAAGGACGAGCGGCCCTTCGATGCCATTATCAACGTATTCACCTCCATCGGCTACTGGGACGACGAGACTGATCTATCGATCCTTCGACAGTTTCACGATTTGGCCCGCACCAAGGGGGTCCTAGTCATGGAGACGACCAATCGTGACTACATCATCAAGCATTTTGAGACCACGAGTGTGGAGTCGTTCGGGGACGTCACCTACACGGAGCATCGAGCGCTCGACATGGAGAGCTCGCGCATCCGAAGTCATTGGACCTTCTACCGAAGCAAGGACCGTGATCTAGAACACGCGCTCACCCTGGACATATCTCACAGAGTATACAGCCCTCACGAGTTGAGCGCCGCCTTGAAGAGGGCTGGATGGAGAGAGGTGGAGGTCTTCAGCGGTTGGGACCTCAAACCCCTATCGATCGATGACAATCGGTTGATTGCCGTGGCGAGGAAATAGCGAGGCGAAAGCGGGCCGACCGGGATTTGAACCCGGGTTTAGGGCTCCGCAGGCCCTTGGGATATCCAAGCTACCCTATCGGCCCCGCCTCCAGGTACAACGGCTCTTCATATGAAGATGCTTGCCTGGGTCGCGTGAGGAGCAGCCTGAGACATCACAGCAAGCCCCGCGACGCCAGGGCGGCCTTGATATTGCCATGGACCTCCGCGATGGTTCCCGACCCGTTCACCTCCACGAGGAGGGATCTTCTCTGGTAGTACTCCACCAACGGCTCCGTCTTCTGTCTGTACGTTTGGAACCGCTGCCTGACCACATCCTCCCGGTCGTCGACCCGCTGGCGAATCTCCCCGCCACACCTATCACACCTGCCACCGACTTGAGGAGGACGGGCCCTCACGTGGTAGATCGCTTGGCATTGAGAGCAGGCCCGCCTCCCCGAAAACCTCTCCACCACTTCCTCCTCGCTGACGTTCAGATAGACTACAGCATCGACATCGCTCATCCCTTCAAAGGCATCGGCCTGCTCCACGTTCCGGGGGAAGCCGTCCAGAATGAATCCGTCCCTTGCGTCCTCCTGGGACAGTCTCTTGCGAATCATCTCGACGATCAGTTGGTCAGGGACGAGCAACCCCTTCCCCATGTATTCCTCAGCGCGCTTCCCGAGGGCAGTAGCACCCGCGACTTCGAGCCGGAGCATATCACCGGTGACGATCCTAGGCAGAGAGAGTTCCTCCGAGAGCTTCGCGGCCTGGGTGCCCTTGCCGGCGCCGGGCGGACCAAGGATGACGAGCTTCACCGGGAGGGCCTAGCAGCCCCGAAGATAAATCCTTTGGCTAGGAAGGTACCGCCTCTTCCGCCAGCACCGGAGCGGGTGCCTCGGCGGGAAGGGGCTCCTTGGGGACGAGCCCCTCGTACAGGTAGAGCGAGGAGATGACGAGAGCGGTCCCCAGGGCGCCGTATAAGCCTGCGGATAGGAGGATTCCGAGGACTAGCGGAAGGGTCGTCAGCAGGAGAAGAACGGCGGCCGATGCGAGGGCGGTAGCGCCAGCGTAGGCCAGGCAGTAGGGCAGCACATCCCTCCAGCCCTGGTAGGCCAGTTCTACGCTCCTTCGCACTGCGAGACCGAGGTGGAGATCGTCCACCGCTATGGAGAAGGGCGTGAGAAAGAGGAAGTAGAGGATGATGAGAAGCGCCCCTAGGACGAAGACGGATACCAGGACCCCAGACGGATATCCCATCAGGAAGGGTACCTGGACCAGGACGACCACGGCGATGAGGGCGTTGAAGGCGAACATCCTGGTGAATAGGCTGACGGCCCTCCTCAGGAAGGTGCGGAGCGATCCACCTACCCTGACGGCCTCCAAGGCCCCGAGGTAACCCGCCGTCAGGAAGGACAGGATGCCCAGGAATGCCAGAAGGACGGGGGTGGTGAATTGGCCCAGTTCCCACGGGGGATAGAGTGGGAGAAAGGGCAGGGCCCCCAGGGGCTGCCCCGTAATTTGAGAGAGGGAGGGAAAGGGCATGGGCGTGGTAAACTCAGCCGAAGGTTCCCCTGGAATGAGCGCCGGGTTGAGGGAGAGTAGTATGGCATCGACGGCGAGAGGCAGGAGCATCAGCGGTAGCGCTGCCTTCACCTTCAGGAATCCCAGCTTCAGCGAGCGGGACCAGAGGGGCAATGGGACCGGTGCGACACTGGGCTTGCCGACCTTTAAACTATCCCCGGGCTTCAGAAGAGGTGGTCGTCGAGGACCTTGGCAGGTCCACCGACCCAGCACGTAATCGTATCAATACCCAACTCCGCGATTCTGGCCTCGACCTCCTCGATCTTCTCAGGCAGTGTATTCACGTAGACGGTCGCCCCGGTGTCGATGGAAAAGAAGGCCGGGATGCCTTCCTCCCTCATTCTCCGGACGGCCATGATGACGGTGAGAGTCTCCGGCGTCCAAAGAAGCAACTCCTTGGGTCCTGTCATGGTCATTCCGTGGAGCATCAGAGTATCCCTTTCGGCTAGCTGACATATCTTCCCTATATCCCCCCCTCTGATGGCTAGCTCCATCTCGGCCAACATCTTGGGAATTTCCGCGAGGCGAGCGTTGAAAAAGGGAGAGCCAAGGACTTCGCGGTGCGCAGCCTCGGTGTCCTTATATGCTTCCACGAGCGCAACAATGATGCCCATCTGGAGCTCCTCAGAGGCCAACTGGAAGGCGTAGGATTCCTCGTCCGTCGTCCCCAGTCGCCATTTGGAGAAGGCGCCTGTAACGGCTCGAGACGCGGATCCGGCCCCGCGGCGGGCGATGGTTGAGACCTCCTCGAGGGATAGATCCAGACCCGCAGCCTCGGTGGCCGCAAGAGCTAGGGCGGCAAACCCCGAGGCGGAGGCGCCGAGGCCAACATTGGTGGGGAAGCTGTTCGTGGACACCACCCTGGCCCTCTGGCTCGTCTTGGCTCGGCGGCGAACCTCCTGTAGGATTCCCGTGGCTCTCTCCAGGGGACGACCGTGGATCGGACTCCCGTCCAACTCGAGCGAGTCGTCCTCATAGTCTCCGAAGGCGACCGTCGTGTGGGAGACTAGAGGCGCCGTGCAGACCGATATGGAGTCGTGGAAGGGAAGCCTCAGGGTTTCGTCGGCCAATCCGTGGTACTTGATGAGGCCCTGAATGGGATGCGCGATGGCGCT
>CAYFZX010000025.1:18368-19650 GCA_964347795.1 uncultured Methanomassiliicoccales archaeon
TCCGCGAGCCAGTCGACGAGAAGCGACTCCGCGTCTTGAGAGTCTACAAGGACCTCCAACTCGCCTCTCGGTTCCACGAGCTCGACGTCGGTCATGAGGTCAAACATCCCCAGGGCGGCGTTGGAGAAGATGTCCTCGAGAGTTTTGCCATACGCCTTCACGCCGACATCGGCGGTGTGCTCGAGAAACTCATACCGCACGAAGAGGCCATCGGAGGGTGGGTAATGAAACTTCCTCGGCGCTCAGGTTAAACGCCTCGAGCCTTCTCAGGCCATATCAGCTTGTGCAGCTGAGGCAAGACCCTCACGCGAAGGTTGTCCCTCAGCACCCAGTTCCCGAGGGGGAGGAGATCGCGACCACCCTCCGGCTGGAAGACGACGTCACACGGCGGTTCGTGTTTCCGAAGCACCTCCCGAGCGTACTCATAGTCTGTCTCGTCTGCGATGACGAACTTCAGCTGGTCTCCTGGTCGCAAGTATTGGATGTTCTCGAAGTCCATCTTGTCTTCCATGCCGGAGGATGGGCACTTGACATCCATGCTGATACAGACGCTGCCGTCTCTTGGTACGTCCTTGATGGAGAGTGACCCACTTGTCTCGATCACTACGTCATAGCCGTTGCCGATGAGTTCGTGGACGAGTTCTCGGGAATCGTCCCACAGGAGGGGTTCACCCCCCGTCAGACAGATGCTCGTCGCCCCTTGCTTTCGGACCTCCTTCATGATCTCCTCCACGCTCATTGCCACGCCTCTCTCCCAGGAGTAGGCGGTGTCGCAGTTGTGGGTCAGAACGTTGTTTGCGAAGAAACTCTGATAGGGAGAACAGGTAAGATTGTAGACCTTGGACACGCCGGGCCGGGTCTCGATCTGCGAAACCCGAGCCCACGAGGCCCCCATCTGCCGGTCCAGTACCAGAACACGGTCCTCGACCGTGAGGTCCCCTCCGAGCCTCCAACCCATGCCCGTGTAGAGTGGGTGCTCCGATGTCAGGGTCAGTTCATGACCGCTCTCGAAAGTGAGGTTGAGGAGGTCGCCCCTGAGTCTCTCGTGAGTGGCCTCGACCCGTGTATAGCGTGGCTTCTGTTCCGAGGGGTCGTAAGCCAAGACCTTGTCTCCCACCCGGACGTCCACAATTCGCCTCGCTCGGCCGCCGGACGTCGTGACGCAGACGTCTCCGGGTAAGCACCAGGAACACCTCAGGTTGCAGAGGGCCGTCCTGATGAAGAACGTGGGCTTGCCTACGTGGACGCCCTCACCCTGAATGGAGAGGAACATCTCGATGAT
>CAYFZX010000026.1:0-2387 GCA_964347795.1 uncultured Methanomassiliicoccales archaeon
CAGGGCATCGGCAAGATGCTCGGCGAGACCTTCGTGGAAAGGCTTCGAGAGAGAGGCATCAGGCGGCTCAGGACCTTGGTCCCCTGGGACTCCGGCGACCTCATCACCTACTTCAAGGCCCTGGAGTTTGACAGGAGTCAGTTCACCGTCTTGGAGAAGCGGGTCTAGGTCCCTCGGACGGGAGCTGCAGCCATAACTCCTTGCCACAGCCTTCAGGTATGGCTGCCCCGTGGCTGGACTGGAGCGGTGAACCCAGGGCAATCCATAGGGTACGAGGTGATAGACCTGGGAGCCGTGCAGTATTTTAGGAGCCTGGGCCTACCTCGGTGTGAGGCCTATGCGAAGGGTTGCGGTTGTTGGGACGGGCTTGTGCAAGTGGGGCGTACGAAGCGCCACGCTGAAGGAGTTGGCCCAGGAAGCAGGGAAGGCCCTCTTTGATGATGTGAGTAACGTTCCCCGAAGAGAGGTGGATAGCCTCTTCGTTGGGAGCGCTCTGGCCGAACGTCTCGCCTTTCAGAGCTACGTCGCCCCCCTGGTGGCGGAACAGCTGGGCGTGAACCCCACCAGGATGCTCGCCCGGACCGAGCTGGCCTGTGTCTCCGGCCAATCGGCCCTCAAGATGGCGTACATGGCGATCGCCACCGGATTGAGCGACGTCGCCCTCGTGGTGGGCCTGGAAAAGATGAACACTCCAGACATGGCCGAGACCCAGACGAGCATGGCCTGTGTCCTCGACAGGGAGTGGGAGGGAGTCAATGGCATGACGGCGCCACCCTACTTCGCCATGGTGGCCCAAAGACATATGCACGAGTACGGGACCACCCAGGAACAGCTGGCTATGGTGTCGGTAAAAAACCACCGTTTCTCCGCCACGAACCCGTTCGCCCACTTCCCGAAGGAGGTTTCGATGGAACACGTCCTGACCTCCTTCATGATTGCCCCCCCTCTGCGTCTCCTGGACTGCTCGGGAATTACCGATGGGGCGGCCGCGGTGCTCCTTGCCCATGGAGACAGGGCGAGGACACTGACGGACACACCCGTTTACGTAGAGGGGCTGGGTCAGGCGGCGAACGGCAACCTGACGGTGAACCTCCCCTCGTTGACCTCATGGCCAGCGATGCGGAAGGCCGTGGGGGATGCCCTGAAGATGGCCGGCGTTGCCGTGGGCGACCTGGACCTGGCGGAGGTCCACGATTGCTTCACGATCTCGGAGATCATCGAATACGAAGAGTTGGGCCTCTGTGAGAAAGGACAGGGTGGTCGGTTCATCGAGGATGGTCAGTCGGAGATCGGTGGCACGCTACCGATAAACACTCGGGGTGGCCTCCTCGGGTGTGGGCATCCCCTGGGTGCTACTGGAGTCGCTCAGGTCGTGGAGGTCGTGCAGCAGTTCAAGGCCCAGGTGCCTCGAGAGAGGTATGTCGGCGGAGAATGGGCCCTCTGTCACAACCTTAGCGGGAATGCCAACAACCACGGGGCGGTCGTACTCAGGAGGGCTTCTTGATGGAGGGGGGATGAGATGGGCCAGGAAGAGAGGAAGGTGCCGTATCTCCTTGACTTCTACGCCCTCCAGGAGGAGGAGCACACTCGGATCCACCCCTTCTTCAAGCACTTGAAGGAGGGGCGGCTCACGACAACGCAGTGTACGGCCTGCGGCGAGGTTCTATGGCAGCCAAGAGTCGTCTGCCCCCACTGCAACGCCGAGGAGATGGATTGGATAGACCTCCCCACTGAGGGGGAGATCCACGCCTTCACTGCTGTGCTAGCGGGAGCTCCCACGGGGATGGAAGATGAGGTACCCTTCGTTGTGGGAATCGTGGCACTCAAAGGCTCTGACCTTAGCGTCCTCACGAAGATAGACGGAGCCAGCTACGAGGATTTGCGAATCGGGCAGCCGGTGAAGCTCAAGGTTGAGAGGCTAGCGGACGGTCGGTCGTGGTTCCGGTTCCAGGTCTGAGACAAAGCTATTACCTTCCCGGGCATCATCGATCGACGATGTACGAAAACATCCTGGTAGACAGGGAAGGGGCATTGGCTCTCATCACGTTCAACCGGCCTCAGGTGCTGAACGCCATGAACCGCAAGACGAAGGAGGAGGTCCTCGCCGCCCTGCAAGAGCTGGAAGGTGACGAGGTCATTCGGGTCGTCATCTTCCGGGGTGCAGGCGAGAAGGCCTTTGTCGCCGGGGCAGACATCAAGGAGTTCGACGGAATCCGTCCCATGGAGCAGCGGGCGGATCGTCGACAGCTCGCCTTCTACGAACGCGTGGCGTCCTTCCCGAAACCCGTCATTGCCATGATAGGCGGATACTGCCTCGGAGGAGGATGTGAGCTTGCCCTTGCCTGTGACATCAGGACGGCCTCCGAGAGTTCCAAGATCGGCCAGCC
>CAYFZX010000026.1:2487-7189 GCA_964347795.1 uncultured Methanomassiliicoccales archaeon
TGGCGAAGAAGGCGGTTCGGGCAGCAGCCGAGATGAACCTGGATGCCGGGTTGGAGTACGAATCGGCCCTCTTCTCCCTTCTCTTCTCCACCGAGGACAAGGAGGAGGGCATCAGGGCCTTCCTGGAGAAGAGAAAGCCGAGCTTCAAGGGGAATTAGTGAAAGCTGTCAACGGTCCTCGAGGTGCTTCTCCAGGAGCATCATCTCTGGTATCATGCTCTCGCCCAGGAGTCCCATTACCTCCTCGTTGTGTGTAGTGTAAAGGTGCTCCCGGGCCTGGGGCCAGGTAGGAAGCCTCTGTCGACACACCTTGCATTCCCAGTAAGGCACCTGGATCGCTTGGCTCTACGAGCCCTCACCATTAATGCCTTCCTGTACAGATCGATCTTCCCCCCCGGCAGGTTTATGGCAGCGGCCCCCTTGGTCATCGGGGGGCAGTGCAATGGATCTGACATTCATCTATACAGGAATCCGAACGCGGGACTTGGACCGCTCTCTGGAGTTCTACACTCAGGTTATGGGCATGACGATCCTGGATCGGATCAAGGCGCCGGAGCACAAGGGAGAGTTCGCCGTTCTGAAGAGCGAGGGGTCGCCGCACAGCCTGGAGATCAACTGGTATGACGAGGACAGTCCTGTGGCGGGGCCCTACCAGACGGGGGAGGAGTTAGACCACCTGGCCTTCCACACGGAAGACCTCGACGCCACCCTTGCGTATCTTGATGGGAAGGGCTATCCCATGGTCATGGGTCCCATCGAGAGCGAACACGCCCGCTGGGCCTACATTCAGGATCCTGATGGAATCTACGTGGAGATTTTCCAGTACAAGGCGGAGTGAGGAATCCGCGACGTTGCCGAATCACGCTGTTGGAGAAGGCTCTCCACCAGCTAGCCAAAGCGTTATCATGCGAACCTCAATGCGCATGGCATGATGTTTGAAGGCTGGAAGGTCACCGATATCCACGTCCACATTCAGCCCCTCGAGATGGTGAGACCCGAGGCCGTCCAGATGCTTCGGCTGGGCAAGAGAGACTTCGATTTCGTCCTAGAGCTCATCCACAACCCCTCGAAGTTCGTGGAGCATCTGGATCGGGAGGGGGTTTGGCGGGCAGCTCTCATTAACTATGTCTCTGAGGAGGTCATCGGCTTCACGGAGGAGGTCAATGCGTTTGTCTCGGAATACTCGAAGGAATATCCAGATCGTCTCCTATCCTTTGGAGGCGTTGATCCCAGGCGGGACGATGTGGAGGAGAAGATGGAGGACCTCATCTCCAAGCATGAGGTTCGTGCCCTAAAGATACATCCGCCACATCAGCTGCTCTACCCCAATGGGTATCTGACGGGGGGCCCCAAGGGTCTCGAGACCGTGTACTCAATGGCAGAGGATGCCGGTCTGCCAGTCATGGTCCACACGGGCACTTCCATCTTCCCCCGGGCCAGGGTCCGTTATGGGAATCCCCTCGCCCTCGATGACGTCGCCATCGACTTCCCGAGGCTCAATATCATCATGGCCCACGGTGGTCGTCCTTTCTGGACTGATGAAGCCTTCTTCCTCCTGAGGCGACATGAGAACATGTACTTCGACATCTCGAGCATCCCGCCCAAGAGACTACTGGACTACTTCCCGAGACTGGAGGACATCTCCCAAAGAACCTTGTTCGGCTCGGACTGGCCGGGCCCTATGGTCCCTGGAATGAGAAGCAACATCGATGACTTCCTCTCTCTCCCCATTGCGAAGAAAGCCAAGAGAATGATTCTAGAAGGCAACGCGCTGAAGCTTTTCCGGTGAACTCGACCCTATGGCTCCGCGTCCTCCAAGAAGCTGACCTTTGTCCTGGCCTCGGGGCTGCCCTTCAGCTCCGCTCTTCTCTCGAGGCTCTTCTGAGCCAACTCCACGTAGGCACGCCAGCTGGCCTCTATGCGCACGTTATCGGCCTCGTCCAGGTGCCTGATGACCTGTGCTGGGACGCCTGCAAGGAGGCTTTCCGGAGGGAACTCCCTTCCCTCAGGAATCACCGCTCCAGGCGCGACAATCGACCCCTTCCCAACGAGCGACCTGCTGGAAAGGACGGAGTTCATTCCGATGATGCAGTCGTCTCCTACCTCGCAGGCATGGATGATGGCACCGTGACCCACCGTTACCCTCCTGCCGACGCTCGTTGGACATCGAAGGTCAGCATGGATCACAGCTCCGTCCTGCAGGTTAGTGGCCTCTCCCACCCAGATGGCCTCAAAGTCCCCCCGCAATACGGTGTAGTGCCAGAGGCTCACGTCCTTCTCTACTGTCACGTCGCCTACGATGATGGCCGTATTGGCCGCGTAGAACATGGTCGGAGAATGACCTCGCACATATGAGGCTTCCCTGCCAAGGGAGAAGTAGGGGGGGTGCCATCAGACACTGTTGTCTCAGGACATGGAGGGGGAGCTCGTCACCATCCTCAAAGTGGAGAAAGAGGAGGCAAGGGCGTTCCACCAGTGCGTGTCCTCGGTCCTACGCTCATATCCTGATGAAGCAGCGGTCCCATCTTCTGAGCTCTTCGGCCGACTGACCTCCCTCCTCATCTCCCATCCTGACATCTCACGGGGAACAAAGCGGAGGGCGTGCCAGAACCTCTTTGACATTATACCGCTTCCGGACACGGAGGACGAGGTCTTCATGACGGCGGACAAGGTGCCCCCCTCCCTTCAGGAAGCGGGTCGCTTCCTGTGGACGCAGGACGATTTCATCGAATATCACCTTCTTCACACGATCTACGCTCTCTACCTAGACCCCAAGAGGGGTGCGGAGGGACCGATGCAAGTCCTGAGGGACAACCTCCTTGACGTCCTTGCTGCGGACTTCGAGGAGGCCTTGAAGCTCCTGTATGCGTACTTGCTGCTGTCTTCACCTCGCCTGGGGGCCGAGGACGTCAGGGAACTCTTCCTGCTAGTCTTGCGGCATCCTGGCATCTCCGATGGGTCGAAGCGCGCCCTCTCGCTTGCGGCAGTTGATCGGGCTTTCGGTGTGGAGTGGTTCACCCGCTTGGCCTCAGAGGAGGGCATGTATCCACGGGAACGGGGCGGCTTGGCCGACATTCTCAGGGAGGCTCGGGTGAGGCCGCTGCCGGAGACCCTCACTCCTTGGGCCGAGCGGTGGCTATCCGGGGTCCTCGAGGAAACCTAAGAAGCCTTCAAATTGGGGAGAATCATTAGAGCCGCCATGGCCGAAGATGTGGCCATTGTAGGGGCGGGCCAGTCCCGCTTCGGTGTTCTGCAGGAAGGCATGAAAGCCCTCTTTGCCCAGGCATTCTTCGAGGCCCTAGACAGCGTGGACAGGGGCATGGACCTGGGTCAAATCAAGGAGGCCTTCGTGGGGGGCATGGCCTTCGGGGGCGGACAACTTGGCAACCTGGCGGCCCTCATGACTGAACAGGTCGGTCTGGTCCACGTCCCCTCCCGCCGTGTGGAGAACGCTTGCTCCTCCAGCTCCTACGCCCTGCGCGATGCTTGTTTCGCCTTGAGAAGTGGCCTGGTGGATGTGGCCCTGGTGGCGGGGGTGGAGAAGATGACCGACCTCCCCGCGGATCGTCAACGATACTGGCTCGGCGTTAGTGGGGACACGGAATGGGAACGACTGGCGGGTTCTACTTTCTCTGGCCTCTACGCCCTCATGGCCTCGCGTCACATGCACGAGTACGGCACCAAACGGGAGGCGCTGGCCCAGGTGGCAGTCAAGAACCACGGGTACGGGGCCCGCAACCCCAAGGCCCACTTCCAGAGGACCATCACGCTGGAGGCAGTCCTGAGCGCCCCTATGCTAGCACATCCCCTAACGCTCTTCGATAGCTGCCCCGTCTCCGACGGCGCCACGGCCTTGCTACTGGCTCGAGGTGAGATCGCCAGGGAGTTCACCGACGCACCTGTCTACGTCCAGGCCTCCGCTGGGTCAAGTGAGTTTCTCGCCCTCCACGATCGGGAGGACATTACCGCGGTCCCTGGGACTGTCCAGGCAGGGAAGGAGGCCTTTCGCCAGGCACGTCTCGAACCCAAAGACGTGGACCTGGCGGAGCTCCACGACGCCTTCACCATCGGGGAGATTATAGCCTTGGAAGACCTCGGGTTCTGCCCCAAGGGGGAAGGGGGCCCATGGACCCTCGATGGACGGACTGAAATCGGTGGGGATGTCGCTGTCAACGCCAGCGGCGGGCTGAAGGCCAAGGGTCACCCGCTAGGGGCTACGGGGGCAGGCCAGGTCGTGGAAGTTTTCGAGCAACTGCGAGGCGAGGTGGGGAAGGAGCGACAGGTGTCCCGTGCGGAGGTCGCCCTCACCCATAACGTGGGAGGCTCCGGCGCCACCATCGCTGTTCACATCTTCTCCCGGTGATCCCGTGGTCGGAATCGAGGCCTTGAGCTACTACTTTCCGCGGTACAGCATCAAGGCGGAGGCGTACCACGAATCCCTGGGGTACTTCGCAGGCCGGGGCATCCGAGAGAAGACCGTGGCCGGCTACGACGAGGACGAAGTGACGATGGGATTCCAGGCCGCTTCGAGCCTACCTCGGAATGGAGATGTGGGATACGTGGTCGCCGCGACCGTCGCGGGACCCCCGCTCTCGACGACTCTTGTCACGGCCTTGGGTCTGCAAACCGCCAAGAAGGCGGATTTCACCGGTTCCACCAACGCATCCGGCGAGGCCTTGTTGTCCTGCCTGGACTTCGTGGAG
>CAYFZX010000026.1:7289-8611 GCA_964347795.1 uncultured Methanomassiliicoccales archaeon
CGTCGCCTTGGTCGAGCTGGAGGAGGGACCGAGGATCGTGACCCAGTTGACGGATTGCGTGCCTGGCGATGTGAACATCGGTATGCCAGTCGAGTTCGTCCTGCGGAGAGTGTATCGCCAGGAGGGCGTCGTTCGCTACGGCTATAAGTTCCGACCTGTGGGGACGGGCGCGTAGGACCCATCTCGCCCACGCCGGCAACTCCCAGGAGAATTGGCCGGGACTAGCCTTCCTTCTTCTTTCCCTTGAGGTTGGCTACCCTCTCCTGGATAATGTCGGCCGCCACCTCCGTCATGCTCTTCTTGCCCGCGGCAATCTGGGCCATCAACTGCTCCTTGCGGGCCAAGGCGTCCCGCATCTCCTCTATCGAGAGGTCAAAACCGGCCTCGATGATTTCCTGAGTCTCTCTCTCAGACCGCGAGAGGGGAGCTTCCAGTTCGATGGGCAATCTTTCTACGGGGATGCCAGCCTCCTCAAGCAGCACGAGCCCCATCTTGTCTGGGTAACCCTCGGCATAGACAACCCGCTTTATCCCCGCGTTGATGATCATCTTGGCACAGGTGTTGCAGGGCACGATGGTTGAGTACAACACGCCCCCTCGAGCCTCTTTGCCTGCGAACAGGAGGGCGTTCATCTCCGAGTGAACGCCGGTGCAAATCTCCATCCGGTCCCCCGAGGGGATCTTCAGTTCATCTCTGATGCAACCGATCTCTGCGCAGTGGGGCATGGCCCGAGGGTTGCCGTTGTAGCCTGTGCTGACGATAACATCCCCGTTGACGACGACGGCGCCGATCTGCCGCCGGAAACAGGTGCTCCTTCCCGCCACGTCTGCGGCGATGCGAAGGTAGTACTCGTCCCGAGGAACACGATCCATAGTCCTTCGAGCATACTGCCGTGGTTAGTTAAACCCTTGGAGGCCCCCTATCGCAAAGCCTTTGTTCTCGCCCCTCTCTAAACCAGGCATGAAGGGCTGGTCCACGGCGAAACGCACGAAGATCGTGTGCACTGTCGGCCCCGCGAGCGCCTCTCCCGAGGTGTTGGGGTCCCTGATTCGCGAAGGCATGGACGTAGCAAGGCTCAACTTCTCTCACGGGACGCGTGAGGAGCACCGCCGCACCGCCCGTTTGGTGCGCAAGCTCTCCGGGGAAGCTGGCCGCCCCGTGGCCGTACTGGCGGACCTTGCCGGCCCCCGCATCCGAGTGGGCGAGGTGGAGGAGGGAACCGTTCTAAGGACCGGTTCCGAAGTCATTCTCACCCCCGGAAAAGTGGTAGGAAACGCACAAGAGGTCCCCATCTCTCACAGCGGTCTCGCGGGGGACGTCAC
>CAYFZX010000026.1:8711-15753 GCA_964347795.1 uncultured Methanomassiliicoccales archaeon
GGTGTGGCGCGGGAGGCAGGTCGCGAGCTCCCGGTGATTGCGAAGGTGGAGCGTCAAAGTGCCGTTGATCGCCTAGGAGAGATCCTCGCGGTAGCGGATGGAGTCATGGTGGCCCGAGGCGACCTGGGTGTGGAGATACCGCTGGAGAGGGTCCCTGAGGTGCAGAAACGGATCATTCGCTACGGCCGTCAGTTGGCGAAGCCGGTCATCACCGCCACTCAGATGCTTCAGTCCATGGTGACCAATATAAGACCGACTCGCGCGGAGGCGACGGACGTGTACAATGCAGTGTTGGACGGAACGGATGCCATCATGCTCTCCGAAGAGACTGCCGTGGGTCGTCACCCTCTGGAGGCGGTGCAGGTCCTGGCCGCCATTGCGGGAGAGGCAGAATCTGCCGTGGTCTCTGGAGAGGGTTTTGGCGAGCACGAGGAGACGGAGGTGGCGAGTGCCGTGGCGGGAGCGACTGTTGCCATGGCGTCCTCCCTTGATGCCACAGCCATCGTAGCACCCACCTCCTCGGGTCGCACTCCTCGTGCCATCGCGCGACACCGCCCGCCCCAGCCCGTGCTCGCCCTTTGCTCGGACCCGCAGGTTCTCCACACCCTCTGTCTCACGTGGGGGGTCGTCCCCCTCTCCTTCCCCGGACCCATGTCCGTGGATTCCATCATCGAGAGGTCGCGGGACTTAGTGGCCGTGGAGGGCCTCCCAGCCGACCGGCCTGTCGTCGTAGCGATGGGCTATCCCCCGCGAAAGGGTCTGACGAACATGGTCCTCGTTCCTGAGGCGCGGTGAAAGGGCAGCATGAACCAGCCCCGTTTCTGGAGGCCGGAGCATCACGAAGGCCTAGGAGGGAGCGGTCTTGGTGTAGAAGAGAGTCCCTTCTCGTTCCTTCGAATCCACGAGCCCCTCTCGCTCGAAAATCTCTATGTGTCCCAGCGTTTCCGTGACGCCAAGAAAGATCTCCTGGACCGGTAGGCTGCCGAAGAGGTGGTTTACCATCTCCATGGTGGTGCGGTCTCCGCGATCCAGGAAGTCGAGGAGGGTTTGTCGGCGGGTCCAGTAGAGGTCCTTGTAGGTCGCTATGAAACCCGCTAGGTCGTTCACGAGCGGTCCGTGTCCCGTGTAGACTGTCTGGACGTCGCATTCCGCAAGTCTGTCCAGGGACTCCAGGTAGTCGGCCATGCCCACCGATTCACCGTCTGCGCCGCCAAATGCGGCGTTGGGCGTGATATGCTTGAGGACCGTGTCGCCGCTCAATAGCGTCGTACCATGCTGCAGGCAGGCAGACCCGGCGGAGTGGCCTGGGGTATGAATGACCTCGAAATCCCATCCAGCGAGATTCAAGATGTCACCATCCTTGAAGGTTTTGTGGACTGGCGAGGCGCTAGCTAGACCCTTGACGTAGTCAAAGAACCTCCTAACGAGCCTCAGGGTCTCGGCCGAGATTCCGGTTTTCAGAAACTTCTCCCGGTGGAACTCGCTTCTCTGATCATAGGTCTGGGCGAAGTCCGCCACCGTGTTCTTGTCCAGCTCGTGAACCCACACCTCAGCCCCTGATTCCGAGGCGATTTCTCCTGCCTGGCCGTAGTGATCCACATGTCCATGGGTTATGAGGACGACGTCTAGGTCTTTGATGCCGGTGCCCAGCTTTCCCAGCTCCTTCTCGAGGCGCTTGAATGACCCTGGGAGGCGCGGTCCCGTGTCCACCAGAACGTCCCCCTCGTTCCTGAGGAGGTAGGCGTTGACGGGCCCCACCGGGAGCTGGGTAGGCAGGACGATCCTGTCAAGCCGAGGGCCCTTCACCATCACTCTGCTCACCATACCAGGTTAGATAAAGGTTCCCGGCAGTCCTGCCTCCCGCGGGGCAACGTCATTCTTAAGAGTAGTGTCACCTTCAGTCGACTTTGGGGGCCCTCACCTTGGAAGAGCGTCTGATTAGGAACTATCTGCTGGAAGAGAAACTCGCTCCAGGGTTGCCGGAGAGGATTCTCTTCTGGGACGAAACCCTGAGAGACGGAGAGCAGATGCCCGGAGTCCACTTCACCCCGGGGGAGAAGGTGAAGATAGCGAGTATGATGGCCGACGTCGGCATTCCGATAATGGATGTGGGGATGCCCGTTGTTTCGGATGAGGAAAAACAGGCGGTGAAGGCAATTGTCGCCGAGGGCCTGGACACTCAGGTGATGACGGCGGCCCGGACCGTCAAGGGAGACATCGACGCCTGTCTGGAGTGTGATGTCGACGCGGTCAGCATCTTTGTGGCCTGCAGCGACCTGCACCTGAAATACAAGCTCAGGATGACCCGGGAGCAGGTGTTGGACATCGCCCCGGAGATGGTGGAGTATGCGAAGGGGCATGGGGTTCACGTCTCCTTTGTGACCGAGGATACCGTCCGGGCAGATGTCGACTACGTCGAGAAGCTCTACAACGCGGCCATCGATGCGGGGGCTGATCGCGCCGTCCTCTGCGATACCGTGGGCGTGATGACGCCGACGGCCATGAATTGGTGGATAACTCACATCAAGAAGCGGCTGAAGCCCGTACAGCTCAGCGTGCACATTCACAACGACTTCGGCATGGGCGTGGGCAACACGCTGGCCGCCTTGGAATGCGGCGTGGAGGTACCCCACACCACCGTGAATGGCCTGGGAGAGCGCTCGGGGAACACCCCCTTCGAGGAGACTGTCATGGCCCTAGAGTCCCTCTACGGCTACGATACGGGCATCGAGACACCCCGCCTGTTCGAGCTCTCCCGCCTTGTGGAGGAACTCTCGGGCGTTCCGGTGGCCGTCACCAAGCCCATCGTCGGGTACAACGCCTTTCGCCATGAATCGGGCATCCACACGCACGGCGTCCTCATGCACACCCTGACCTACGAGCCCCTGCAGCCGGAGCTGGTGGGCAACAAGCGGGTCCTGGTCTTCGGGAAGCACACCGGGGCTGCGGCGGTGGAAGACAAGTTGAGAAGGGCTGGCATCGAGCCTGAGAAGGAGAAGGTGATGGCCATCGTGGCCGCCATCAAGGAGCAGACACAGGCGAGGGAGAAGACAGATCAATGGGCCTTCATCCAGTCCTACCGGGATCGCGAAGAACGGCTCCGAGGGGTCACTGAGGAGGAGTTCTGGCAGACTGTCAGGGAGGTTGGGGTTGAGGTTCCACCATCTCTTTCATCCGGGGAAGAGGAAGCGTAGGGATAGGCGGCGACCAGACACACCCCCGGAGGGGGAGTAGGGCGCCCCACTTCTGAGAAGACACCCCGACCCATGCCCATGACAATTCCCGACGTCGTTCGGGCCGTTTCAGAACCCTTAATAGCGGCTGCCCCGTATGCGAGCACATGCCTGGCATGACCATGGCGGAGAAGGTCCTAGCAAGGGCTAGCCACAAGGATCAGGTCAGAGCCGGCGACTTCGTGGACGCTGAGGTAGACCTTCTGTACATGCACGAGATGCTCGCACTGGCTTTGGGGCCGTTCCAGCAGATTGGGGTGGACAGGGTCTGGGACCCGGCCAGGATTGTCGTGACCCTTGACCACTGGGTACCGCCTCCCAACGAGCAGATCGCGAAGATGCACCAGGACATCCGAGAGTTCTGCAGGTCCCAGGGCATCGAGCGGTTTCACGACATCGGCGACCATGGCATTATTCATCAGCTCGTGGCGGAGCGGGGATACGCCCACCCCGGGGAACTTGTCATCGGGTCGGACAGCCACACTAACACTGTAGGTGCGGTGGGTGCGTTTGCCGCGGGCATAGGGGCTACGGACACCGCCGCCGTCATGGCGACCGGCCGCATTTGGCTGAAGGTCCCGGAGACTGTGAAGGTGGAGATATCGGGCAAGTTATCCCGCAGGACAGGAGCAAAGGATGTCATCCTGAGGGTCGTCAGCGAGATGGGAGATGACGGGGCGCAGTACCGGGCTGTCGAGTTCACAGGTCCGACGGTGGCGTCCCTTCCCATGTGCGATCGACTCACTCTCTCCAACATGACGACAGAAATCGGTGCCAAAGTCGGCATGATTGCCGCCGATGAGGTCACGGAGGGTTATCTGGCCCACTCCGGTCACCCCTTCAAGCGCATCGACGCCGACGGAGATGCTGCCTATGCCAGCAACTACGTGCTCGATGTGGATGGCTTAGGGCCTCAAGTCGCCTGTCCTGAGACCCCGAGCAACGTCAAGGCTGTCGAGGAGGTGGTAGGAACCAAGATCGATGTGGCCTTCCTCGGATCCTGTACCAACGCCCGCATCGAGGACTTGAGGGCCGCTGCCGAGGTCATGAAGGGGGAGAAGGTGGCGCCAGGCGTCAGGATGCTGGTCTCCCCGGCTTCCCAGATGATCTACCAGCAAGCGATGAAGGAGGGTCTTGCCGACCTCTTCCTGGACGCGGGAGCCACCTTCGCCAGCAGCACGTGTGGTCCCTGCTTCGGCGGCCACCTTGGCGTCCTCGCGCCGGGGGAGGTGTGCATCAGCAGCAGTAATCGCAACTACCCAGGAAGGATGGGGAGCAAGGAGGCGGAGGCATATTTGGCCTCTCCGGTCACCCTTGCGGCCTCGGCGATTCACGGCGAAATTACGGATCCCAGGGAGGTCTGAATCTGCAGGAGAGGCTGGAGGGCAGGGCCTGGAAGTTCGGCGACAGTATCACCACAGACCACATAATCTCGACCAAGTATCTGGGCACGACCGATCCTCAAGTCTTCGCCGATCACGCCATGGAGGTGGTGGACCCCGACTTCCCGAAGAAAGCGCGGCCGGGGGACATCCTCGTCGCGGGCAGCAATTTCGGAAGCGGTTCCAGCCGCGAGCAAGCTCCCCTAGCCCTGAAGACCCTCGGCATCTCCGCCATTCTGGCGGAGTCCTTCGCCCGTATCTTCTTCCGCAACTGTATTAACATTGGCCTGCCAGCCATCGAGTGTGAAGGCATCTCAGGCGCCGTCTCTGAGGGTGATGTCGTTACAGTGGATCTCGTGCGAGGCCTCATAACCACTTCCCGCGGAGCCGAGCTGGAGGTCTCCCCTTATCCTCCGAGGGTCCTAGAGATTCTGCGAGCTGGCGGGCTCATCCCCAAGCTCCGGGAAGAGCTGAGACCGGGCACCCCCCGCTAGCGGCCGCCAATCCTTAAGTAGACACCCCAGGATTCTGCTGCGATGGCCTACAAGGTCGTCGTGTTGGCGGGGGATGGCGTTGGCCCCGAGGTGATGCGTGAGGGGATCAAGGTTCTCAAGGCCGTAGAAGAGGCATTTGGGGTTGAGTTCGACCTCGTGCCTTATCCCTGTGGCGGCAAACACTACCTGGAGGCTGGAGAGGAGTGGCCTGATGGGGCCTTCGAGTCCTGCAAGACTTCTGACGCCATTCTCCTAGGTGCCATTGGCTATCCGGGCGCTACCCTCCCCAGCGGTGACTTGGCGGGAGCAGGTGTGGTCTTCGGCCTTCGCTTCGGCCTGGACCTCTATGCCAACGTCCGACCGACGAAGCTCTATCCGGGTGTGAAACACAAGATCCACGAAGGCCTCAAGCAGGTCTGGGACCCCGAGAAGGTGGACTTCGTCATTGTGAGGGAGAACACCGAAGGCATCTATGCCCCGATTCGTGGCATACTGAGGCGAGGGGGCTTCGAGGAGCTCGCCGTGGACAACAAGGTGACGACGCGCAAGGGCGTCGAGAGAATCATCCGCTTTGCCTTCGAGCTCAGCAAGCGTCGAGAGGGGGCGCCGTTAGACGGGCGGAAGAGGGTTACGTGTGTGGACAAGAGCAACGTCCTCGACGGTTGCCGCCTCTTCCGACGAGTCTTCGATGAGTTGGCGGAGGAGTACCCTGAAGTCGAGCGAGACTACGCCTACATCGACGCCTTCATGCAGTGGATGATGCGGGGCCCGGAGGCGTACGACGTGGTTGTTACCAGCAACCTCTTCGGCGATATCGCCACGGACTTAGCCGCCGTCCTCCAGGGGGGCATGGGCCTCGCCGCCAGCGGGAACATCGGGGACAATCACGGCATGTTCGAACCAATCCACGGCAGCGCCCCGAAGTACGAGGGCCAGGACAAGGCTAACCCCATGGGCACAGTTCTCGCCATCCAGATGATGCTGGAGTGGCTTGGTGAACGAAAGGGGGACGGTTCCCTTGTGGGAGCCTCCCTAGCGGTGGAGGATGCTGTCAAATCTGTCCTGAAAGAAGGCAAGCGAATTACCTACGACCTCGGGGGAAAGGCGAAGTGTAGTCAGGTTGGGGACGCCTTGGCTGAGGGAGTCAAAGGAGCCGCCGGGTCACGCGGATAAGCGGAACGGCTTCTCGTAGGTCGCGCACCGCGAAGTCAGGCCTCGGAATCCCGCCGCGCAATTCATCGCCCCCTCGGTTCACCCAACCGGCCATCATCCCAACCCGCTTGGGCCCCAGTATGTCGTCCACTAGGGAGTCGCCGACGTGAAGGGCTTCCCCTGCATTGCATCGAGCCTTCCCCAGGGCGGCCTCGAAGATTCTTCGGTCAGGCTTGTAGGCCCGGCTGTTCTCTGAGGTCACCTTGATGGTGAAGCTGTCGGCCAAGCCAGATCGGTTGAGGAGGACTTGCAGCAGCTCGTCGTCGATATTGGAGACGATCCCGAGAGTGAAATCCTCGAGGCTGCGCATGGCCTGCAAGACCTCGGGGAACACTTCCGACCCAGTCCAGAGTCCGAGGAGACGTTGGGTGTAGACCTCGGAATCGGCGTGGATCCCGACTTCTTCGAAGAGTAGGGAGAGAGCTTCCGTGGTGGCCTCCACTACCGTCACAAAGGGACCCGTCGTCGCCACTTCGTAGCTCTTGTCCCACCAGGTCTTCCCCAGCTCCTCGGCGGTCATGCCGAGGCCCGTGTCACGGACGATGTCGTCCATGATGTCGCGGCTTGCCACCTCATCCAGCTTGAACAAGGTGCCAAAGGCGTCGAAGGTGACAAGTTTAGGTCTTCTCATGGTGCCGCCCCTCTCCTATGTGACCTCCCCGATCCTGGGGATAACCTCCCTGGCGAATCGCTCCACGGGCTCTATCTCATACGCGCCGGG
>CAYFZX010000026.1:15853-17015 GCA_964347795.1 uncultured Methanomassiliicoccales archaeon
TCCCCGCCCCCGCCCACGGTTACGGGCGGCCTCGGCTTCTGTACCGGCTTCGGGCTGCAGTAGGCCCCACTGAGGTCATAGAACTGTCCGTGGAAGGTGACGTACTCTTCCTCCCACAAGAGTCTGATAACCTGAAGTGCCTCGTCCATCATCCGGATGCGGGTGGCCGCGTTGGGGAAGCTGTAGCCATATCCGCTGTACTCGTGCTCATACCACCCTGCTCCGATCCCGAACTCGAGCCTACCCTTGGAGAGGACGTCCACACAAGCCGCCATCTTCGCGAGCATGGCCGGATTCCTGTAGGAGTTGCAGGTGACCATCTGCCCGACTCTGAGCTTTGAGGTCACGGCTGCGATGGCGGTTGTCATCGTCCAGCACTCGAAGACGGGGAAGGGCCCGGGTCGGGGAACAGGGTGGAAGTGATCGTAGAACCAGCCCGACGTGAAGCCCTCCCGCTCAAACGCCAGGCTGGTCTCGACTATAAGGTCATACTTCTCCTCAGGGGATGCCTCTTCCGGGAGGTCGTATATCCAGCCTTGAGGGATCATCGCGCCGAAAGCAACCTCCGGCATGCGATGGAGAAGGGTACGATTCCTAAAGGGTTTAGCCCGTGCGGCGCTCAGCGCTCCTTTTGCAGTTCCGACAGCAGTTTCCTCTGCTCCCGGAGATTCCAGGGGGCTGCCTCGTACACATCATCGAGGAGGGTCGTCCAAGCCACGGGTCCAGCGGCCTCAGCCATCTCTATGCCCTGTGTGACCTCCTCCGTCACCGCCCTACGCATGGCCTCCTCCTCTGACGAGTCCATCACGCCTTGCCTTTCCAAGTATCGCCAGAACCTCACCAAAGGGTCCTTGGCCTCCCAATCCTCAACCTCCTGCGTTGAGCGGTACCGGGTGGGATCATCTGCCGTGGAGTGCCCCATCATCCGGTAAGTGATCGCTTCGATGAAGGTGGGGCCCTCCCCGGACCTGGCCTGGTCCAGGGCTTCCGTCGCGGCGCGGTAGACCGCCAGGACGTCGTTCCCATCGACCTTGATCCCCGGAATGCCATAGGCCCGGGCCTTGATGACCAAGTTCCGGGAACGCGTCTGCTTGGACAGCGGGACGGAGATCGCCCACTGGTTGTTCTGGCAGAAGAAGACCACTGGCGGCTTGTAGACCCC
>CAYFZX010000026.1:17115-19102 GCA_964347795.1 uncultured Methanomassiliicoccales archaeon
TCAGAAGCGGATACCCTCTCAACAGGGCCGCTCCCCCCTGCCTCAAGGCCGGATAGATCCAGTCTTGTCTCTGGAGGCCGAAGGCACTGCCAACGACAGCCGCCTCCTCCCCGGCGGCGGGTCCGTAGAAGCCAATGCGGCCCTGCCGCTGGAGACCCACCATCCTTTCATCAAGGACCCGAAGGAACAACATCTGCCTGTAGAGGCTTCGTAGGTCGTCCGCATCGAGCGAAGGCTCCTCCCCGATGACGGAGCCGTCTACGTCCAAGACCCGCACCATCTCTTGCTCCAAGATCTGCGCCATCTGGACCATGACCACGATTCGCTTAAGCTTTGCGCGGTGGTTCTCCCCGAGTGGAGTCCCGGGGACGACCAGCAGTACGGAAACCGATGAGTCTGCGAAACTTAGATTATCGACGGCGTGCCATGGGTAACCATCGTGTCTACGTCACGTGGGGGAGGGACTTCCCTGGAGAGACTCCTGGACGTGTCCCGGGGCCTCAAAAGAACGAGGAGTAGGCTGAAGAAGAGGCGTCTCCTTGCGGAGTTCCTCACGGGACTGCCTCCAGAGGAGGTCGCGCCCGCCGTCCTGATACTGACGGGAAGAATCCTTCCGGAATCCGAAAAAGGTGGGCTGAACGTGGGCTGGGCCACCGTGAAGAAGGCCCTGAAAGCGTCTCAGCAGCCCACGCTTCTCTCCAATCAACTCACCATCCCCCGAGTCTATCAGACCTTCCAGGAGATTTCGGCCACCAGCGGCAAGGACTCCGTCAGGAGGAAGAGACGTCTTCTGCAGGCCCTTTTCTCCCAGGCCACAGAGGAGGAAAGAGACCTCCTCCTTCGGTCGATATCGAGAGGGATGCGGATTGGTGTAGACGGCGGCGTCCTCTTGGAGGCCCTCGCTGACGCGACAGGCGCTGACCCAGAGCTGGTCCGTCGAGCCAACATGCTCGTGGGAGACCTGGGGAAGACAGCGCAGATTGCGCTGACTGAGGGCGTTGCAGGCCTCGAGCACGTACGGCTTGAGCTGTTTACTCCCATCAAACCCATGATGGCTGAGATGGCCGAGAATCTGGAGGAAGCCCTCTCGGAGCAAAGGGAGCTGGCCTTGGAGTATAAGCTAGACGGGGCCCGGATTCAGATTCACCGCAAGGGTGGCGAGGTTCGCGTCTTCAGCCGTCGCCTCACAGAGGTCACAGACAGCTTGCCCGAGGTCGTAGCCTTGGCCCGGGATTTCGGCGATGGTGACCTTCTTGTCGAGGGCGAAGTAGTGGCGGTGGATAGGGAGGGCAGGCCTCTCCCCCTTCAGGACCTCATGCGGAGGTTTCGACGCGTCCACGACGTCGAAGCCCTGGCCGGGCAGATTCCCCTGAAGCTCTATCTCTTCGATGCCCTAGTGATGGACGGGAAGGCAACGATTGACCTGCCCTACCAAGAACGATGGCAGGCCTTGGCGGCGGCGGTTCCAGGAGATCTCCTAGTTCCAAGAGTGTTGAAGCCTGTCATTGACGAGGCGAACGGCTTCTTTCAGCAGGCCTTGGACGCGGGCCACGAAGGCCTCATGGCCAAGGACCTCAAGAGCCCGTACATCGCGGGGAAGAGGGGGAAGCGCTGGCTCAAGGTGAAGCCTTTCGAGACCCTGGACGTCGCCATCATTGCGGCGGAGTGGGGTTCCGGCCGACGGGAGGGTTGGCTCAGTAACTACCACCTCGCTGTCCGGGACGAAGAGGGCAACTTCCACATGATTGGAAAGACCTTCAAGGGACTGACAGACACCGAGTTCGAGGAGATGACACGGCGACTCCTACCCCTCAAGGTGAAGGAGACTTCCTACGTGGTCTACGTCAAGCCCCAGGTCGTGGTCGAAGTCGCCTACAACGAGATCCAGCGAAGCCCTCAATACAAGTCCGGATTCGCCCTGCGGTTCGCACGCATCACACGCATCAGGGAGGATAGGTCTCCCGAGGATGTGGACAGCCTGGAACGA
>CAYFZX010000027.1:0-18729 GCA_964347795.1 uncultured Methanomassiliicoccales archaeon
CAGCAAATGGGTTGCGAGATGGACCCAGCGGGACTCGAACCCGCGACCTCCGCCTTGCGAAGGCGGCGATCTTCCACTGATCTATGGGCCCGTCCTGGGGCGTAAACGGGTGAAGAGGCTTAAAACCCCTGAGGCGAGTCTAGAAAGTCATTGGGGAACCTGGTCATATCTCCTGAGCGCCTGCTCTTTAAGTTGCGGCTTCGCATTGTGTGACAGAATGGCCGTGGGCTACGGCTACCGGGACATCGGTGACTACGCTGTGATCGGTGACATGAACTCCGCTGGGCTGGTCTCCAAGTGCGGGAGCATCGACTGGCTCTGCTTCCCACGCTTCGACTCGTCCAGCGTCTTCGCCGCGATCCTTGACCCTGAGATAGGTGGCAGGTTTGGTGTGTCTCTGAAGGAAAAGCACGAGGCTAGACAAGCCTACGTCGAGGACACCAACGTCCTTCAGACGGTGCTTGCGACAACCAAGGGCACCCTCGAGGTCGTAGACTGCATGCCCTGCTATACGAAGGAGGGGGAGCTGCAGGCGTTTCACGAGGTCCACCGTCGTCTCCGCTGTCTCGATGGCCACGTCACCGTTCGCGTCCACTTTCATCCTCGTTTCGGATATGGCTTGGATCGCACCGAGGTGAGGGCCGAGAGGGAGGGATGTTTGGCGGAGGGGTCCCGAGAGTGGCTGAGTCTGGCTACGGACCTCCGCCTTCGGAAAAGGGATGGACCTTGCACGGCGGAGGAGTCGCTGACCAAGGGGGATGAGCGCTGGATGGTCCTCCGCTGGAATGACGACTACCTCCGGCCGCTAGAGGACTTCAAGCCGCAGTCCAAACTGGAGAAGACCCTGGCCTACTGGAAGGACTGGATCAGCAAGTGCACGTTCAAGGGTCCCTGGTCCTCTATGATGAGAAGATCACTCCTGACCCTCAAGTTAATGGTCTACGAGCCGACGGGGGCCATCATCGCCGCCCCCACCACCTCCTTGCCCGAGGTACCAGCGGGGGAGAAGAATTGGGACTACAGGTTCTCCTGGCTCCGGGACTCGGCCTTTGTCCTCTCGGCTTTTCACCGGTGTGGATACACGCAAGAGGAGCGGAGGTTCAGGAACTGGATTGTGAGGCGATTGCGCGGTCACACGTTGGACCTGGAGCGCCTTCAGATCATGTACGGTGTGGAGGGAGATGCGGCGCTAGATGAGTCTGTTCTGCCCCACCTCCGGGGGTACGAGGGAGCGGCTCCTGTGAGGATCGGTAACGCGGCCTACGACCAGTTCCAGCTGGACGTGTACGGCTCCGTCCTAGATGCCCTCCATTTCGGATACCACACCGACGCGGACATGAACGACGACGTGTGGCGGACGGTGGAATCCATCGCGAACTTCGTGTCCAGGAACTGGGAGAGGCCAGACAGCGGGATCTGGGAACTGCGGGAAGTGGAGCGGCGGTACGTATACTCCACCATCATGGCCTGGGTCGCCATGGACCGGGCGGTCAAGATCGCCCACCGCTGGGGCAACCAGAGAAGGGCGGAGATGTGGGCGGAAGTCCGCGACGCGATCTTCGACAAGGTCATGAAAGACGGATTCGACGAGGAGCTGGGATCCTTCGTGCAACACTACGGCGGGAAGGCGGTGGACGGCAGCCTGCTGATTGTCCCTCTCGTGGGCTTCGCGCGAGGCACGGATCCTCGCTTCCAGTCCACCCAGGAACGGATCAAGAAGGAACTGGGGAGGGACTCCCTCATGTGGAGGTTCAGGGAGGAGGGAAGGCAAGAAGGTGCCTTTCTCATGCTGAGCTTCTGGATGGTCGATGGTCTCATCGAGGCTGGAAGGCTGGATCAGGCCAAGGACGCCTTCGAGGAACTCCTCGGCTACGCGAACCACGTCGGGCTGTTCGCGGAGATGGTCGATCCGGCCACGGGGAAGTTCCTGGGCAACTTCCCTCAGGCATTCACGCACATGGCTCTGGTGAACACTGCCCATCGACTGGTCGAGGCCGAGCCCCTAGCCTAGGTCAATGCAGCGTCAAGCACGTCTCCCGCCTCGAGGCTCGCGGCGGTGGCCCCACTAGTAGATGGGCACTCCGGAAAGCCAGGGGGTCAAGGTGCCGACGATGGCTCCGTAGACGAGGTGCAAGACGAGGAAGACCACGGTCATCATCATGCCCGGCATGGGAGCTCGAGCGATCGGAAAGACGACGACCACCATGATGATGAAGA
Source organism: uncultured Methanomassiliicoccales archaeon (assembly GCA_964347795.1). Taxonomy (GTDB): domain Archaea; phylum Thermoplasmatota; class Thermoplasmata; order RBG-16-68-12; family JAJISG01; genus JAJISG01. Next base: position 2,218 of record CAYFZX010000027.1, read on the forward strand.
GCAGTACTGCGAACAGGATACCATTGACCAAGGGGTTGACGAAGGTGACGAGGTACGTCGAGCCAACAGCGAAGATGGCGCCCATCACCGTCCCGTAGATCAGGTGAAGGACGATTCCCCCCATCATGTTGCGCCTGTCGGCCGGATCCCCGCCCATGACCTTCCCTGCAATCCTCCCCATCAGTGACGGTCCCATCCGCATCAGGGGGAGCATCATCACGGCCATGACCAATGCCCCAACGAAGCCCGCAACCAGACCCCAGACTGCGTCTAGCGCCATGTCAATCTCGGGGGAATTCGACGTCCCCCAGTTTAACGTTTTTCATCTTGGTTCTGAAATTGAGATTCACTCTGCAAGCCCTCGCACAGGCTCGTCGTCTCGAGGACCGCCGCGGACGGTCTGACCTACCCCTCTCGGCGCATGCTCTCGTAGAGGGCCATGACGGCGCCACTCGGATCCTCGAACGCTGCAAACCATCCCCTTTGCGGGATCTCGGTCTTTGGGACGATGACTTTGCCCCCCGCGCTCTCAATCTTCTCGGAGATGCCTTCGATGGATTCGACGAGGATGTAGTTCAGGACACCCCCGGGATTGAACTCCGTGGGGATGAAGAACCCACCCCCCGGCGCGGCTCCCGTGTCGAACATGGTGTACTCCATTTCGGGGGTGTCCTCAAACTTCCAGCCGAAGATATTCCCGTAGAACCTCTTGGCCTCCTCTCGTTCCCTGCACGGAATCTCCACATGCACAATGCACCCCGGCTTCAGCACTGCCTCCTCTACCAGTCAAGACCTCCCTTTGGGAATCCAGACTCAAAGGATCGTTGTTGAAGAACTTTGCCCGTCGGCCTCCATAGGAGGACCGGCCGTCCCCTGTCTATTCTTCTTCTCCTCCGCGGGAATCAGGGGCAATACCTTAAGGCGAGCGTTTCCCTACAAGTCGTGATTCGCATGCAGGAAGGGCTCATTCCTCCGAAGCTGTTGCGGAGGGCGCGTCGCTTCAACCTCTACCTCATCCTCGGGATGGTCATCGTTGTCTCCGCGCTGGGCCTCGGATTCTGGGAGGCTCAGACTCTCCAAAATATCCACAATCTCGAAGTGGCTGGTTCTACGAATACACCGGAGTACATTCAGGCAAGGCAAATCGAGGACATACTCCGGATCATCACGCCGACGTGGACTTTCGTCGGCCTGGCACTCCTGACCTTTGGCATCGGCATGTCGATTGTCGTCATCATCTTCAATCTGACGGGAGCGGGGAGGGACTCCATGGCCGCCTACATGCAGAGCTTCCCGGGAAGCAAGGTGCCAGTGCCGCCGCAACCCCGCTACGCCAAGACCTTCCCGAAACTGATGACGCTGGGCCTGATCTTGGTGACGCTCAACTTCCTGTTCGCCCTGTTTGGAGGCATCGTCGCCGCGGGTCTCTTCGATTTCCGCTACCTCGGGTTTACGTCCGAGACCTGGACTGCCTTCACCGAGGTCTTGAGGACGCCTCAGCGGCCCGGGGCCCTGTCTTTCATCGTCTTGGGTATCGGGCTGAGCCTGGCCACGATTGTGCACAACCTGCGGTCGCAGGCACGGATCCTGCCGAGGGTGGTTGGGGCCTTGCGGCACGGGAAGCCCGCGGAAGTCAAGACATCCTTGGTGCCCAAGCTTCCGAAGTTCCCTTTCGCTCTCCTCGTGGGGGGCTTCGTTATCGCCCTTCTCGCTAGCTATCCCACCGGGTTCATCGCGGCCCTGGCTAGAGCTGACATCGTGGGCGGATCCGCCGATGCGGTCATCACGCAGCGATTCGCCCTGACGCAGGCCCTCTTCCCGGTCATCGCCGTGACGGGCCTCGTGACCATGCTCGCCGGTATTGTCTACTGGCTTCTCCTCATCGTTCAAGGTCTGCGCGATCAGCGACACGTCGTCCTGCGCATGGGGGCCAACCTGGCGAGTGCGCAGCCGGTGCCCTTGGAGCAACCGATGTGGCCCGAACGGGTGGCTGGATACCTCGCCGGGGGTGGAATCCTCACGCTCCTCATGCTCTTCGTCCTGGCCGGCTACAACATCTGGATTCGCTGGGAGGTGATGGCCCTGCAGCCCCAGGAGAGTGGAGCAGGTTTCCATACCTTGGTCTTCCTCCGGGACTTCCTGACCGTCCTCATCCCGAACCTGCGGTTCACTGGCATGGCCCTCGTCATGATCGGTATCGGCATCACCCTCGGGGCGATCATCGTGAATTTGCGGGGCATGGGAATGATCATGCCGGGAACGATGTCGAAGATCCTTCAGTCTCGCCAGAAGGACGTCGCCCCCGCGCCCGCCATCGTGGATGAGGGGGATGTGGAGTCTCGGAGTCATGCGGCCATGACCCGCTTCCCGAAGAAGCTTCTCGCGCCCCTCTTGCTGGGTTCGTTGATCCTGATCTCCACGACTTTCCCGCTGGTCATTCCGATGCACATGACCCTCCAGTTGCAGAAGAGGGACGCCGACTCCTTGGGCCAGACGGACGTCGCGGCGCAGACCGCAGTGGACATGAACGTGTTGGGAGCCTATCGAGAGCCCTGGAACTTCATCGGTATGGGACTGGTGTTCTTCGCCATCGGCAAGTTCTTCGGTACCATCATCGGCTTTGTGCAGGCCAGAAGGGTCGTCATCGCAGACACGTGCGGGTCCTTGGTGAGCCGACCCGAACCGGAAGAAGCCGCGGGGTCAAACAGCTCGCCCCACCCGTAGCCCCGTTCTCCTCTCCGATCTGGTCGAGAGGTGCATCGGACGATGGGACAGTGCGTACGCTGGTCTGGAATGAGAAGAGGAGGCCCCTGAGAGGGTCCTGCCAGCGTGTCGGTAGCGTCGTCGACTTCGTCCTAGGCTGGCTGCTTGTAACCGCAGACACCGCAGACGTACTTCTTGCTCAAGACTCCCTTCAGATCCATGGGCCTGCCATGATGCGTCGGAACGCCCCCGTCCGGGGCCTCCTCCTGCCCCATCTGGGTGGCCCCCAGGGACTGCTTCACTTGCTCCATGCTCTGCTTGAAGCTCGTGCGGAGGTCTTCTGGAAGGCCCGGGACCGACTGCTCCGTGAGCTGCATGTCCGACTCGTGAACGTCCTTGGGGACTTTCACTCCGGCTTTCATCCGGCCGGTCATGATGGCGAGACGCTGATCCTCTGGCAGGGAGGCGATGATCATCGTCCTGCCCTGGATGAACTCCTCCCGCTGCTTCGGGTTGAGCGTGGTCAGGCTTTGGACGAGTTGGGCGATGGACTCCACCCGCTTGTCCTCCGGCATACTAGCGAACATTTGGAGCCGTTCTTTCATCAGGTTCTTGCGCTCCTCCTCAGGAGCGTTTGCAAGCATCTTGACCATGTCTTCCATGAGGATTCACCTCTTCAATGGAATCTAGAGTCCCCTCCTACTTAAACGACACCGGTGGAACCGGGAAGTTCCCGAGGGAACTTCTTCGGCAACCTTTAAGTCGCTCGCGCCTGTGATCACCCCCGCAGGTCATCCGATGGGCCTCAAGATTTATGACACAAAGACCAAACGAAAGGAGGAGTTCCATCCCGCGGGCCAAGAGGTCGGGATGTACGTATGCGGGCCGACGGTGTACGACTACGCCCACCTCGGGCACGCCAAGGCCTACGTGACTTTCGACGTATTGAGGCGGTACCTGGAGTACAAGGGGTGGCGGACGGTCCACGTCCAGAATTTCACTGACGTCGAGGACTCCATCACGAACCGCGCCAAGGAGGAGGGTGTGCCGCCTCTGACGTTGGCGGAGAGGTTCATCGAGGCCTTCCTGGAGGACATGGACCGGCTCAAGATACGAAGGGCGCACCACTATCCACGAGTCTCGGATCACGTTGGCGAGATGGTTCGGGCCATCCAGGAGCTCGTGGACCGTGGGTTGGCCTACGAAGTCGATGGGGAGGTCCTCCTGAGGGTTCCAGACGACTCCTTCGGCGCCCTCAGCGGCCGCTCGGTGGAGGAGATCGTGGTGGACACCATTCCCGAGGACCCCCGACGGCAGGGTCCGCTGGATTTCGCCCTTTGGAAGAAGGCCAAGGAGGGGGAGCCCTCATGGCCTAGCCCCTGGGGCAACGGCCGACCGGGATGGCACGTGGAGTGCTATGTCATGTCGACGAAGTACCTGGGCCCCGCGTTTGACATCCACGGGGGTGGCATGGATCTCATCTTCCCCCATCACGAGAGCGAGGATCTCATCTCTCAGGCTCTTGGGAAGGGGGAGTTCGCCCGCCATTGGTTTCACAACGGATTCATGACGCTCCGGTCGGAACCCATGTCGAAGTCGCTCGGGAACTTTGTCACCATCCGAGAGACGTTGGGCGACTACGACTGGGAGGTGCTGCGGTGCTTCATCTTGAAGACGCACTATCGGGCCACGACGGACTACAGTCCGGAGGCCCTCCGGGAGGCGAAAGGGGAGCACGCTGAGGTGGCCGAGGCCATTCAAAAGGTTCGAGGGGCCGCGGAGGTCGACACCCCGGGAGAGGATTTGGTCTTGTTGAAGCGGGCCGGCTCAGTCCAAGAGGCCTTCTTGGAGGCCATGGACGACGACTTGGACACCGGGAGGGCCACGGAGGCACTCCTGGGTCTCGCCAGGACTGTCAATATGCAGAAGGAGGTTCCTACGTCCGCAGCAAAAAGCCTTCTGGCCTCCTTCTGCGAATTCTGCAGCATCCTTGGTCTCTGCGAGGAGGAGCTGGATGACTGACGGAGGTCGATAACCTTTTAATGGCCCCTCTCATAGAACGGCTGCCATGGCGGAGTTCAGGGCCATCATCAGCGATCCCAAGTCTGGGCTGTCATACAATCGAGAGGTAAGTGGTCACTACGCGGGCGCCCTCATTGGCAAGAGGGTCGGTGAGGAGGTCGATGGCATCTTCTTTGACCTTCCGGGTTACAAGCTCCAGCTCTGCGGCGGTTCCGACAAGGATGGATTCCCCATGCGGCCTGACCTCCCTGGCCCCAGAAGAAAGCGCGTCCTGGTCTCCGGAGGGACCGGGTTTAGGCCCACCAGGAAGGGCCTCAGGCGGCGGAAGACACTGCGGGGCAACGCCGTGGGACCTGACACGGTACAGCTCAACCTGAAGATAGTCACCTACGGCCCCAAATCCATCGAGGACGCCTTCAAGGAGACGGTGGCGACGGAGTGAAGGTTCCCAAGCAACCCGAGGTGAACATTGGCCTTGTGGGTCACGTGGACCACGGCAAGACGACCCTGGCCCAGCTTCTCACAGGCGAATACACGGACCGTCACAGTGAGGAGATCAAGAGGGGTATATCCATCCGTTTGGGATACGCGGACGCGGCCTTCTACAAGTGCCCAGAGTGTGACGATTCGGAGGCCTACACAACGGAGCGCAAGTGCCCTAACTGCGGCACGAAGACCGAGTTCCTGAGGGCGGTGAGTTTCGTCGACTCCCCCGGCCACGAGACCCTCATGGCCACCATGCTGTCCGGTGCGGCCCTCATGGACGGGGCCCTCCTGCTCGTCTCAGCCAATGAACCCTGTCCCCAGCCTCAGACCAAAGAGCACCTCATGGCCCTCACGATCATCGGCGTCGACAAGATTGTCGTCGTCCAGAACAAGATCGATCTGGTGGATGAGGAAGGCGCGCGAAAGAGCCACGATGAGATTCGGGATTTCCTAAAGGGTACGGTGGCCGAGAAGGCCCCCATCGTGCCGATCTCCGCTCATCATAACATCAACGTTGACTACCTCATCATGGAGATTGAGAACCACATCCCCTCGCGTCGCTTTGATGAGGGGAAATCCTCCCGCATGTACGTCGCCCGATCCTTCGATGTCAACAACCCGGGGACGGGACCAGAGAACCTGCATGGGGGCATCATCGGCGGTAGCATCCTCCAGGGTTTATTCAAGGTGGGGGACGAAATCGAGGTGCGCCCAGGACGGCAGCTCGAGGCCTCTGGAAAGACACAGTGGGAGGCGATTACCACGGAAATCGTCTCCCTCCGGGCCGGGGGTATGGCCAGGAAAAAGGCGAATCCAGGAGGCCTGATTGCCGTCGGAACTCAGTTGGATCCGGCCATGACCAAGTCGGATGCCATGCTCGGTCGCGTGGCGGGGACCCCGGGGTCCCTACCCCCTATCGTGGACAAGATCAGCCTCGCGACCCACCTCCTCGAAAGGGTGGTCGGCACCGAGGAGGAGCTAGAGGTGGAGGACATCAGGACCAACGAGCCCCTCATGCTGAGTGTGGGGACCTCCACCACGGTCGGAGTCGTGACATCGGCCCGGGAAGACATCGCCGACTTGGCGCTAAAGATCCCCGTGGCCGTGGAAGCGGGATTGAGATCTGCCATCAGTCGACGGATCGGTGGTCGCTGGCGTCTAATCGGATATGGAATTGTCCAGTAGTTCGATATCCACAAATAGAGCCCTCGTCCTTCTCACATCGTGAAGGTTATCCAGCGGGACATGAAGGCTGGGGCCATTAATCTGCTCCTCCAGAATCTGGACGACCTCTGGCACCTTTACAACCTGGTGGAGCCCGGTGACCTGGTGAGGGCCAGAACCTACCGGAGGGAGGAGCGGAAGACGGACAAGATCAGACCGGAGCGTCGTGAGAAGGTCCGCATCAAGGTGGGGCTTCGCACTGAGAAGGTGGAGTTTCATGAATTTGCCGATCGCCTGCGCATCATGGGCGTCATCGAGGAGGGGCCCATGGACTTGGGCTCCCACCACACGCTCAACGTGGGCGAGGGGGACTCCCTTTGGATCGTGAAGGAATGGCGAGAGAGCCACCTCCGGCGGATTGAAGAGGCCGTAGAGGCCGCTGAGAAACCTGTCGTCACCATCCTCTCGCTGGACGACGAGGCCGCCCTGTTAGCTCAGATGCATCACTACGGGATCAGAGAGGTCGCGGAGATTCGGGCCGAAGGGGGTGGCAAACTCTACGGGCGAGAGCCCTCCAAGGAGGAGTACTTCGCGCAGGTCCTCCAGAAGGTGCGCCAGCTGGATGCGTCACCCGGCTTGGTGATCCTCGGCCCCGGCTTCACGAGGGAGGAGTTTCTCCAGTACGCCAAGGAACGGGAACCCGAGGCCTTCAAGGAGGCCTACAGCTACGGAACCGCTCACCCAGGCATGACGGGCATCCAGGAGGCCATGAAGAGTGGGCTGGCGGCGAAGGTCCTCCAGGACTCCCGTGTCGCGATGGAGACGAGGCTTGTGGAGAGACTGCTCAAGGAGATCGCGAAGGAGGGCCAGTACGCCTATGGTCCCCAGGAGGTCGAGAGGGCGGTCGAGAGCGGGGCCGTGGAGACCCTGCTGGTGACCGACGAGGCAAGTCGGACCCTGGAAGCTGAGGAGTTGATGAGGATGGTCGAGGAACGTGGCGGGAAAGTGACCGTCCTCAGCACGCACCATGACGCCGGGATCAGGCTGCGATCCTTCGGAGGTTTGGCCGCGCTCCTCCGATACCGGATAGGCTAAGAGGAACCCTTCGACTCCCCGGTCTTGATGGCCGTTGCCATGAGATGGGCGATCCGTAGGGGCTCTGGCAGTGCCCCGCGGATGGTGCTTCCGCGGATGAGCCCTCTCAGGTCGACGGAGGAGATGCCTACCCCGTACACGTAGAGGGGCTTGTGAGGGGTCTTCACCCGTTCGAGCTCGGATCGCGAGATGAGCTCCAGCTTCTCCTTCCAGTTGGAGAATCGAGCCCGGAGTGCCCTCTCGATGCTGGACATGTCTGGCCTCTTATTGGTCACGGTCGCTATGGGCACCCCTATCCGGTCGTGGAGTTCCTGAACATCGATAACATTGAAGCCTCCAAAGGCGACCCCATCGATCATCGTCAGGGCGACCCCCTCTCGGAACCTGGATCTCTCCACCATCTCAGCAACCTGCTGAGTGGCGTCGTCTCCGTCCACTTCCACATCTGACACCATGAGCCCCTCGACGTACGCCGGCAAGCGCACCACCACGCCCACAATTTCGACCCTTTCGTCCTCGAAGCTGAAAGGGGCGTCATCGATGCCTAAGACCCTGACCTGGGGCTTCATCAGGTTAGCCTCAGATGACCGGTCACTTTGTCCACCAGCCCCTCCGGTCCCGGCCCAATCCCCAGTGCTGTCGTGGTTCCCGGGGGAACCTCCGTCAACCCCGCGTCGCTTATCATCTCGGTCGTCAGGCCCGTGGATCTCGCATGGGTCTCCAACTCTCTCAGCTCCTCGAGGCTCTCTGCCCGCAGTACCACCTTCCTCTGCCCCTCGCCCATCCAGGCCTTGAACCACCTGCGGTGGGACCGCTTTGATTTTAGGGCACATGAAACCGCCGCGTGGGCCACTTGAACGGCGAGCTTCCCCCTTGACAGCCTGAGGTCGTCGCGGACGACTACCGCGAGCTTGTACTCCATCACCACTCCTTGATCGCCTCCTCCTCGAGCCGAGTCTTCTCGAGTTCCAGTTCTGCGATGAGTCCCTTCATCCTGGCCGCCTGCTCTGGGTCCGTCGCAGCCTGCCGCCTGGCTTCCTCCAGCCGAGCCGAAACCTCAGATAAGCGGTCGAGGACTTCCGTCTTCGGAGAAGGTCGCGTCTGATCTCCTAGAACGCTCCTGCCCAGGGCGGCGCTCAGCTTCGGATAGGCCCCCCTCAATACGCCCACCAAAAAGAATACGACCGACAAGACGACGAGACCGGGCCAGAGGTACTCGGGTCTGAAGAGGACCTGTCCCGTCCCCTCCCCAAGTATCACGAGCGCAGTCCCATAGACCACCACCAGTGAGACGCTCACCACGACGCCCAGGAAGACTCTGTAGAGAAGGTCAAGCTCGCCCCCGAGACTGCCCCTGCGGGGGTACACAGAGTTGACCAGGAAGTAGCCCGGCAGAAAGAACGCCACGACGAGGAGTGCCAATTCCAGGGCCACGAGGTTTCAAGGCGGGATGAAGATATCTAGATTTCGAGGGCTCGGCCCCCCTCAGCCCTTCCAGAAGGTCTGGAACGCCCTGGACTGAACCATCTCTCTGATAATCCGATCCCGGAAGCGGTTGAGGCCAGTAGTCCGGGCTTCTTTGGGGGAGACGTGCTTGAGACACTCTAGGGCGTGCGGGTACGTGCCAAGCTGACCGAGGAAAGCTGCCTAGGCGAAGAGGGCATCGGAGTCGCGGGGGTTGAAGGCACGCCTCATCTAGCACAGGTGCAACAGCTTCCGAACGTCGGGGTCGGCCACCATGCAAGCGCGTCAAGGGAGCCTGATCGCTCGAGTAGGAAGGGTGCGGCGTGACATTCACAGGGGAATGCCAGCCCTGAACAGGCGTTCGAAATGCAGTGCGGTTTGATTGAACAGCGAAGGCAGCAATCTCTTTATCCTGATCCGGGGTTCGAAGGGTCATGGGGGATGAGGGGAGCTTGGATTCTCTGTCAGACAAAATTGCCGAATTCGTATCCCAGCGGGAGTGGGAGATCTTCCACAATCCCAAGGATCTCGCCATCGCCTTGTCCGTGGAGGCCTCGGAACTCCTGGAGCTCTTCCAGTGGCGGAGTCGGGAGGAGGTCGCTGAACTCCTTCCTGAGATCAAGCAGCAGATCGGGGAGGAGCTCGCCGACGTCTTCATCTACGGTCTCAGCATGGCGAACTCCCTCTCCATTGACTTGGAGAAGGCCATCACCCGGAAGCTGGAGAAGAATGAACAGCGGTACCCTGTGGACCGATTCCGCGGCCGCGCCTATGAGTGAAGGCTGAGCGGGGATTCCGAGCTCGAGTCAGTCCCAGGCAAGTCCCCAAGAGAGTAGGTCCTGAATCCGTGATGAAGGCACTCCGCCTTCAAACCCTGATAGGCCATTTCCATCAGGTCCTTGAGGTTGACCACGTCCTCCATGTTGTACTCCAGTAGGATCTCTAGGGCCTCCTCATCCCCGCCCGAATACTTGTCCCACAGATAGACCGCGTCCAGGCCCTTGAGGTCCCTAGTTCGAGGCGTCCTCGCGATGCCCATCCTCTTTTCGATGGATTTCAAACCGCCCTTCATTCCGAGGCGAGCGAGAACGTGTCTCAGGTCGATGTGGATCTGGTGCAGCCGCAGCTCCGGCAGGGCTCTTCGTAGGAAGGGCAGGTCGAAGCTGGCCCCGTTGAAGGTTACGATGACGCGGAAACGCTCCAGGTCGCGGGGGAACTCCCTGGTCTCCGCTCCAACATAGGACCGGAACCGGTCGCCATCATAGAGACCGATGATGGTGATTTCGTCCGTCCGGGACTCCATGCCAGTGGTCTCGATGTCTAGATAGGCGACGGAGTCACGGAACTCGCCATAGGCCCGCCAGGTCTCCCTTCCGGGCAGTTGGCGTCGGAAGTAGCGGTGGTTTCGCCTCTCGAGTTCTTCGATGGAGGAGCGAACTCCGTCTCCCACCTTCCGGGTGCGAATCGGTCCAAGCCTCGCCGTCCTCTCTGACTCAAGGAAGTCCTGCCAGGTCGTCACCCCTGCCTTCCAGATTTTCCTCTCGGTGATCGGACCCACGCCGGGGATGTGAATGAAGCTGCAGGTGAGCAAGGGCTGTCGATAGTGGCAGCGGCATTCTGTATATCAACGTCCTAAGGGGAGGTCCCCGAAAGTGGCAAATCCTCGGTGGGAGGTGGTCCACCAGAATGTTCGAGATGAAGGAGAGGGCTGGCCTGGGCCGGATCGGGAAGCTTCGTACGAAGCACGGCATAGTAGAGACTCCCGCGTTGATGCCGGTGGTCAACCCCTCCAACCTCGTGATTCCCTTGGAGGACCTGACCCGTGACTTCGGGGTCCAGATTCTCATCACCAACGCCTACATCATCTGGAGGAGCGAACTCCGGCAGAGGGTCTTGGACGAGGGCATACACAAGGTTCTCGACTGCAGAATCCCCATAATGACGGATTCAGGGGCCTTCCAGCAGCACGTCTACGGTCGAGTGGACATCACGAACGAGGAGATCGTGAGGTTTCAGTCCGCCATGGGCTCGGACCTGGGGGCAGCCCTCGACGTCTTCTCAGAGCCAAATGACCGCAGGGCGCGTTGCGAGGAGGCGGTGGAGGAGACACTGCGTCGTTGCCGTGAGGCGGTTGAGTGGAGCGGTGCCATGGGACTGGTCGGGACTGTCCAGGGTGGCCTCTTCTCCGACCTTCGGGAGTCCTGTGCCCGGGGCCTCTCGGATCTCCCACTGCAGGTCCACGCCATCGGCGGAGTCGTCCCCCTGATGGAGGACTATCGCTTCAGCGACCTTGTCAACGTCATCGTCGCCAGCAAGAAGGGTCTCCGACCCGACCGGCCCGTCCACCTCTTCGGGGCTGGCCACCCCATAACCTTCGGCCTCGCCGTTCTCCTTGGCTGCGACCTGTTCGACTCCGCCGCGTACGTCAAGTACGCACAGGATGGTCGGATGATTACTCCGTGGGGGACGACAAGGGTGAAGGAGTTAGCCCACGTCTCCTGCAACTGCCCCGCATGCTATGGCGCCAGCCCGATGGACCTGAGGCAAGACATGGCCCGGTTGGCCAGACACAATCTCCACGTCAGCCTCCAGGAATTGAAGGGAGTGAAGCAGGCCATTCACGAGGGCAACCTCTGGGAGCACGTCGAGAGGCGTTGCCGGGCGCACCCGCGGCTCCTCGACGCGCTGAAGGGCCTGAGAGACCACGTGGAGTTCCTGGAGCGGTATGAGGCCCTCGTAGACGGCGCCCTCTTCTATACGGGACCGGAGTCGGTGTGGAGGCCCGTTGCCCACCGCTTCCGGCAGCGGATGTTGAAGCGATACGTGCCGCCCAGGGTCGAGGGCGTCCTCATACTGCCCGAGGGCCCCAAACCCTACACCCGCACGTACGCCAGCCTGTTGCGTACCCTCTTCACGCGGGCCGACGCCCATGCGGTGGTAAGATCTGCGCTTGGACCGGTACCGGTAGAGTTGGATGCCATCTACCCGATCGCCCAATCCATCGTACCCGACGACCTTGACCTGGAGACCATGGAAGCTTCCGAGGTCCTCCTCCGACAATTCCTTCGGAGGGGATACTTCGCTGTCGGCCTCCTTTGGGAAGGCGAGGAGACCCTCAATGAACTGGCCGCGAAAGCTCCGGGCCCTGCGACCGTGGACATGGACGTGCAGAGGGCGGAGGCGGTAGCCAATTATCAGTTCGGCCTGGGCGCGGCAGATACTCTGCTGGACGGAATGGTGGAGTTCGTCAAGTCCAAGAAGACCAAAAAGATCAGAAACGTGATCGTGGACGGGGAACACGTGCTGTCCGTCCGGGCCCGGGACGGACTCTACACCCTCAAGCTGGCGGGAGGTAGGCGTCTGCACAAAGCCTTCCCTCCTCCGAGGCTTCGAGTCGTCGTCGATGAGGAGTCCGCACCCCTCAACCGAGAGGGCAAGAACGTGTTTGCGAAGTTCGTGACGGACTGTGATGATGAACTTCGTCCGCTGGATGAGGTCCTAGTGGTCGACAAGGAGGACGCGCTGGTGGCCGTCGGCAGAGCCCTGATGAACCGCGAGGAGATGCTGGCCTTTGGTCGGGGGATGGCGGTCAAGGTCCGGGAGGGCTCAGCGCTCCTCTAGCATGCTCTCTGCGAGGGAGACGCAGGAGAGGAAATCCTCCAACGTATGCACCAGGCTGTTCAGGGAATCGGCTGAGGTGTTTGAGATGAGCACCGCCCCCTCGATACGGGCGTCCACATAGGGATAATTCTCCAGTTCGACCGCGCGGAGGACCCTTTCCGCCTGCTCCGAGCTACCGTATGAGAATTCCAGGTGGCACTCGACCTTCGACATACCAATCGTCCATTGAACTCAAAGCTATAGACCTTCACCCCTATGGCGTGGCGTGAAGGTGGAGCCTAGAGTCGCTCTCTACGCGTCGTTAATGGGAGCGGGGGCGACGGTGACCCTCATCCTTCTCGCCCGGGCCTTCCCCCTGGAGGGCTTCCTCCTGCTCCTTTTCCCCGCCCTCTTCTTGTGGTTCCTGATCCCGTTCCTCCTATTGCACCTGTGGAGACGGTTCACAAGCCGCCGGGAGGGATAGTCCAAGGGGCACCGGGGTTGGGAACTCGCATGGAAAAAGAAATGCGTGAGCCTGCCTTGTCTCCCAGTTGGCGGTAGAGCCCATGAGTAACGGAGTTCTTGGATACGTTGACGGGGTCACCTGGAAGCGGAGATACTGGACTCTACTCATCACAGCTGAGAGTATAGTCGTCGCCACGGTCGGGAGGGCCGGCCTGGGGGCAGGGTTGCAGATTGGCGGCGTCCTCCTGGCCAAATCAAAGGCTAAGAAAGGGGCCGCGAAGCTTCGGAACATGTCCACGGAGGATGTCTTGGCAGCGCACCGGATGAACTTCCAGATTCCTCTCTCCAGCGTGCAGAAGGCGGAAAGGACGATCCCGAAGTGGTCTCGGTCGGAAAGCTGCGGATCCAGGCGGATACCGAGGCGTATGAGTTCGTCCTCAAGAACGAGGAAGCCTACAGCCAGCACGCAGAAATCCTTCGGTCAGCCTTGAAGGAGAAACTGGAATTCCTCTGAGACCTCCGAACTCCCAATTGGATGGGTGTGCCAAGCCCTTGACGGGCCATCCACATCGATTGCACGAAGGTTTCAGGGAGCCTCTTTCCGCTTTCTACCTGGCCTGAGACTGGGCTTCGGGTGATTCCAACTGAACGGTAATAGCCCCGGGGAGATTCGAACTCCCGTCGCCAGGTGTCTTCTCGGCTGTCGGCCGATCCAAAGCCTGGTATCATTGTCCTCTAGACCACGGGGCTGCCGGGAGAATATGGATTGCCGTCTTTAAGTTATCACGAGCTGTCGTCACCGTGGTGACTGGGCCTCTCAAGTTGCTGCGACGAGTTCGCGCTCGTTGGCCTGTGCGGGACCCAGAGGCCTGCCAACGAGGTATGTCTCCGTTGAGTCCTCCACACGAACATCGAGAAGGGCTCCCAACGGCAAATGCCCGGGCAGGATGACGGGACGGTAGTCCCCCGCTCTTGCAAGGGTCGTTCCCCGCTTCCCTTTCTCAGCGGTTATCACCCGCAGCTTCGAGCCGACCAGGATTCGATGCCTCTCACGGCCGATTTCAAACCTAAGTTGCGTCAGCTTCCGTGACCTCCCCTTGACGACCCAGCCAGGCACCTGGTCTGGCCAGGTGGCCGCCGGGGTCCCCGGCCTTGGGGAGAACCTCGTGACGTTTAGGATTTCAGGCTTCAGTTCCCGTACTAATCTCATCGTCTCCTCAAACTCCTTCTCGCCTTCGCCCGGAAACCCCACGATGACGTCGGTGGCTAGGGTGAGGGGCCTCACCTCCTGGCGGAAGGCTTCCACGACGTCCCAGAACTGTTCTACGGTGTATCCCCTCTTCATCCTCCTCAGTACCTCGTTGTTGCCGCTCTGAACTGGCAAGTGCAGGAAGTTGAAGATCTTCTCGTGGGCGTAGGCTCCGAGCAGATCATCGAGAATCGGCCGAAGCATCCGGGGGCTCATCATACCGACCCTGACCCAGAATTCTCCCTCAATCCTGCATACCTCCTGCAGCAGGTCGACAAGAGTCAATCCAAGGTCCCTGCCGTACTGGCCCGTGTCGAGGGACGTCAACCGGATCTCCTTCCTGCCCCTCGACAAGGCCGCTTTCACCTCAGCCACGATGCGTTCAGGAGCATAGCTCTTCAGGGGTCCCCGGGCGATGGTGGCGATGCAGTACGTACAGCTGGCGAGGCAACCCTGGGAGATCGGAATGATCCCGTCCACGGAGGTCTCGGGCTCGCGACACTCGTACTCCCTGTCCACGGCGCCAGGCAGGAGACGGCCGACCTCCTTAACTCGAGAAGGCGGGACCAGTGTGGCCCTCGGAACGGCCCCTAGGACGGTAGCAGACTGAGCCGAGGCCATGCAACCGGCCACGATAAGGCGACGGTGGTTTTGGGAAAGCTGCTGCATCCGCTTCCGCATCTTCCTCTCGGTTGCCTCGATGACCGTGCAGGTTATGAGGACGCAGGCATCCGCCTGGTCCTCTTCGCTCACGATCCTGTGGCCTTCCGCAGACAGCCTGCGGGCCAGCAGGCGCCCCTCGCCTTGGTTCATGGTGCAGCCATAAGTCTCGACGAAGACCCGCATCCCAGGAGCCGAGGGCGTTGAATCCAGATAAGGATGACGCCCACTTGTCTCCGCAGTGGAGTCCAACCGCCCAAGTTGCACTCCGTGACCGTCCACGTGGACGTCGTTATATGCCATCCCGTGATGAAACCTGCATGGAGACACTCCACTGCATCCGAGACCGCGTAGCTGTGAGGTCTTTCACCCCCGAACCGGTGGACTCCACGACGTTGGCGAGAATCCTCGAAGCGGGTCGGTGGGCCCCCAGCTCGAAGAACACGCAGCCGTGGCACTTTATCGTGATTCGGGATAGGGAGACGCTGCGCCGGCTCTCGGAACTCACGCCCACAGGCCCCCACCTCGCCGAGGCTCCGATGGCCATCGCGGTGGTCACCTTAGGGGCGAAGATGCCCCACGTCGACGCTACCCGGGCGATTCAGAACATGGTCCTCGCTGCTTGGGATCTTGGCCTCGGCACGTGCTGGATCACCAACTTCGACATGGACAAGGTTAAAGAGCTGCTGAAGGTGCCCGATGAGGCCGTCTTCATCACCGCCATGCCTTTTGGATACCCCGTGAAAGGCACGCTCAGGGGAAAGAGACGGAAGCCACTGCAGGAGATCGTGCACTGGGAAGAGTTCGGACAAAGAGAACCGTCTAGACGCTCAGAATGACCGAGGGTCGGCTGGGGAAACGCGACGACAGCCGCGGCGGGAACCGAGCTCGCCCTGCGCCTAGAGAGCCCACTCAGATGGGTCACGCGGCTCGAGCAGATCGAACTCGTTTCCGTCTGGGTCGACGAACGCGCAGAGCCACTCTCCCCAATCCATCTTCTTGGGGGCACCGAGGAACGTCACTCCCTTCCGTCGGAGTCGCGAATAGTCACCACGGATATCGTCCGTAAGGAAGGTGATGCCCGTGGGCCCTCCTTCCACTTCGTCCCCGAGTTCACAGATGTGTATCCTTGTCAGGGGTCGCGGTGGTCCCAACTCTATCCAGTGACCCGTGTCAGGGGCCACGAAGGCCTCCCTCAGCCCAAGGACGTCACGATACCACTCCAGCGCCTTCCGACGGTCCGAGACGACCACGGCCACGGTGTTGATTCCCGTGATGGCCATAGGATAGCCTAGCCAGGCGTCGCTAAAAAATCCTGCTGTCCGCCTCTGAGGAGGCGCGCGAAGCGATAGGCACGCGGATTGAAACACGCACTCGGGAGTTCACGAATCGACCCTAGCTGACTGCGTGACTCACCTGCCGCCGTTTCGGTCGATGTCCTCTGAACACAAAAGGACTAGATCCCGATCCTCACGAGAAAATCTCCTGGACATCAAACTCGGCAACGACAGCGCTCATTTCTTCATCAGAGGGTCGCTTCTCAAAGCGTCTGGCAGCATCCAACATCTTGGGCAGAAGCTGCATGTCGCCCGCTGTGATCAAAA
>CAYFZX010000028.1:0-18139 GCA_964347795.1 uncultured Methanomassiliicoccales archaeon
GGTTGACAGGCGGGAGGGACGTTAGGCAGAGTATCCCGTATCGAATCTTCGCTGAGCATCTCCTCGGGCGCAAGGACCGGGGTCAAACCGTGGAACAGATGGCCTCGAGACTCAAGACCACCAAGGCCACCGTCTACAGACATATAAACAAGCTGAAGTCTCTGGATATTCTGGAAGAGGTGGAGGTGAAGATGCCAATCGGGCCAAGGAAGGGCTATCGGATTCGCTACGGGAACCTCGCCAAGGCCTGGAACTTCGTGGAGGCCCACGTGCAGGTGGCCATGGAACACTATCGGGAGACAGTAGATCACCTCCAGAAGTTGTCAGAGGAGGGAGTATCATGAAGCCGAGGGACCAGGACCGGGTCTTTGCACTCACGAAAGGATCGAAGTACAAGCTGATCTCCGCCGAGACCAGGGACAGGCCCCTGGAGACGGTGGGCACGTTCAAAGGCTTCACAACGGTCGGACCCGATGAAGCCTTCGTCATGGAGCTGGACGAGAGCCATGGCGACCTTGCGGGCAAGACGCGAATCATCCCGCTCCACATGGTTCTCGCCATCGATGTCATCGAGGTCGCGGAAGAAGAGGAGGAGACCTCTCAGCCGGAGAAGATGTTCGGCTAGAAGAATCCCAGGGGCAATAGGCCGGTCGAGATGACTGCGATCAGAAGGCCGGCCACGAGGACAACAACGGACAGGGCCAGCTTCAGCGGGGCGGTGTAGGTTTTCAGTCTTCGACCGTCATATCTCATCCGAAAGATCTCCAGATAGGGAATGACCTGGCGCCGATACCAGCCTTCTACCTCCACCTCCTTGCCCACCTTCTCCCTTGTGGCAAAGATCCCAACCAAGACGTCTATGAAGCGAGAGACCTGATGATAGTCGAGGAGGAGCAACCCCGTACCATCATCGAGCTTGAGGTCCTCGGACCAGAAGAGACCTGGCTGCCCTCGGCCAATGATGCGTCCGGTGACCTTTGCCCCTCGCCCCTTCACGGGACTCGCCTTGGGGTCCGTCAAGAGGTTCAGCACCCTGTCTTCAGGGAATTCTTTCGGATACCTGTATAGGCGCAGATATAGAGTCAGCACCAGACCCAGCGTTACGAGGAAGGAGCCGATGGCCAGAAGTACGTTGTTGCTGAACCAGAACGCGAGGAACCCCGCGGGAAAGGCCAACAGCCATGACGCCCTTGCCAGGATGTCCCGGAGGAAGTCGTCCCAGTAACTTTCCGTCTTCTGCAGGTCGAACTGGATGTAGGGGAACTGCCCCAACTCCTCCGCCTTCTTGCCAAGGGCGACGACGCGCTTCGCCGTCAGAGGATGGGTCATTCCGAGTTCCAAGAAGAAGGCCCATGGATTCCACAGATCCCAGGCCATAACCTGCTTAATCTTCTCCTTACTGACTCGCCCAAGCCTGTCCGCAGACATCGCAGCAAGGGCCCTGGCCGACTTGGAGTTGAAGATCATTAGGGTGCTCTCGTAACGTTGATGTTTCTTCTCTGACTTCTCGCCGCGACCTTCCTTGGCGAGGCCGTAGGCGATGGTGAGCAGCGCGCTGGATAGGGCGTTGGGATTACTGCTCGCGGTGGCGGAGAAGGCGTCCGCGTAGTATTCCCGAAACCGCCCGACCATGAGGGCGATTAGGTTGCTGATGAGATAGACCACGAAGGACACGGCCGCCACGACAAGTAGCGCCGCTGCCCCGCCACCCCTCTGTCTGCCACCCCCGGCGTATCGAACGCTGTAGAGGGCTCCACGGAAGACAACATACAAGAGGAGTGGGACCGCGGCGACGATCGTCATCACCACGAAGTCGTTGTTGTAGATGTGACCCAGTTCATGGGCCAAGACCGCCCGTCTTTCGTCCGGGTTGCAGTATTTGAGGATCCCGCGCGTGAGGACCACGTGGGCCTTGCGGCGGGTCCAGCCAAAGGCGAAGGCATTCGGGTTATCATCTTCGATGATGCCGAAGGCTGGAACGGGGATGTTGTGCTCCTGACAGGTCTTCTCCAAGAACCCTGCCAGGTCGGCGTCGACGCTCGCTGGGTCCGTCCATCGGATCTCGTAGATGAACTTGATGATGTACGGGGCGATTCCCCACTGGAGGAGGACCACGAGAAGGGCGATGACCGCCGGAATGATGATGATGAGGATTCCACTAATGATTCCCTGGAGCATGAGCCAGTAAGCCAAGGCCATGAGCAGGGCGAAGAGCAGGCCAAACAACGAGAAGATGGCCAGCGCCATGCGCGTCTTCAGACCCATCTAGCACGGTATGGCTCGGGGCTGCAAAAAGCTTCCCTGGCTAGAAGCAGGGGTCGAAGTTTAGCTTGAAGGCAGGGAAAATGCCCTCAGACTCTTCCTTGAACCGCTTGATCTCTTCTGTGAGCTGGCTGTAGACCCTCTCCTCATGAGAGGCAATGATCTTCAGGCGTTCTCGGAACTCGTCGGGAATCCGTTCCGGGGCGATCCCGCGCAGGCCTGAACGGGCCTCCATGATTTTGGACTGCAGCTCAACCAGGGACGAGGCCACCTCAGGATTGATCCTGAAGCCCATGGCACTCCAGGTCTGCAGAAACAGGACGAAGGTGTTTATCTCCCTGGCCAGTATCCTCAGCCAGTTCGCCGTCTCCCACGAGGTCTCGGGGATGGATACCTGTTCCGTCTCGGGGTCACCAGCCATGGACTCTCGTAGGAAGCTGGTGGTCACTATAACCTTAACCCTTTATGAGATGCCAGGGATTTCGTGACCACTCCATGGAGCCCTTGGCTGAGTTGGCGGAACGAGTCATTTCAGGGGAGTTCGGCAACGGTGAGGAACTCCATCGAGCGAAGCTTGAGCTGTGTAGAATCTATGGGTTGAATAGGGTTCCGAGCAACCACGAACTGCTGAGATACGTGCCCCAAGACCAACGTGACTCCCTCACGATCCTGAAGAAGAAACCAATCCGCACGGCCTCGGGTGTGGCGGTCGTTGCCCTCATGACCTCTCCGGCGCCATGTCCGCACGGGAAGTGCGTCTACTGTCCCGGCGGAGTGGGACAGGGGACGCCCCAATCCTACACGGGAGCCGAACCTGCGGCCATGCGGGCGCTGCAACACGGGTTTGAACCCGAAGCTCAGACGAGGGCCCGTTTACATCAACTGCACGAGATTGGACACAGGACTGACAAGGTTGAGCTGATCGTCATCGGAGGAACGTTCACCTCCAGGTCGAGGGACTACAGGGAGGCCTTCGTAACGGGATGCCTCGATGCCCTCAACGGCAGGCCCTCTTCCAGGCTAGAGGACGCTCAGCGGATCAACGAAACCGCCGATCACAGATGCATCGGGCTCACGATTGAGACGAAACCGGACTGTTTCCTCGGAGAGGAGGTTGACCACAGTCTCCGCCTCGGCGTGACCCGTGTCGAACTGGGGGTCCAAAGCCTCTACGATGATGTCCTGCACCGGGTGAACAGGGGCCACGGCATCAAGGAAGTCGCTGAGGCGACCCGAGTCGCCAAAGAAGCAGGATTGAAAGTCGGGTACCACATGATGCCGGGCCTGCCTGGCTCAAGTTTCGAACGCGACCTCCGTGCCCTCAAACAGCTCTTCGAGAACCCACGGTACAGACCAGACATGCTCAAGGTCTACCCTGCCCTCGTAATCAAGGGAACGGGTCTCTACGAGTTGTGGAGAAGGGGGCAGTATGAGGCACTGGACTCTGAAGAGGCTGCGCTCCTCCTTGCCGAAGCCAAGCGTCACGTGCCCCCCTACGTGAGGATCCTTAGGATTCAGAGAGAGATTCCTGCGGGGGAGATCGAGGCCGGTGTCAGCAAGGGCGATCTACGGGATCGCATCAGACAGATTATGAAGGCAGGTGGACACAGGTGTCGGTGCGTCCGTTGTAGGGAGGCCGGCCTGAAGCGGGTCGCCGTGGATCCCGAGAGAGTGCGGCTAGGTAGAATGGAATACGAGGCTTCCGGCGGCATCGAGCACTTCCTCAGCTTCGAGGACTTCGAGCACGAGGTGTTGGTTGGCTATGCCAGACTGAGGCTCGGGTCCAGGGCCGCTCTCAGGGAGCTCAAGATTTTCGGCCAGATGGTGCCCTTCGACCATGAGCCTGGACAACGGTGGCAGCACCGGGGCTTCGGCAAGGCTCTCGTAACCGAGTGCGAAACGCTGGCCGGGGCCGCCGGTCACAAAAAGCTCCTGGTAACCAGCGGCGTCGGTGCGAGGGGCTACTACCGGAAGCTTGGCTATTCTCTCCAGCGCCCCTACATGGTGAAGAACCTCACCTAGACTTGCCCCTATCCCTCAGGAACTCTCCCAGGCGCAGGCCCTCATTCTTCGCCAGGGCTTTCATACGCTTCATCACTCCAGAGCCATACTGTGCGGCCTTCTTCGGTCGTTCCACCAAGGGCCGCGGGAGGTTGAGCAGCGTGGCTACCTCCCTGAGGAGACCCTTTCTTCCCGGTCCTTTTCTAAGATCTGGTTCTACGTGCAGGAGAGCCTGCAGGACGGTTGCATGACAGTAAGGAAGCCTCAGTTCGCGGCCGTGCAGGCGGGCCATCCTGTCTTCTCGGGGAACTGTCTCTCGGATTAGTCGTTCGAAGTCCATTTCCATCGCGTCCCGCAGGACATCTCCCCGGAGCCTCTCGTAGCGGGCGTAGCCTCCGAAGAGTTCATCGGCGCCGTGGCCAGCAAGGACTACACGCTCATCGCACTTCTTCAGGAGGGCCCAGAGCGGAAGTTCAAAGGACAGGGTGACGGCATCAAGCCCCGGAAAGGCCGACAGCAGACTCCCCGCTTCTTCCATCAGGATGGAGTCGTCGAGATACAGAGGCACCCACGGGAGCTCCAGGATCTCAGACGCTTCCCGAGCATTCTTCATGTCTTCGTAGTCGGGGTATCCCACGGTGTAGAGCGCCACGCTTGCCATTTCACGGGCCAAGGCTGCGACCACTGAGCTATCCAGTCCACCCGAGAAGGCCAGGCCGACATGGCTAGCGCCTTGACAACACTCGTGTGTGGCCTCCCTGAGGGCCTCGAGCACGCCCTCAGGCTTCAACCGCCCACCTTGAGGGCTTCGAATGTAGTGGTCCCCTCCAAGAGTTGGGACAGAACTTCACGAATCCGCTCGACTGGAACGCGTACCTGGTCTGTGGAGTCTCGGTCCCGCACGGTCACGTCCTGCTTCTCGAGGCTCTCGTAGTCGAAGGTCAAGCAATAGGGCGTGCCAATCTCATCCATCCTGGCGTATCGTCGACCGATGCTCCCTGTATCGTCGTAGAGGACGTCGGTCCACTCCCGCAAGTCCCGGTATGCCTGTTTCGCCATCTCTGGAAGCCCCCCCTTGTTGACGAGCGGAAACACAGCACAGGTGAAGGGGGCGAGCTGCGGAGGTAGGCGCAGCACCGATTTCTCGCCGATGTCGTAGTCGAGGTCCAAGAGGGCCCACACATTCCGATCAATGCCGAAGCTGAGTTCCAGCACGTGGGGAACGAACCGCTTGCCTTCGTGAAAGACCTTCATCTTCTCCTTGGAGTGTTCCTCGTGCCGGGTGAGGTCGTAGCTCGTCCGGTAGTGAACCCCCGCCACTTCCTTGAAACCAGACAGTGAGTCCAGGCTAATCTGAACGTCGAAGTGGATCTTGTTGTAGAAGGCCCTCTCAGCCTCGGTAACCTCGTAGAGCCTGAAGGACTCTCGGGGGACGCGAAGGACATTCTCGTAGAACTGCTGGACCTTGGCAAGGTGGTAAATGTAGAAGGCGGGAATGCTCCCTCTTGAGAGGAGGCTTTTCACACCCTCCTCCGTGACCGCCTCCCGCTCCTCAGCCCAGGTGATTCGCAGGACCTCGTCGTTCACCTCCTCGAGGTCGAGGTTCGTCTCGAAGGAGTCCGGGTCGAAGAAGATCTGGAGTTCCGCCTGGTGAAACTCCCGCAGGCGATATGTTCCCTGCCGCGGCGAAATCTCGTTTCGGAAGGCCTTTCCGACCATGGCCAGGCCCAGAGGGAGTTTCTTTCTGAGGATCTCGAACTCCCGCTTGAAGCTAAGGTAGGCGCCCTGGGCTGTCTCCGGTCTCAAGAAGCCCTGGTCCTCCCCCTGAGGACCCACGGCAACGGGGAACATGATGTTGAAGGGTACGGGGTCACCAAGCGGTCCACCGCACCGCTGACATCTGATGCCGTTCTTCTTGATGGCGGCCTTGACCTGGTCTGCATCCATCCCTTCGCCTGAGGTTCCCGTCGCCGCCGCGATCAGCTGGTCAGCCCGGTGCGGTTCCCTACACTTAGTGCAGTAGACCAAGATGTCCGTGAAGAGGTCCACGTGGCCCGAGGCCTTGAGGACCCGATAGGGCATGACCGTGGAGGTGTCTATCAGGTGGTAGTTCTCCCCCAGGCCCAGAAAGTAACGTATCCAGAGGTCCTCCCACTTCCTTCGAAGACGGGCACCGTTGTGGCCGTAGTCATAGAAGCCAGCGAAACCGCCGTAAATCTCCGCAGAGGGTATCAGGAAGCCCTTTCGAAGGGAGAGGGACATCAGGTCGTCATACCGGCCCATTCCCAACCCCTTAGAGGAGAACCCGAATCACGTCCATCTCCGTCAGGAGCCCCAGGAGTCGATCGTGGGGGTCTTTCACAGGCAGCTGACCGAAGTCGTTCTTGTGCATGATGCGGGCGGCCTCGCTCACGCTGGTCTTGGAGGACACCGTCGTGACCTTCTTCACCATGACGTCTCGAACGGCGACTTTGGGCAGTTCTACCTTCCTCTCCTCATAATAGAGTTTCATGACGTTCCGGAGGCCCTCCCATGACCACGGGTTCTCCTCCGCCGCGAGGCCCATGTCCCGCATGGCAGAGGTCCCGTTGATGCTGCTGAGGTTGAAGACGTCCCTATCCGTGATGATTCCCGTCAGTCGGCCAGAGTCGTCCAGGACGGGAAGGGCGAACACGTGAGCCACGCGCATGATCTCGTTTGCCGCCTCTAAGGGCGTCCCTTCGTAGACCGGAACACACACAGTCTCTAGAACTTGGTCCACCGGAGTACTGATGTCCAATGACTCCACGATAGGGAAGATGTCTGTGGGGGTGACGATACCCACCACTTTCGAATCCTCACAGACGGCAATGTGATGGAAGTCCCCTTCTAGCATGATTCGGACGACCTCCCCAACGGGCGTGTCGGGCGACACGCTGGGAGCCTCCTTCACCATGAGGAGGGCCAGTTGATCTTCCTCCGGTTTCGCGAAGAAGTGTTTCCTCGCCACGATGCCGGCGTAGGTGCCATCGTCTTTCACGACCGGAACGCCGGTAACCTTGTGTGTCACCAACAGGCGTAGCACGTCCGCGCGGGTTCCCGGCAGGGTTCCCACTATTGGGTTCTCAGTCATTATCTCTCCGACCCGTTCCTCACTCGTCATACCTGGCCTCCTTGAGCCATCCACTTTCTCTGACCCATACGGCGGGTCCGAGGGAAAGAAGAGAGATATCGGCCTCGTTGGCCTTTATTACGTGATAGGCCGCATTCCCAGCGGCCTCAACATCCAGCACCACGAGGTTACTGGGGCTTCCTTCCTGGACCGTGATAGGATGGGTGTCGCTTAAAAGCTTAGCGCCCCCCAATGCCATCGCAAGGGCGTCCTCCGGACGAAGTTCGCCCTTCAGCCGGGCCACACGATAGGCAAACTCCATCTCCGTCAACATCGACGGGTCGGCAAACATGGCGTTATCAGTCCCGAGGTACAGGACCAGTCCGGAAGCCCTCATGGCCTGTATGTCCGGTGCGCGGCCGAAGAACATCTGGCTCCGGGGACAGAGGACCACCGGGATCCCCTCTTGGGCGCACATCGCCCAATCATCCTCCGTTGCCGAGGTCATGTGAATGATCAGGTCTGGCCGGAGGTCGAGGACAGCCTCGATGTCCTCTCTCTGTCCCTCGCTTGCGTGGAGGGAAAACAGCCTCTTGACCCTCCTCACGTGACGGGCCAGCTTCTGGAGCTCATCGTAGGGCCAGTCCGAGATGCTGCTTACCGCCACACCATCCGCCACATCGAGGAGCGCGTTCACCTCTTCTGCGTCATACTCCAGTCCCTCTGGCCTTCCGAGAACGAGCCCTGCCAGCCCGGTCTCCCTCTGAGCTCTCTTCAACTGCCGGGACCCCTGGACTCCGCCCTCACGAAAGTCGCAAAAGCCCGCGGTGCCAGTGCGCACCATCTTGGAGAGCGACTTGATCATGGCGCGAGTAATCTCGTCAGGCGAAGCCTCTCGAAGTCGCCGGAATTTGAGGCCGTCGGGTGGACCGACGATCTCATCCAGGTTGCCCTGGGGCTCCTCAAGGACTACGGAGTCTCCCAAGTGGGTGTGGGCGTTGAAGAAGCTTGGGAGGATCAGCCCCCTGGCCAGGGCGTCCTCCTCCCGCCCGGTGCCGACCTCCTCCACCACACCGTTGCGGAAGTGGACGGTCCCCTCAGTCCAGCCTTCCGGGGCATAGATCCAGCCAGAGACCTTGGGCATCGGCCGATTAACGGAGTCACGAGTTAAAGCTATCTCTCGGTGAGGAGCATCTCCTTCGCCCGGCCGAGCCTCGAGGCCCTCGTCCAGCCAATCTTCCTTCCGAACAGGACCTCAAACATCGCCCTAAAGCGGATGACATCCCGGATCTGTCGATATCCGATGACGAAGAGGGGGGCCAAGATTACGAGCCTCAAATCCTCCCCGTCCATAATGAGGGACAACAGGGAGAAAAGCGCTTCCAGGAGGACGAAGAAGCCCAGGATCGTCAGGAACTGAAACAGCTCCCCCGTCAGGGCGGCAATCACGCCCGACGCCAGGGCAATGAAGCCCACGAGGGGCACGAAGACGATGGACATGAGGATATAGGGAAAGCCGACCCCGCTGAGAAACCCAAAGCGACGCGGATTCTTGAGGACATCCCCATGCTTGTAAAGCGTCTGGAGGATGCCCGCGTACCATCGCTTTCGTTGGCGGTAGAGGTCGCCTAGCGTCTCCGGGGCCTCCGTGTATCCTTCGGCGATGGTGGTGGCCTGGACCACGCTCCCCGCCTTCAAGACCTTCACCGTGGTGTCGAAGTCCTCCGTCACGGTGTCCGGGTCATAGCTGCCCACGTCATCCAGGACCGGTCTCCGAAAGGCGCCCAGGACCCCCGGCACGACCATCGTCGCCCCAAAGACGTCGAAGGCTCTCCGGACGATGTTGATGTCTCTCACGTACTCCAGGGCTTGGAGGCGGGTGAGGAGGTTCACTCGGTTGAGGACCTTCACGTTGCCGGCGACCGCCATGACCTGCGGGTCGGCGAAGAGACGGACAAGCTCATGCAGGCTGTCGCGGGCTACCAGGCTATCCGCGTCAACGGTGACGATGATCTCTCCCTTGGCAAAGAAGAGGCCCAGGTTGAGCGCCCTCGCCTTTCCGCCATTGGGGCGCTGCACGACCTTGACGCCCCTCCTCGCGAACCGCTGGGCCAGCGCATGGGTGGCGTCCTGGGAGCCGTCGTCCACCACGATGATCTCGTAGTTCGGGTAGTCGATGTCCAGGAGGGACTCGATGGTCCGCTCGATGCACTTCTCCTCGTTGTAGGCTGGGACGATGAATGACATCATCGGATAGGACCGGACCGGCCTCGCCATGCGGCGGGCTTCCATCCGCTTGTGGTAGAGGGCCAGGGGCAGGTTTACGAAGTTGAAGAAGAGGGTGAACGTGAGGCCCATGAGGGAGATGATAAAGAAGAAGCTGGCGGTGGTTAACGGACTGACGATCAAGACCGTCACCGCGTAGACGGCGGGCAAGGCGAGGAAGAGGATCCAGAAGGCGACGAGGCTGTAGGCCGAAGGCGGTCTCCTCAAAGTCCGGGGGCCTTCCCCCCGCATCTCCCGCCAAATGGCCAAGAGGTAGAAGGAGGCCGCCAAGCTGGCGAAGATGAATGCATAGGGCGTAATCCCGCCGTCCGGTGAGAAGAAGTAGAAGGCGACGATGGTGACCACGATGGCCAAGGCCACGGCCAAGATTGCTCTCGACATCGGATTACCCCTGCCCTAGTTCCGTGGTGAGGAAGAGTTCCTCTCGCAGAAACGCTGGAAGCTTCTCGTGGACATCCGGAAGCTCGGATTCCAGGACCTTGATGCCGTGGTAGCTGGCATATCCCCTGGCGGCCTCCTCCAGGGTGGGGATGGCCAGGAAGAGGAGGTTGCTGATGCTCAGGTCTTCGGCCTTCGCGAAGAAGTTGATCAGGGGCTTGGAGGGTACCGCGGTGGTGGACATGGCGACTTCAAGAAGGACCTCCGTCCGGATACCGGACACCTCCTTGTAGGCGTAGAGGTCCGCACGGTGGGTCACCCCTGACCGGCCCTCCACCTTGTGGAAGACCTTGGTGTTGTACCCCGCCTTCCCCAGGACCTCGAAGGCGTACATGAGGACGGAGTAGACGGCGGTTGGCTTGTCTTCCTGTCTCACCTGGTAGCCGTACACCGGCACGTTGCGGCACTCCTCAGCGGTGTAGTAGTCGCCGCAGTGGGGGCAGTGGAGTCTCAGATCAGGGATGTAGGTGACCTCGCGGCACTGCCGGCAGCGGTGGAAGTCGGCAGGCCTGCGAAAGTCCTTGCCGAGGAGCTTCAATTTCCTTCCGCACTTGGGACACTCCAAACCCTCCCGGGAACGGAAGTCCGACTCCGGGGCAATGTGACCACATCGGAAGTGCTCGATGAGGACCTCTTGGTGGACATCTTCTGAACCGCACGAAGGGCAGAGGGTCGCAGACCGGAGGTGGGCGTTCCCGTCCTTCGGGCAGATCAGGAGCTTGTACTTGACCGACCTCTCGAGCTCCCCACGGGTCACCAGGGCTTCCAGGGCGTCGGTGGAGGACGGGTTAAATCCCTCCTTCTCGAGGAAGGGGTAGTAGAAGCCCCCGGGCTTGCGAAGGTCGATTATCGGTCCAATCGCAGGGCCGCCTGCCCTGAGGATAGCCTCCAGTAGCTCGTCAGCCTTCGGATTGTCCTCCCGCACAGACTCCTCCCTATTGTCGGCAGCTAAAATTGAGGCTTGGGCCAGATATACTTTTCGCCCGATGTATCAGTAAGGCGGGCAGGAGACTGGGGTTTTTATGCGGGCGTCCGCTATTCGAGACGGGCCACCGTAGCTCAGCTGGTCAGAGCGACGGTCTCGTAACCAAGCGGGAGAACCGTAGGTCGAGGGTTCGAATCCCTCCGGTGGCTTTTGCCCCAAGGAGCATGGTAGATAAGCCTGCCCCACAAAGACCCACGTAGACGTAACCATCAGAAATTAGAGCGAGATTTTAGGTAATGAGCAGATTATTGGGACTGGCGAGGAGGGCGTAGGAATCAAGGATTATCAATTGTGGTGGGCCCTGGCAGTCGTCATGGTCGTCGGCCCGTTGCTCATTGTTTTCGCGTTTCGTTTCGCCCCACATCCTTGGATTCTGCCCGTTGGACTCGTCGCTGCGATATTCATCACGGTCCTATTCCTTTGGGTGGACCGAAGAGAGAAGCATATGAGGCATAACGGAGTTGTGTTGTTCATCGCCGGCTTGCTCTTGGTGCCCAACGGCGTAGCCCTTGTGCTCCGGTGTACAGTTCCGCGAACAGGGATGTGCCGCATTTATAGTGCTGGACATGAGCCGGGGATTGTCCTGTCCCTTGTGGGGGTTGGACTGCTGGTCGTCGGTCTCTGGATTCTCAGCCGGTCCCTGGACTATTCTGCGTTGCGTTCTGGAAGCGGAGGAAAGGACCGGCAATCCATAATGGCATCGACCCCGGGGCGGGTTCAAGTGGCGGGCCTACTTCTCCTGCTCGCATCCGCATCGGTCATCCTTGTGCCTGTCCCCGAGCGAGTCCATGAGTTCCGCGACTTCGACTTCAATCCCGACAACCCTGTATGCAGGATCTCTCCGAGCTTCTTCGCCAGTAAGGGCGAAATCGCAGACCCCACGTTCACGGTCTACTTCGTAGCCAACGGGTCCCTCCACTGGTCGAGGGCCGGGGTCGGCGGTGTAGTCCTCGGAAGCGAGGCAGAACGCGGGTCATGTCACGGTGCACTGTCTTGGAACTACATTCCCGAGGACGGCACCTACGCCGTCCGCGTCTGGCGGCTCTATGATTCCTACCCGTGGCCGAATTACACCATGGTCGTGGATGGGACCGTCACAATCCATAGTCCCGATGCTTACTTGGTTCCCCAGATAGCAGTAGCAGCCGTTGGCGTCGGGCTTGTCTCCCTTTCCACTGTCTGGCGTGGGCGACCCAAACCGGAGGAACCTCCGGAGGCGTAGTGCGCTTCTGGAGTCTGGGGCATTTCCCACTCTCCACAGATTTCCTGCACCTACCGGATTAGTGTTTCGCCAGGTACTACGGGCGAATATTGGCGTTCGCAAGCCTAGCACCGAGGGGTTTCACGCCTGAGGGTCGCTGCTAATGATGTGGCTTTCCCAACCCGAAGTCGAACTCCCTCCGGTCTCTATCACAGGCACTGCATCGCTCCTAGCGCAGGTCGCGGACAACTGGGACTCTACTTTGAGAGTTGGACTGCGGTCACCTGGCGGTTGGTGGGGAGGGTCTTCGATGGCCCCACCAGGCTTCTTTGAACCAGCTGGATGAGTCCCGTGAGTGACTCATCGACGTGCTGGACCTGATCAATATTGGAATCCTTGGCTTCCACATGGAGAAATGCTTTTCTTTGCTGATGCACATCTGGCCTTTGTCACGAGGGGGACACCTGTTGGCTGGCGCCAGGACGCTCACGGTCCGGGAGAGGATTCTCCTTCACCTTTTCGACAATGGCCGTTTCGCTGGAGATTACGAGGCCCCCACTGAAGTTACGCAGACAGGCATCGCAAAGGCTGTGGGGATCCGAGTGCGCCATGTTGCTCAGTATGTCAACCCCGCAGTGTCCAAGGACCTGATTGAGGTGAGGAAAAGCCGTGTGAAGCGGCAAAGACAGCGGAGGAAGGTCTACTTCCTAACCCCGGTGGGGCGAAAGGAAGCGGCGTCCTTGCGGCAAAACCTCTTTTCGGAGAGGGTTCCCTTCAAAGCGAGAGACGGCACCATCAGGAACATAGCTTTTTCCAAAGCCTATCAGGAGGTTCGCAGAGGTTCCAGCATCCTAGAGCTACTGGAAGAGGTTCGATCTCTAGGTTTCATCACTGAAATCAAGAGGAAGGAGACAGGAGAGGTTGTGGACTTCTCGCATGAGGCTCCCTCGGTGGATCTATTCTACGGTCGGGACAGTGACCTTCAGAAGGTCGTGCAACTGCTGGAGCGATACCCTCTGGTGGTTGTGATCGGAATCGCTGGCATTGGCAAGAGTACTCTGGGATCGAAGATCCGCGACCTCTTTGTGGGGGAGCGTTCACTCTTCTGGCATAGGGTCAGACCTTGGGACACAACTAGAGACCTCGCTCTCAGCGTCGGTGGATTTCTGAAAGCCTTGGGGAAGATGGAGCTTTACGTCTACCTTACAGGCTCGGGGACCAAAGAGACCCGCCGTGTTGAGGAGATTATGCTCAGGGACCTCGCAGAGACGTCTTCAGTTCTGATCTTGGACGATCTACATGTGGTTTCGGAGAAGGCTCAGGCCTTTCTCTCGATCCTGCATGAGGCTTTGAAGGGCCAGAGTGATACGACAGCACTCCTGCTCTCCAGAACGACACCGCGATTCTACAGCAGACAGGATGTGGACGTGGAAGGGTCCGTGGCGGAGTTCAGTCTCGGAGGTCTGGACAAGGAAAGCAGTGTCTCCCTCCTGACTGACGCAGGCTTCCCCCGTTCTCAGTCGGAAAGACTCGCGCTCATCTGTGGCGGTAGTCCCCTCTTCCTCCGGATCATGGCGAAGGCGGGTCCTCGAAGGGCCCTTGCGACGGGAGTACCGAAGTTGGAGGACTACATATGTGAGGAGATTGAGCCTTGGTTGGATGATGACGAACGAGACTGCATTGAGGTCGCCTCTCTGTATGAAGTCCCCGTCTCTGCCCGAGGGCTGCTGGTCAATGAACGAGGCGGTACGAGAACACTGGTCGGCCTTCAGAAAAAAGGCCTTCTATTGAGACTTGCCTCCGGCAGATTCGTCGTTCATGATACTGTCCGCGGCTACTTTCGTGAGGGACTTTCCAGCGAAAGGAGGTCCATTCTGGCAGATAGGGTCGTGCCAGCACTGCTGCATGAAGTTGGTGAGGCTGCGAAAGCCAACAGATTGCAGGAGGCAATTGCATGCCTGGAGAACGCCCTGATGATCGAGACCCGTCCATTGAGGAAGTTGACTCTCCTGGAGCAACTTGGAGAACTACGGGAGGAAACCCAAGACCTTCCAGGGGCCCTCGACACCTACAGGGTGGCCATGAAGGAGGCGTCCGAGCCGGGGACCAGAGCCCGCCTGCACTGGAGAACCGCATCGGTCTTGGAGTACATGGAGAATCTGGAGGCGGCAGAAGTAGAAATCGAGAAGGGGTTGGAGTTGCTTCCACCTGGTCCTTCTCTAGACGTCGGAAGGTTGCATTTGGTCCAAGTCAGGGTAATGAACAGACGAAATCTGTTCCCGAGCGCGTTCAGAATAATTCAGCGCTTGACGCAGTGGATGCCCAGCCTGCCGCAAGATCCCGGCTTTAAATCGGAGCTAGCCAGGCTTCGGGGATGGATTCGGCTATTCGAGCCCAGTCTCAGAGATCCTGCTGAAGCGAAAGCTGATTTTGCTGAGTCAATCGAGGCGCTAGAGTCGAGCGCTTATTGGAACAGCATCCCGTACCGCGGGTTTGCACTAGCCGCAATCGAAATGGGTCAGGTGGAGGAGGGACTGTCTTTGATTGACCGCTCCATAGAAATCGCCAAATCTCAGGCGGCCACATGGGCGAATGCACTTCTGCTCTTCTTGAAGGCCTGGTGCTACAGCGAGTGTCTGGGGGAGCACGACAGGGGGGAGGAACTCTACCACGCCGCCTACGACTTGCAGAGGCAATCTGCCCACACTTTCAAGATTCCTTGGTTCCATCGGCACTTAACCGAGCTATATATGCGACAAAGCCGGCGAGAGGAAGCGATGGAGACCATGGAGCATTTCTTGACGGAGGAAGAGGAATCTCTCTCGGTAGCCGGGGCGCTTGAGAACTATGCTTTCATGGTGCGCCTCTGCCTGGACTGTTCGGACGATCAGTTGGCTAGGATCTATCTGAACAAGGCCGACGCTCTCTTGAATTTGGATCCAACCGCCACTGCGACTTTCTTCACTGAGTGGGCCCGAGGACTCCTTCGTGCTTCTCAGGGACATGATGATGAGGCAGAGGACTCCTTCCAGAGGGCCCTCAGAGTGACCTCTCTCGCGGATAGAGACTATGACGGAATGTTATACTTGCCATCCGGAGGATTCCAGGGCCAACTACTTCTGGACTACGGTCGCTTCCTTGTCTCCGCTGGAGATGCATTACGAGCGAAGGAGATCCTTCTACGAGCCCACGCCGAATCAGTGGAGCACCATAGGAAGCCGCTGGAACAGGCGGTTGAGGTCGCAATGACCGCCCTCGAAGTTGCAGTCAGACACTCCTAAGGCCTCCCTGTGACCCACCTGGCGATATCTCCTGGCTGCTACTACAGGCGCTCGCCTAGGAGGCCCCAGCTGATTCACTACGGACCTCCTACAACACGCTGATATCGCTCCATTGCCCCATCTTAGAGTATGCTAGGGCGCCGAGGAGGGGCGCGTGATAAATTCCCAAGGCCCACAGGGTGGGGGGAGGTGAGACAATGTTGAGCAGAACGATGGTCGGAATCGTTGCACTTGCACTCCTATCGTCGGTTTTGGTGGCGACCTCCCCTCAGGCGTCCGCTTCCCGACCCATCATGACCATCGCGGATACACTCTCACGGACCAACACCCTGATCTTCGAACCTTTGAATCACCAGGTCATCAAACTGACCTTCACCTCCGTGCAGCAGTGGGCGGGGGATTGGGTCGGAATCAACGTGTTTGAAGGTCAGGCGGTCCTCCGCGTCGGTAAGATCAATACAGTCCCAGCAACTGGCACCTTCACAGGGACGGTCTTGGGGAAGTTCGGCACGCTGACCCTCGCGGGCGCGACGATATTCCGCGATGACGGGTCTTTCATGATGGACCACTTCACCATTATCGACGGAACAGGCGAGTTGGAGAACCTAAGGGGACATGTTGGACTCGATGAGCACCCGCCGACTTTCGAGCTGAATGATCGCATGGTTTGGTGGATTCACTTCGAGCCGTAAGCGATAATGCGCAAATTGAACGATGGCAGAGCGGGATGACCTCTCCTCCATTTCTTCTTCTTTTTTCTTCGCACAACGACGCCCGAGATAGTGATCCAGGTGTGGGCTTGGAATTGCAGACGGACCAGTGTGGGTGTCTGAGCGTCCCTGCCCCCCCTACCAGGACTCCCTGTAGCTCCCCGAACCAACTGACCGATCCCCTCTCGTGGCTTCTCACCCAGTTCCCAGACCGCCGGGATGCCTTTCACAGCCCTGCTGTTGAAAAGCCTTTGTACTAGCGTGACCTCGCGGCATCCTGAATGGGAATTCGCTACTGTGTACTCGGAGCTGGTCGACAGGGCACCGCGGCAGCCTATGATTTGGCGAGGTTTGGGAACCCTGACGATTTAGCCCTGGCGGATGTTGAGATCTCGCGCGCCGACGCCTCCGCGGCACGGGTAAATGCCCTGATTGATTCGACGGTCGCACAAGCCCTGCACGTCGACGTTTCGCAGAAGGAGGCGCTCCCCGGTTTGCTGGA
Organism: uncultured Methanomassiliicoccales archaeon; assembly: GCA_964347795.1. GTDB lineage: Archaea > Thermoplasmatota > Thermoplasmata > RBG-16-68-12 > JAJISG01 > JAJISG01. The sequence continues at coordinate 16,758 of CAYFZX010000028.1, forward strand.
ACCGTATGACGTCATCGTAAGCGCCGTGCCCTACACACTGAACCAGGCAATCGCCACAGCAGCCGTCGATGCAGGAACGAGTATGGTAGACCTCGGTGGAAACACAGCCATCGTACGGAGTGAGCTTGCCATGGACGAGCAGGCCCGGAACTCGGGAATTTCTGTCATCCCTGACTGCGGGATGGGCCCGGGGATGAACGTGAGCCTACTAGTCCACGCGATGGACCTGCTCGAGGAGCCCCAGGCCGCCATGGTCTACGACGGCGGCCTGCCCGAGTCGCCTCAACCTCCCTGGAATTACGCGTTGACCTTCAACATCCAGGGGTTGACAAACGAGTATACGGGGGAGGCGCCTTTCCTTCGAGGAGGCGAGGTGGTCTTCGTCCCCGCGCTGACTGAACCGGAGGTCGTGGAGATTCCTCCCCTGGGAGCCCTGGAGGCTCGAGTGACCGCCGGAGGTTTGTCCACTGCCCCCTGGTCCTTTCAGGGGACCCTACAGACGCTGGAGAACAAGACCCTACGCTACCCCGGTCACTGGGATAAGATAGTGGCGTTTCGGGATCTAGGCCTCTTCAGTAGGAACCCGGTGGAGGTTGACGGGCAGGCGGTCATCCCCCGTCACCTCTTCCATGCCCTCTTTGAACCTCAGATCGCCGTTCAAACGGCCCGAGACGTGGCAATTATCCGGGTCCGCGCGCGTGGGAGAAGAGGTGGCGAGCCCTTCGACGTGGTTGTGGACATGGTGGACAGGTATGATGACGCCACGAAATTCACGGCCATGGAACGAGTGACGGGATGGCACGCCGCCCTCGTGGCGCAGATGATCGCCTCTGGCGAGATCCCACCCGGAGCCCACCCCATCGAGTCCGTTTCCGGACGTCGCGTGGTCGAGGAGGCGGCAAGACGAGGTCTCCACGTGGTGGAGAGCATGAGTCATGTCTAGAGTGAGGCTTGGCAATATCAGGTAACGCCAGGGTCGCCCAGCTGGTCAAAGCGAGGGAGTCGAACAAGGCGGGAGAACCGCGGCTCGAGAGTGCAATCTCCTTGGGCTTTCCGCGACAATGCTGAACGACTGGGTGGGAAGTTCCACCCTTTGGGTCGCTTCTTGAGCGGCCGCAGAAGGTGACCACGTTCCATGAGATAGGCCTAAGGGTGACGTCTTCTCAACAGCAGAAAGGCCACAACTCCGGCAACGGCAACAGATGAAGCGACTATCAGAGGCCAGGAAGGCAGAGACGTCGCGGGGATGGCGACATTCACACGAACGCTCGTCGTGTTGGAGTTGCCTGCAGTGTCAGTGGCTCGTGCGTAGATTGTGTTGTCCCCCACGCTGAGCGAGAGGTTACCCGACCAGGAGGAAGTCCCATTGGCACGTGCCCAAT
>CAYFZX010000029.1:0-13313 GCA_964347795.1 uncultured Methanomassiliicoccales archaeon
ATACGACGGACCTGACAGTCTCTGTTGACTCAATGGAGATAGAGAACCAGAAAGTCGAGAATGCCTCCGTCGGTCAGGAGATTGGGATTCTCATTGGAGATCGGGCAAGGCCGGGTGATCGTGTCTACAGGCTGACGGAATAAGGCCTCGCCTCGTAGCATTCCTGAACCACCGCCAGCGGATTCTAGTCCCTGGAGTAGTCTTTTTCACCTGCTCGTATGGGAATCTGTAGCCAGTTCTCGGCGGGAGGCAGTGGGCACACGTATTTGTCGCTGTAGGCACAGTAGGGGTTGTAGGCCACGTTGAAGTTCAAGAGGTATCTGCCTGAAGGGCTCACCTCAACCTCCAGGTACCTCGCCGCCCCGTAACTCTCCTTGCCGGATGTTGCGTCCCGGAAGGGGATGAAGAGGTTTGGCCGACCATGCTCGTGCTCGTGGGCGCTCCGATACGCGTAGACCCGGGCGGGGGTCCCGTCAACCTCAATGTCGAAGTAGCCCACCTTATGATAGAGGGATTCCTCGCCTGCCACGCTGGTGGCCATCACGACCTCCTCATAAGTGTCCAGCTCCACCAACTCTGACTCGAAGACTAGCTCCTCCACAAAGGGGAAATATTTGAGCCCATGGAAGGACGCGCGGTCATCGTCGGGAAGGGGCGAGTGATGGGACTCCCTGAAGAACCGATCCTTCTCCACTCGTAGCAGATTGACTTGTTGTTGAATCTGCCTCAGGTTCATGGTATCGCCCCGGAACTAGGGATTGGACCGACTAAAAAGGCTTACCTTCAAAGGTCAGACGTGGGAGGGAGGGAAAAAGGATTATCCTCTGGGGAGGATAATCGACCCGTTGTCCAAGGAAGCCGACATCGTTATCGTAGGCGCTGGCGTCCACGGGGCAAGCCTGGCCTTCAACCTCGTGGCGATGGAGGCGGGCCGGGTCCTCCTCCTTGACAAGGCCAGCGTGGGAGCCGGTGCTACTGGCCGGTCCGCGTCCTTTCTGCGGCATCACTACTCCAACGAGATCTGCGTGAGAGTGGTGAAGGAGAGCGTCCGCATAGTGCGGAACTTCGAGGAGGAAGTCGGGGGCGCGGTCGATTTTCAGCCGCAGCCGTTGCTTCTACTGGCAGATGCTCCCAACGAGAAGGCCCTGAGAGAGAACGTAGCCATGCAGAAGGGGGAGGGAATCAGGGTTCGGCTGCTGGAACGTGAGGAAGCACAGGCGGCCTATCCATTTCTTGACCTCAGAAGTGTCGCACTCGCTGCCCTCGAGGAGGATGCTGGCTACGGGGATGCCTATCAAATAAACGCCTCCTACGCTTCCCGCTTCAGAGCCCTGGGAGGAGAACTCTTGGTCGGCACGGAGGTCCTTGGTGTTATGGTCAGCGGTGACCGAGTTGTCGGGGTGAGGACGAAGAAGGGAGACGTTGCCGCAGGGACTGTAGTCATCGCTGCCGGACCGTGGTCATCCAGACTTGGCGAAGGGGCAGGCGTGCCTTTGCCTGTGGAACCAGCCCACTTGTCGGTTGGGGTCCTACAGCCCCCCCGGGATGTCAGTGCCGTCCCCATGGTCTTCGACATGAATTCAGCCTCCTACTGGCGGCCAGAGAGAAACGGAACTCTCCTTGTGGGGACGGATGAAGAGGTGGAGGGTACATGGGATCCGGACAGCCTCCCGGACGGCGTCAGTTTCGACTTCGTCTCCGTGGTGTCCGACCGCATAGGGAAGAGGTGGCCAGAGATGAAGCGGGCCAACTTCCTTCGAGGGTGGGTCGGACTGGACGGTGCGTCGCCCGATATGCATCCAATCATCGGGCCGCTACCTCCCATTGAAGGACTCTACGCTTCGACGGGCTACAGCGGTCACGGCTTCAAGTTCAGCCCGGCGGTAGGCAAGTGCCTCGCCGAACTCATCGTCGACGGACGCTACAAGACTCTTGACCTCTCCCCATTCTCCATCGAACGGTACGAACTGGGGAAGACCTTCAAGAGCCGCTACCCAATGGCGGTCGTTCAGTAGTCTAAGAAGGCTTATTACCGCGAGCGAGATGGTAGCTCTCTAGATGGACCTCTACAGGGTCCTCCGGCCACTGCTCTTCAGCCTTCCACCGGACATGGCCCACGATCTCTCCCTGTGGGCGTTCCGCCGGCGTTTCTGGAAATACGTTCCTGTAGCAGAGGATGCCCGATACGATCTCAGCACAAACGTGGCCGGGATCGACCTTCAGAATCCGATTGGACTTGCTGCCGGGTTCGACAAGAACGGGGATATCACCGCTTCCGTAGCTAGGTTAGGTTTCGGCTTCGTTGTCACGGGATCTGTCAGGGCTCGCCCTCATCCCGGAAACCCCAGGCCCTGGTTCGTCCGTCGGCTCCAGGAGGATAGCCTCATCAACTCAATGGGACTGCCCTCCAAGGGGGCGGCTCACGCTCTGCTCCGCCTCCGAGGGCTAAAGCTCGACCCTCCACTCATCGTCAGCGTCGTCGGAGAGAGCGCGGCAGACCTCCTCCGAGCGTACGAATACATGAAGGAGGTGGGTGTGGGCTGGGAGATCAATCTGAGCTGCCCGAACACGGAGACTGGGCGAACGTTTGAGGAAGACGATGGGGCCTACGATGAACTTCTGGAGAGCCTCCGCAGTGCAGAGGGTCCTCTGATCCTGAAGATGTCTCCCTACGACGACGAGGAGGGGCGTGAGAGGGCCCTGGAGATGGCGAACAAAGCGATTCGCCGGGGAATCTCGAACTTCGCTCTCTGCAACACGCTACCAGTCCCGGAAAAGGGCTTGGGAATAGGCATGGGCGGCCTCAGCGGCAGATTGATTCTTCCCCTCACCTTGAGAGCGGTCGAGGACTTCTACGAAGAGTGGGGGCGGAAGGTTAGCATTATCGGCGTTGGCGGAATCCTGACCGGTCAGGAAGCATTTCGGATGCTCCTCGCCGGCGCCTCAGCACTGGAAATCCTAACAGGCCTCATCCTCCGGGGACCCCGGGTGGTCACGCACCTGCTACGTGAACTCCAAGATATGATGGAAGAGCGAGGGTTCACGACCGTTGAGGAGGTCATCGGGCAGGCAGGGTAGGCGTCCCGCAACGTGAGCACGCGCCGTCTCCTCACTGGCGGCACTCTTTGAGACATGTCACGGAGGCTGCGTCATCTCAAGCACGTTGCCTTTGGATACTGAAGAGAGGCCCAACGGCTTTCCTCGTCCGGAGTTTCTCGCCTTTAGTCCCTCGACGAGCCTCCTTCCCCACGCCGCGACAGGCCTCCCACGCTACGGGATTCTTCGTATGGAGGAATAGAAGTGATGTCGTCCGGACCTGAATATCCGATGCCTGGGTCCGTCCCCGGAGGACCCAAGGACGGCCGTTGACGATGAACTCAGCCCGCTCTCGTGCCCGCCTCTTGAGGGGCAGCCGTGAACCCTTCCTGAAAGGGGCAAGCCAGTCATGGGATTGGGGCGTGAACCGCTCCTGGGGTCGATGACAGAACCACGTTCCTCTCCTTGTCCGGCGTTGCGGACCGAAGGCCCTTCAGTGTGAGCCCCATCGACGGAACCACATTCACGGGTGAGCGGAGGGCGAGACTCTTGGCCACCGGCAGAACCCAGCCAGGATGTCCTTCTAGCCGGTTGCCCGACGAACCAGAAGCCCTCTGGCTCCGAGGAATACCAAGGGGAGGACTAAGAGGGTTGCCGCCAGACAGAGAAGACATATAGCGCCGATGACAAAGATCTCCAGGTAGGTCAAGTACGCCCCGAAGGCCAGGCCGACGATGGACAAGGCCGCGGCGGCCGGGAGAAGGGCTGGGGGTTCGTCGTCCGACACGAGGGCGACATAGGAGATGACGAATAAGAGGCCGAAACCCACGGCTCCGACCAGAGCAACGGGGATGCCGAGGACACTGGAATACACGCTGCTGATGACCACGTCGCAGGAGAAAGAGGAGCCAATCACACAATAGGAGAGATCCGCGGTGATGACACTAACCACCGTCAAGTAGCTGCTGAGACCCAGGCCCGGAAGCGAAAGGTAAAGAAAGACCCTCCAAGAAACCGCCTCCAGATCTATCCCTCCAGGGCCGCGTCAAGGGCATCGGATAGCGTCTGCTGGTCGGAGCGCCCGAATACAGCGTGAATGGTGAGATCTTGGAGGATGTAGGTGGTGGGCGTACTCGCGATGTTGTATGCATTCGCAGCGGCGCCAAACTCATCCAAGACGTATGTCCAGCTGGCCCCCGTTGATGCCTTGAATGCCAGGATGTCGTCGAAAGTATCGGGTTCACCTATGAAGCGGACGTCCACGGAAACGAACTCTACGCGAGCCCCATAGATCGCGTACAGGGGGACGAGGACAGACGTCGTCTCTGCCCTGCAGGCTGGACAATCGGTGTCCATGAAGTCAAGCAAGACGACCTTGTCCCGGAAATCATCCCATAGATGGACGGCCTCGCCATCGCTGCTCATCAGATTGAAGTCTGGAGCCCGGGTTCCTGTGTTGTCAGCCGGCGGGGGATTCAGGTACCACAACCCGGCGATGACCACGACAACCACCACGATGACGACAAGAACTGGGTAGAGAACGCGTTCCGTTCTCCGAATCGGGCGCCTGCGCTTCGGCTTAGTCTTGATGGCCGTCTTCTCCGCCTCTGACAGACCGAAATCCACTTTCTTCCCCGGGTGCGACCGCTGAGCGTGCCTCTCGATATTCTCCAGCTTGACCGAGGCACCGCAGAGAGGACACCGTTTGAACTCCGCCATCTCTCGATTGAATACGACGGATGGAATTTATCCTTTGGGTCGCGAAAAGTGGTTAGTTTCGCACGTGATAATCAGAAACGAAGCTTCATGAAGCCTGAGAGGGCCAAACCCACGGCGATAGTTTGGCTAAAGGTGCCCTCCAGGAATTCATCTTGGACAATATTGGAGTACGGGCTGCAATGGACCTGATCTCGAAGGCGCTGAAGAAGTCGCGCTTCAAGATGCTAGAGTCAGGCAGCGAGGGCCACCAAGGATACCTCAAGGCAGTGTGGGGTGGAAAGCTCAAGTCGTACTTCATCGGCAACCTGCCCTTTGGGAAGCTGGTCAAGTCGGGCAAGCGGCTCGGGGCCGAGGTAGAGATCACGACCCACGGGTCTGGAAGCTACGTTCGGCTCCTCGTGGTTCCCTACATGGAACTCTGGAATCGGCCAGAGGTCTTCCTCATCAGTCAGGGCATCCTCGAGAAACTGACGGACGACAGCTTCTCACGCAAGAAGCTCGACGAGGTGATGGCACGTCTGAGGACGCCGATCGCGAAGTAGAGGTCCTCCCTCCGCCACCGCAGGTCGATGAGGAGCAAAGGTCTGCCGCGGTTGCCGAGGAGGACGTCTCGTCGTATGTCACCCCGGTTCGGACAGTCTACAGCACGCCAAAGGGAGGCTGGCTCTTCTTCCTTCTAGGTCTCGTTGCCTCCGGTGCAATTCTCTACTACTTCTTCGTCTACGCCTCAGGCACCTACACCCTGCAGGACACTCTCTTGATCGCCCTTGGCGCCGTCTTCCTCGGTGGGTTCATCGCGCGGAAGGGGACACGGGGAGCCCTGCTGGGCTTCCTGGTGTTCTTCGGCCCTCTCATGGCCCTCGCCGTCATCCTCCTGATCGGGGTCGCGGGGGTGGCGGGCACCGCCGAAGGACTGGAGACCCTCGTTCCTCTCATCGGAGCGGCGGCAGGAATCATGCTAATAGGTCTGGCCCTCGCGGCAGGGATCATTGGCCTCATCGTGGGTGGAATCGCGGGATGGATATCGGGGAAGGTCTTCCCCATCGGCGGGCGACGCTAGGCGTCACGCCTTCAGAAACGGTTCCAGAGCTTTGACCAGCGCCTTGACCTTGTCCTCCAATTCACCTTCGAGAAACGTCCGTTTCCTCTCCACGGGCTCCCCCTCCACGAGCTCGTGAACGATGGTGTAGGAGCCCTTCAGACCGACTTCGTCCTCCCCCAAGGACAGGTCGGCAGCGGTCCAGACCTCCACCCAGCCAGACTTGGACGCCTCCTCAATCCTGTCGAAATCAGGGAACCGTGGCTCGTTAGAGCCGACGACGACGGAGAGGACTGTTGGCATCTCTGCCTCGACAATCTCGTAGCTGGATCCCATTGTCCTCCGGGCCCTCACGGCATCGCCCTTAACGGCCACCTCGTCCACAAAAGTGATGAGCGTCGAACTCAGCCACTCCGCCAGGCCCGGCGGGACCTGAGCCGTGCTGGCGTCCGAGGATTCCTCCCCACATATCACCAGATCATACCTCTCTAGCTTCTGTATGCCCCGGGCAAGGGTTAGGGAGGTGGGGTAGGTGTCGGCTCCAGCGAAGATGCGGTCGCTGAGAAGGATGGCTTTGTCGGCTCCCATCCCGAGGCACAACTCCAAGTACTCCTTGAACAGCGGTGGCCCCATGGAAATCAACGTGACCGTTCCGCCATGCGTGTCCCTCAGCTGGAGGGCCATCTCCAAGGCGTTTTTATCGGGTGGGTTGAGGACGTTCTCTGCGTTGGCCCTGTCCAACATCATCGTCTCGGGATCTAGCGTAACCTCCTCCGGCTTGGGCGTGACCTTGAGGCAGACGACGATATCCAAGCTCACGCCGTCACCACCTTCTCCTTCTCCAGTTGCTCGAGAAGCCGTGGCAAAATCTCGAAGAGGTCTGCGACGACGCAGAGATCAGACTCGTCGAAGATCGGGGCTTCCTCATCTGTGTTGACGGCGATAACCGTGTCCGCGCCCCTCAGGCCTGAGACGAAGTGGCTGGCTCCACTTGCCCCCAGTACGATGGCCAACTTGGACCTCAGGGAGACCCCCGTCGAACCAATCTGCTTCTCTCGTTGGGCGACGCCCAGGTCCACCAGAGGGCGTGTCACCCCAACGGAGGCTTGCAGAGCGGTAGCCAGATCCTCCACGAGGTCTAGCTCCCCGCCAGTGCCCATCCCGGCCACTATGATCCGTTCTGCGGAGGCGATGTCCTCCACAGGCACGACCTCTCTTTCGAGGACCCGAGATCGGATATCAGGCTGACTCAGCTGTACCGCGACACGCTCCACTTTCCCCCTCCTGTTGTCATCAGGGGGAAGGGGTTGGAAGATGCCCGGACTCACGGTGGACATCTGCGGTCTCCCGAACTCGGTCTTGATGACTGCCAGGATGCTTCCGCCAAAGCCCGGGACGGCCGAGAGAACGAGGCCTGACTCCTTGTCGACAGCGAGACGCGTGGCGTGAGCCGTCAGTCCCGTGTGGAGCCTGACGGCCAGTCGCCCTGCCAAGTCTCTGCCGTTGTACGTGGCCCCGATCAACAGCACGTTTGGCTTCCGGGCCTGAATGAGGTCTGCCATCACCTTCGTGTAGCCGTCAGTGGTATATCTTGCCAGGAGCGGATGGTCGACCAAAAGGACGTCGTCGGCCCCGTATCGGACAGCCTCTTCGCCGAGGTGTCTGATGTCGTGACCCAGGGCAATGGCGGTGAGGGCTTCGCCCATCTCGTCCGCCAGCTCACGGCCCTTTCCCAGGAGTTCTAGTCCCACAGGGAGGAGTCTGCCTTCCTCCTGCTCCATGACTACCCAGAGACCCTTGAAGAGGTCCGCCTGCAACTCCCCAGGCACCTCTACCGCCTCCGCTCAGGACGAACCATCAGCTCCATCACATCGACTATCTGGGGGCCTTGGAGCCTGCGGGAGCTATCCTCGAAGTTCTGAATGCAGTAGGGACAGGCTGTGGCCAGGAGAGGCGTGTCCGCCTCCTTGGCCTGTTCCAGGCGTACGTCTGAGAGCCTAGCGCCGCCCTCCTCTCTCCACATTCCCCCGCCTCCGCCACCGCAGCAGAGGGCGTGCAGTTTGCTCTCCCTCAACTCCTCAAGCTCAAGGCCTGGCACCGACTCCAGGAGCTTCCTGGGGGGCTCAAAGACGCCATTGAAGCGCCCCAGGTAGCAGGGATCGTGATAGGCCACGCGGGACTTCTTCACCTTGGGGATCTTCAGGTCCCCGGCGTCCAGCATCCTCTCCAGGTACTCCGTATAGTGGAGAACTTCAGCGTCAAGTCCATATCTTGGGTAGAGGTTTCGGAACATGTCGAAACAGTGGGGCGAGACTGAAACCACGGTCACCGCCCCTGTCTCGCCAAAAGCCTTGACGTTATCCTCTATCAGCCTCTCCAGGTAGCCCCGCTCCCCCGTGACACGGACGGCATCGCCACAACATTTCTCTCGGTTCCCAAGGATGCCAAAGTGGACTCCGGCCTTCTTGAGGATTCTCGCCGTGTTCCTTGCCACGCGCTGGAGCCTCGGGTCGTACGAAGCGGCGCACCCCACGTAGAGCAGCACCTCCACGCCGTCGGCCGCCTCCCTTAGATTCAAGCCATCAGCCCACTTGACCCTCTCCGAGCGGGGCCCGTTCCAGGGGTTTCCTTCCTCCAAGGTGCTCCACAGTAGTCGGTTCATCTCTGGAGGAACCTTTCCGCCCTTGAAGGCCAGAGCCCGGAGACCCATGATGGCCTCGACGATCTGGACATCCCTGGGGCATCTCGTCTCGCAAGAGCGGCAGGCCGTACACAGCCAGATGTCCTCCATTCCATTCTGACGGCCCAGCTGAGCCCTGCGCAGGACCTTGCGTGCGGAGAAGGGGCGGCCCAGGTGCGAGAGGAGGGGGCACGTCGCACTACACGTACCACACTGGAAGCAAGGGTTCATGGCGCCGGCGGTGAGCTGGTAAACCTTCTCCCACAGCTCGTCGTCGAGCTGCACAACTGTCTCGGCCATCAACTCCCTCCCTCCGCTGCCTTCGCCTCCGCCTTATCCGCGATCGCCTGGAGTTCCCGGATCCGGTCGTGGACCTCTGTCATCTTGCTAGCGAAGAGCTTGCCCTCCGCGGCGGTGAACCAGCCAAGGCCCAGCTTCTCCGGGTTGTAGCCCTTAGACTCCACCTTCCTCTTCCAGCGCTGGAACCGCTTCTCCGTCTCGTAGTTGGCCGTCAGATAGTGACAGTCGCCCAAGTGACAGCCGCTCACGAACACGGCTCCCGCTCCCCTCTCGAACGCCCTGAGGACGAACTTCTCCGAGATCCGACCGGAACACATGGTCCGGATGATTCGGGAGGAGGGCGGGTACTGGAACTTGGCGATCCCAGCTTGGTCAGCCCCCGCGTAGGAGCACCAATTGCACGCGAAGACGACAGCCTTTTCTTCCGGGTTCTCCTCCGTAGCTGCATCAATCTGGGCCAGGATTTGCTCGTCGGTGAAGCCTGGCATTGTGATTGCGTCCACAGGACACGCGGCCGCGCACGTTCCACAACCCGTACAGGCCGCCTCCACGACAACCGCTGGCTCCTTCACCTCCGCAATGATAGCGCTATACGGACAGACCTTGGCACAGAGCGTGCACCCAGTGCAAATCTCGGGGTCCACAATGGCCGTTAGAGGCTCCTTCTCCACTTCATCCCGGGCCAGGAGCACAGAGGCTTTGGCGGCTGCGCCGAGGCCTTGGGAGATGGATTCACCAACATCCTTCGGACTTTGACATGCACCGGAGAGATAGACGCCTTGAACGGCCGCTTCCACGGGGCCAAGTTTGGGATGGCTCTCCAGCAAGAAGCCATCCTCACCAACGGCCAGCTTGAGGTGCTTGGTCACAGCCCCGCCCGAGGAGGGCTCCAGGCCCACCGCCATCACAAGGAGATCTGTGGGAAGGGCCACTCGCTCGTCCGACAGGTTGTCGTGTAACACAACTTGACCGTCGTCCCACTCAACCTGCTCCTCCGTGGGTAACTCATCGGAGATTCGGAAGAACTGAACGCCCCAGCGGCACGCCTCTTCATACAATTCCTCGGCGTGGCGATTATAGGTCCTGATGTCCTTGGTAACAATCCTGACCCGCTTGCCCATCTTCCTCAGGTTTACGGCCTGCTGGATCATGGACTGGCAACAGTAGCGAGAGCACCCTTTCTTGCCTTGGCGGGATCCGATGCAGCCCAGGAAGGTGACCTTCTCGGCCCCTACGTCTGGCATTGCCTGCTCCAGATCGAGGTTGGTCATCACCCGGGAGTCCTGACCGTAGCCGAAAACCTCGGGAACGTGGGGTTTGGCGCCGGTGGCCATCACGATGGCCCCAACATCGAGGTCCTCCCCGTTGGTCAGGGTCACGTGGAAGTTGCCTATGTAGCCGCTCACCACCTCGATCTCCGTGCCTAGGTGCACCTTGACCCCTGCCCGAGCGAGTTCCCGCTTCTTCTCCCTGAGCAACTGCTTGGCAGAGGTGTCGACACCGGAGACGTGGTCCAGCTTCGCCACCAGGCCGCCGAGGCGCAGTTCCCGCTCGACGAGGTGAGTCTCGAACTCCTGATCGGCCAGCGCCACAGCCGCGCTGATTCCCGCCACACCACCACCGACCACTAGGGCCTTCCGGATGACCTTCTGTCGTATCTTCCTCAGCGGCTGCAGAAGCTTCGCCTTCTCCACCGCCATCCCGACCATGTCCTTTGCCTTCTCTGTCGCCGCCTCCGGCTCCTTCTTGTGGACCCAGGAGTCCTGGTTTCGGATGTTGGCCATCTCCAGCAAGTAGGGGTTGAGCCCCGCCCTGGCGCAGGCCTTCATGAACGTCGGCGCGTGGGTCTTGGGCGAACACGCAGCGACGACGGCTCTCGTGAGCCCCTTCTCCCGAATCACGTCCGTAATGCTGTTCAACGTGTTGGCGGAACAGGAGAACATCTGCTGTTGGGAGACCTCGACCCCGTCCAGTCCTGCGGCGTACTCCACGACCTCCGGAACGTCGATGGTGCCCGCGATGTTGGATCCGCAGTTGCAGATGAACACGCCTACCTTGTTCGGATCTGAAGTGTCGAGAGGCTCCACGACTTCCGGGACGGGCCACGAGCGCTCGCCGATATAGGCCATGGCACTGGACGCGGCCCCGCTCGCCTGAGCGACGCTGTCGGGAATATCCTTTGGACCAGAGGCGCATCCGGCGACGTAAATCCCCTCGCGAGTCGTCTGCTCAAGACTCCCCTTGGATCCCATGGACTTGACGAAGCCGTCCCCGTCCAGGTCCACCCCCAGGTTGTCAGCGAGTTGGCCCAGTCCCCTGGACGGCAGAAGGGCCGGCGCCAAGACCACCATGTCGAAATCCTCCTCGTGGACCGTTCCGGCCATGGTGTCTTCGTACCGTACCCGCACGTTGCCGCCGTTTCCACGTATCCTCGAGGGGCGGCCTCGGAGGAACCGGACGCCCTCCTCCTGGGTTCTGTGGAAGAAGTCGTCAAACCCCTTGCCGTAGGCCCGAATGTCCATGTAGAGAATGGTGACGTCCTCGACGCCGTGGTCGACGGCTTGGATGGCTTCCTTGATGGAGTACATGCAGCAGACGCGGGAACAGTAGTGGCAGAAGCGCTGGTCCCGAGAGCCCACACAGAGGACGAAGAGGAGGCGGTGCGGGTGCTCACCGTCGCTAGGCTTCACGATGTCGCCCGCCGTCGGTCCTGCGGCATTCAGGAGCCGCTCGAACTCCATGGAGTTGAGGATGTCGGGGTGTTCCCCGTAGCCGTACTCGGGGATGTTTCGTGGATCGAAGAGGTCGAAGCCCGTGGCGATGATAACCGCAGCGGTCTTCCGGACGTGCTGGGTGACTGGCTTCATATTGAAGTCAATACACTTGGGCAGACAGGCCTCCACGCATCGGCTACACGGGAGGTAGTTGGGCGGCTCGTTGAGGCAAGCCTCGATGTCTATCGCGTAGGCGCCAGGCTCCGCCTGCTCGAAGGCAGTGAAGATACCTTTCCTGGCCCCGACCCCGACGTCAAACTCGTTCGGTAGCACTTGAGGACACACGGGGGCGCAGTCTCCGCACCGTGTACACTCATCGGTGACGTACCGGGCTTTCTGATCGATGGTGACGGTGAAGTCGCCAGCCTCCCCCTCGATCCCGGTGACCTCGGCGAGGGTGAGGACCTCGATATTCTCGTTTTGAATGACCTCGCTGATTTTGGGGGCCTCGATGCAGATGGAACAATCGAGCGTGGGGAAGTTCTTGTCCAGGGCGGCCATCTTGCCACCAATGGAGGGGGTCTTCTCCACAAGGGTGACCCGGCAGCCCGCGTCGGCAAGATCGAGGGAGGCCTGAATACCAGCGATGCCACCTCCGATGACGACTACGTGGTTGACCATCAGCTCGCACCTCCACGGGCAAGGTCCATCCCCTTCTCGAAAGCCGCTTCGTTGAGCTTCTCTGTGCCCTTTGGAATGCTGTCAAGGATGGCCCTTCGGGCGGCTTCGCTGCTGACGACCCCGGTAATCTCCACCAGGGCGCCGATCATCACAATGTTGGCCACAACCTTCTTGCCCAGGTCGTTGGCCGTTTGCAGGGCCGGAATGAAGCTCGTCTCCGGCTTCCATCCCTTCTCGGGATGGACTAGTGCCTCCTCGAAGAGGGCCTGCCCTTCGGGGTTCACTGTGGCCTTGAACCTCTCGTAGCCGTCTTGGGAGAGCGCGACGAAAATGTCCGGCCTCTCCACCAACGGGTAGCGAATCTCCTCGTCGCTGATGACGATGTCGGCCTTCGACCAGCCGCCCATCTTCTCCGGCCCATAGTCCTCGGTGAGGACGGCAGAACCCTTGTCATACAGTACGGTCGCCCTTCCCAGGATCCTGCCCATGGTAATGATTCCCTGGCCGCCAAAGCCGGCCATCCGGACCTCTCTCCTCACTGCAATCCCTCCAGGACCTTCTCGAGGATTCGATCTCTCCCGGTGTCGTAGGAGGGCGTCTCCTGGTCGACGAAATTCCCCACCACAATGGGGTCGTCCCTCCGCATGGTGACGCCGACCTCTCGCAGGTCTGCATCGTGGTCCACAATGGCTCCTTCGCGGAAGTGACTCATCTCGTCCATGGCGTCTGCAAAGCGGTTCTTCCTGCCGAAGCCGATGGGACAAGGCGAGATTATCTCGACGAACGCGAAGCCTTCTACCTCGAAGGCCCTCTCTATCGCGGACCTAAGTTGGCGGACATGGAGACTCGTCCAGCGGGCGACGAACGGGGCTCCCGACGCGGCAGCTAGCAGCGGCATGTTGAAGGCTTTCTCGTAGTTGCCATACGGCGTCGTGGTCGTCCGGGCGGCGTAAGGGGTGGTGGCACCGAACTGGCCACCCGTCATGCCGTAGTTGAAGTTGTTCACGAATAGGACATTCAGGTCAACGTTTCGACGCGCCGCGTGGATGAAGTGGTTCCCGCCGATGGTGATCAGGTCGCCGTCCCCGGAGAAGACCGTCACCTCGAGTTCGGGCTTCATGAGCTTCAGGCCGGTGGCGAAGGG
>CAYFZX010000029.1:13413-17745 GCA_964347795.1 uncultured Methanomassiliicoccales archaeon
AGTTGCCCCATGTTGACTTCGACCATCAGAATCTCATCCACCTGGTCGGAGAGTCTCTTCACGGCGTCTTTGGGGAAGGGCCAAGCCGTGACGAGCCTGAGCAGGCCCACCTTGATGCCCTCCTTCCTCGCAGCTTGCACTGCCTCCCAGGCGGGGCCTGTGGTGGAGCCGTAGACAACCAGCCCGACCTCCGCGTCGTCCGTCAACCGTTCCTCGTACTCGACGATGTCATCTTCGTTCTCGCGAATCTTGCGGACGAGTCGGGGCACCAAGGCCTCCTGGCCGAGGACATTGGTTTCAGGATAGCCGATCTCATTGTGCGTCAGTCCGGTCATGTGGATCTTGTAGCCCGTCCCCGCGATTGCCATGGGAGGCACGAGGTAGGAGCTGTCGAAGGGTAGGTACTCCTCCGGGGGAACGTCGGGGATTGGCCGGTAGACGGTCTCAATCTCCTCCTCCGGCGGGATGACCAGCTTCGCCGTCATCTGGCCCACGATCTGATCTGACATGATCAGAACCGGAATGCGGTACGTCTCCGCGGTGTTGAAGGCCTTGATGGCGAAATCGAACATCTCCTGGACCGTCCCCGGGGCGTACGCCACGATCTCATAATCACCATGAGACCCCCACTTGGCCTGCATCATGTCACCCTGGGACGTCAGGGTGGGCAGGCCCGTGCTTGGCCCACCTCTCTGGATGTCCACGATGACACACGGTGCCTCCAGCATCGCCGCCAAGCCTATGTGCTCCATCATCAACGAGAGGCCAGGGCCAGAGGTGGCCGTCATAGCCTTCGCTCCAGCGCAGGAGGCGCCGATGACGGCGGCGAGACTTCCCATCTCGTCCTCCATCTGGATGTACTGACCGCCCACAAGGGGCAGTCTGAGGGCGGCCCGCTCCGCAATCTGGGTTGACGGAGTTATGGGGTAGCCACCAAAGAAGCGACAACCAGCGGCAATGGATCCTTCCATCACCGCGACATCGCCCATGACGAAGTGCTCTCCGGTGAGGACTGGTCGAGGGTCAAGCATCGGCTTCCACCTCCACCGTGAAGATGGCAAACTCTGGACACACGTCCCGGCACATACCGCAGTTGACGCAGCCGTCCTCCTTTCCTTCCCTTATCTTGGGATAGCGGTAGCCGCGGGAGTTGACATCGTCGCTGATCTCCAGGACGTCCACAGGGCACAGCTCCCAGCAAAAGTGGCACTCCTTGCACCTCTCCCGTATGACATAGACGGTTCCCCGAGGACTTGGGAACTTCTCGACGTTGACAGGCTCCCGGAGCGTCTCCAGATACAGTGACCCTTCGGAAACAACGCTGACCTTGGGTCCCGGGAACATGCCAGGCAGTTCGGGAGGCTCCACCGAGACCTCGGGGTGTTCTCCAAGTTCGATCGGTTCGGTCTCCAGATATTGCTCAATCTCCTCGAGGGAGACATCGCCCAAGAGCGATCGGAAGTCTTCGACCATAGTCTGGAGGAACTCCTCCTTGACGTCTTGATACTCGTACACGTATCGGAAGCGTCCCTTGAAGTCCTCCTTGGACCGGCCCACCAGTTCCCTGGCATAGAGCCGGTCAAGGATCGTGCTCACGGTCGCGTATGTGGCCTTGGTACCCTGCGCATTGAGGGCGTCCGTAACTCGTCGAGCTGGAGCGCTCCCCAGCTTCCTCAGGATACCGAGAAGTCGAATCTCAAGAGGACCTAGTCTCAAGGTTACCGACCTCAGACAGTTGTAGGAGGACAACTATCCGTAAAGGTTGTATGCAACTATGTGCAGCCTTTATAAGCTCACTCAACGAGGTCCGTCAGGACCTTCCTCAGAGCGATCCGGAGCTGTCGGGTGAAGGTACTCCGCGAGATGCCCAAATCCTCAGCAATCTCCCTCGCCGATTTCTTCCGGCTAGGGTCGAAGTAGCCGCCCCGAACTGCCCTTCGGATGACCTCTTCCTGCTTCGGCGTGAGGCCGAATCCCTTTAGATCCCCGCTAAGGGACATTCCGAGGGAGCCCCGCGGGGTGATCCTCAGAAGTTCGAAGTCGGGGTAGCGCATCTTCACGAAACTTGCCAGCTCCCTAGCCTCGTCCAGGTCCTTGACAGAGATCTCAACGTGCTCCATACCCTCGGAAGCCCTCACCTTCGAGGGAATCCAGCCGTGTTGGGCTAGGAGGGAGCGGATGCACGGCACCTCAATGATGCCTTGGCACACCAGTCTGTCCTTCCCCTCCTCCAGCACCTGAACCTCGCATATCCCCTGCGTTCCCGCCGCCGCCTCTTTGAACCCCGCGGCTTCCGGGCCCTCAATCACAAAAACCTCGAGGAACTCCTCCCCGGATACGTGGGCCATCTCCCTGTAGCGAAGCTCCACGTGGTCGAATTCCTCCGTCAGCTTCACCAGAGGGCAGACATCGGACCTCACCCGAAACTCGACCTGGAGGGAGGACACGAATTCATTGAGGAAACATCTCTATAAATAGTCCTCCATCCGGTTGCCGCAGTCCTGGATGAGTGGCGTGATGGTGATTTCGGCCGCTGGGAGAGTCCTTCATATGCCATCGCTGCTCCTGCTGCTTGGACTCGGCCTGGGCCTTCTTCTCGGCTTCACCTTCGAGGGCATGGAACTTGTGGCCATGGCGGCCCTTGCCAGCCTCATGACCTTCTCCCTGGTCGACGTCGAACTTCGAGGCTTTCGGGAAGCGGCCAGGTACGTCCCCATCGCCCTTGGCCTCAGCTTCCTTCTTCATCCTCTCCTCCTGATTCTTGCGGGCGTGCTTACGCCTCAGCCCCTTTGGCAGGGATGGGTCCTCATGGCGGCCGTGCCGCCGGCCATCTCGGTCGTGCCGTTCACCGCCATTCTCCGCGGGAACATGAAAGTGTCCGTGGCCTCCACAGCCCTCCTCTACGTCCTCGCCCTGGGATTGACGCCACTAATCGCTCTTCTCCTCCTGGACGTCGCAGTGAGTTCATGGGCCCTCTTCACTTCTGTTCTCGTGCTGATTCTCGTACCGCTCCTGCTCTCCAGGGCCGTCGCTGCATCTCCCGTCAAGCCCGACAATGTGGTAATCGCAAGGAACCTCTCGTTCGGAGGGTTCACCTACTTCCTCGGAGCGGCCAACCGAGGTGTTGTCCTGGAGAACCCCATGTTGGCCCTCCACGCCTTTGGCGGATCGGTGATGGTTGTCGGCCTCGCGGCGGCGATCTCCTGGGTCTCGCTGCACAGGGTGAGCCTGGATAAGAGGGTCTCCCTTCTCCTCTTCTCTGGCTTCAAGAATGCTGGGCTTGCAGCCACCCTCGCCATCGCCCTCCTCGGTCCAACGGCGGTCGTCGCCCCAACTATGATGATACTGTTTCAGATTCTCTGGATTGCCCTCTTGACCAAGCTGCGAGCCGAAAGGGGCTCAAGGCCCGAAGTCCAGGGTCGCCCGAACGGGTAGGTGATCAGAGGCTCCGACGGCAAGGTCCGTTCTGACTCGCTCGGCCCCTGAGACCGCGACGCCAGGTGAGACAAAAATGTAGTCTATCCGCTCAAAGGGGTCCTCGGCCGAGTAGGTATATCCAGCCGGGTCGTTCCGTTCGAAGCCCGCCGCGACCCAAGTGTCGACATACTGGGCAGTCACGGTCTCATATACCTGGTCGGAGGACCCATCGTATTCAGGGCATCGTCCCCCTGGACAGGAGTTGAAGTCCCCGGCGATGATCAGGCGGGGCCCGGTCTGGGCTGCTCTTGAGAGGATCTCGGTCGTCTCAATCTCCCTGTCCTCTGCCCCCAGAGCCAAGTGGACGACGAAAACCCACACGTCGATTCCATTGAAGTCGAGCTTCGCCTCGAGAAGGTTTCTGTTGTCCTCCGAGCTGGTCAGGACAGTGTAGGTAGCCTCTCTGATGGGGTACCTCGAGAGCAAGGCGATTCCGAAGCTCTGTTCCCTTGTGGGAGGGCCGTAGTAGGCGTGGTACCCCAGTCGGGTTGCCAGGTATCCGACCATGTCCAGGTTGGCACTGGTCAGTCTTGCCGTGTCGCTCTCCTGCAGGGCTACCACGTCCGCGCCGGTTGCCTGTATGATGGTGGCATAAATCTCCGGGTCGATGACTCCAGCGTTGCTGAAGCCTTGATGGACGTTGTATGTGACGATGGTCAGCGTGTTTCCAGGCTGTGGAGCGCGCAGGGCCGCAGGGAAAGCACTTACCGACAAGAGGACGAGCACGATGACAACGAAGCCCAGCATCCTGCTGGGAAGGGGAGGAGATCTGAGAGGCTTCCGGAATCCCCCCGAGAAGACTCCGAAGGCGATGAGGACCAAGAGGGCCGCCACGGGGATGAGAAAGACCTCTGT
>CAYFZX010000030.1:0-12165 GCA_964347795.1 uncultured Methanomassiliicoccales archaeon
GGACCTGGGGGTCATCACAGCGCAGGTCAAGGTCCCTGTTTTCGCCCAGCATTGCGATAACCTCCCGGCCGGTAGTTTCACTGGATGGCTGCCACCGGAGGCGGTCAAAGCCGCTGGCGCGACAGGGACCCTCCTCAATCACGCGGAGAAGCGCCTCGAGCTGTCGGACCTCGAGGCCCTCATCAGAAAGTGCGAGGTTTTTGGATTGGAAACGGTTGTGTGCGCGGACAATCACCTCGTGGCGAAGGCCTGTGCCGCCCTGGAGCCGACCTTCATAGCCATCGAGCCACCCGAGCTCATCGGAGGGGACGTCTCCGTGACCTCGGCCCAGCCGAAGGTGATTTCAGGATCGGTCAGAGCCATACACCAGGTAGGGCCGGATGTTGGAGTGTTGTGCGGCGCTGGGGTCAAGACCGGCAAGGATGTGGCCAGGGCCCTGGAGCTGGGCACTCAGGGCGTTCTCCTTTCCTCTGGTGTGGTGAAGGCGGAGAAGCCGCAGGAGGTTCTGGGAGATTTGCTCTCGGGCCTTGAGGGGTAGTCCCGGGCAGCGTCTCAAGCGTCGGAACGTTGTGTACCTGCACGGCGCCGCTTCTTAAGGCCGTCTCCCGTCGACACTCGTGTGCGGGCCCTGACCGTTCTCCTTGCGTTGGTCACCCTTGTTCCAGGGACGATAACGGTGAGTGTGGCCACAGAGGAGGCTCGCCTCGTCATCAACGAGGTGATGTACGACCCGGATGACGGCGGGGATGAATGGCTAGAACTCTACAACGCGGGATCTGAGGTGGGCCTGGACGGGGTTACCCTGACCGATCAGGACGGACACGACTACGCCTTTCCAGACCTCCTCTTTCCTGCCGCAGCCTATCTCATTCTCATGGTGGGTGCTGGTTTGGATGAGGGGTTTGGGGACGGTCCCGCAGTCCTTCACATGGGCTTCTCCACCTCGGTCTTCAACAATGCTGGGGACGACGTCCTTCTGGAGGGCTACGGGGGGGTCGTGGACTTCATGAGCTACGGCGACGGCTCCGCGGTGGATCCACCTCCCCCACTCACCCCATGGGAGGGTTCGGCGGAACGCGCCCCCGCGGGGTTTTCCCTCTCACTACAGCCCGATGGCATGGACGAGGCCGGGCCTGAGGATTGGACACCGTCCATTCCCACTCCAGGCGGTCCGAACGGGAACCCTACGGAGGACGATCTCCTCATCTCCGAGGTTTACTATCACGCCTTCAGGGACAACGAGTACGTCGCCCTCTACAATGCCGGATCGAGCGCGGCAAACCTGACCCACTGGCAAATCCGCGATGGGGAGGGTGCTTGGGAACTCGAAGGCGTGTCGCCCCTCAGGCCTGGCCAGAGACTCGTGGTCTCCCAGAACGCCACCGCCCTCAGGGAAGATGCGGGCATCCCGTCCGACCTTTGTGTCAAAGGGTGTGGAACCCGCCTGACGGTACGCGGGAGGTTCGCCCTCGCCAACGGCGGGGACGAGGTGGGCCTGTTCGATCCCTACGGCCGATCCGCCGACTCCTTTCACTACGGAACCTCCGACGAAAGGGAGGGTTGGATTGGCGAAGGTGCTTCGCTCCTCAAGCGGGGTTATGTGGCGAAAAGGAAGGCCCCAGGCGGGACATTCCAGGACACCGACTCGGCGGTGGACTGGGACTGGAGGAGGACCTTTCGGCTCGGTCAGAGCGCGCACGAAGTTCACTCCGTTCGCGACGTCCTCGTCAAGCCTTTCACGTCCCCGGAGTCCAGCCTCGACCACATGCTCCGGGTCATCAACGCTTCCGTGCGTGAGGTCCTTCTCTCCGGGTTCAAGCTGACAAACTGGCAGATGGCATCCGCACTGGCCGCTGCTCTGGAACGCGGCGTCGAGGTGCGTATCGGCCTGGAAGGGACTCCCCCTGGAGGTGTGGACCCAGTGCAGGACGCGATTCTCTCTGATCTGGCGTCCAAGGGCGCCTCAGTCTCTGTTATGCGGTCCAGTGGAGATGGTTTCCGGAGGTATTCCGTCCATCACGCCAAGTACGTTGTTGTCGATGGCACGTGGCTTGTGCAAGGATCCGAGAATTTCTCCGACACCGGGTATCCCCTCCGGGCAGAGGGAAACCGAGGTTGGGGTGTTGTCATCCATAGCCCAGACCTCGCCCGTTTGTTCTCCGAACTCTTTTCAGAGGACTGGAACACAAGCAGAGCGGATGTTGGGATAGCTGCAGGGCCTCGTCTTGCGGACGGGAGTCATGGTGGGTCCACGCAGGAGCCTCCACTTCCCTGGGACGAGCTCATACGGGCCGACGTCCAGATGCTCCTCAGTCCGGACAACGCAGTGAGCGAGGGTGGGCTGATGGGGGCCCTTCGGGAGGCGAGGCAAACGGTTGAGGTGGAGCTATTCTACCTCCGTCAGGACTGGCATGGCTACCCGAATCCGTTGATTGAACGGTTGACTGAGGCGGCGAGGAGGGGGGTGCGGGTCAGGCTTCTCCTCGACGGCAGTTCGTACAACTTGGAGGGCGGCGACGACAACGATGAGGCAGCTTCCACGCTCAACTACATAGCTGCCAGGGAGGGAATCCCTCTGGAGGTAAGGCTCTTCGAACCTGACGCGACGGGCCTGGTCAAGCTTCACAACAAGGGCCTGGTGATCGATGGCGAGACCGTGTTTACCTCGAGCATCAACTGGAACTACCACGGCGCCTATGAGAACCGAGAGAGCGGGCTCCTCTTGAGGTCGCAAGATCTTGCTTCCTTCTTCACGAGGGTCTTTGACGAGGACTGGGACCGCGAGCTCGAGCCCGTGAACCTAGCCATTCATGGGCCCGGGGTGGTGACAGTGGGCGAGGAGGCCGCCTACGAAGCTCGGCTCTCGGCAAGGGCCCCCTCTATGAGATTCACCTGGGACCTCCACGGGGACGGGGATTGGGACGCCTCGGGGCCCGCCTTCTCCTTCGTGCCCACAAAGGAGGGCACCTATCTACTGCGTGTCAGAGCGGAAGGGGAAAGCGGGCAATCCCTTGAGGCAGAGGCCCTCATCACCGTCACTTCCGCCAATGCATGGCACCTCCGTCCTGGTCCCGAGATGCTCGTGGGCATCGTCACCGGCGTCGCCGCTCTCCTGTTGTTGAGAAAGTTGAGAACCAAGGGAGAACCTACAAATAAAGACCTCTCAAAAGGCAAGAAGAGTGAAGAGAGGGACCCAGATATCGGCGGCGGAAATTGAGAAATTCGCCTACTGCCCCCTCAACTGGTGGCTCTATACGCAGGGCGTGGCCGCCAAGGGTGTTGAGCAGGAGAAAGGGCGGGAGCAACATCGGAGCTTGGCGGAGGACCTCACCCTCATCCTTCAAAAGGAGCAGAGAGCCGGACAGTGGGAGAGGTTGGTCCTTTACTTCGCCCTGGGCTCGTCCTTGGTGGCCGTCTTCGGCGTCACCCTCCTGGGCCTCATCGACGTCAGATTCGGAGTCATCCTATCGGTTTTGTCCTTGATCTGGCTCCTGGCGGCGACCTTTCTGCTGTACCGTGCCGAAACGATGGTGTCCCCCAACGAACGGCTGGTGCTGGAGAGGCTCATGGTCGTCTTTGCCATGGTGGCCACCGTCATCGCCCTCCTCTCACTGTCCCTTTCCTTCCTCCAGGACATGGCCGTGGCCTCTGTCCTCGAGGTCGTTGCCCTCCTCTGGCTTATCGGGGCCTCCTTCTTTCTCTACAAGTCCCTCCATGACCTGGAAGATGCCCGGAGTTTCCGGACGGTCCGCAAGCTTGGTGATGAGTCCATCGCCTACGTTGACAACCCGTCCCAGGGTCCCGAACTGCTCAGTTCCGAGGAACATGGTCTCACGGGACGACCCGACTTCATCCTCCAGGACGACGGTCACGTGATACCGGTGGAGGTGAAGATGGGTCGAAGGCCCAGAGGACCCCTCTTCTCTCACATTCTCCAGCTGGCGGCGTACTGTCTCCTGGTGGAGGAGGAGACGGGCCAGAGGCCACCCTACGGCCTCCTCCGATACGGGGACGCTGTCCACGAGATCGAGTATTCGGACGATCTGAGGAACCTGCTCCTGTCGAAACTTGAGGAGATGAGAACCATCGCAAAGACAGGAGAGGCTCACAGGAATCACAACCGGAGGGGAAAGTGCGTCAGCTGTTCCCGACGTCATGCATGTGCCGAGAAGCTCGCTTAGTCCTCATCCTCGGCGGTTTGGACCGTCTTCAACACCGCCTCCAGCTTCTCCCGGATGGCCTGAACCTCCTTTCGCATGTACAGCATCTCCCGCTCGAAGGGCGTGAAGTCCTCCGAGGCAAAGATGCGATGTGTAACGAAGACGCCGATGAACATGGCGCCAATCGCGCTGAGTACCGCAACGATGACGAAGGCAATGAGAAAGAGAACGGGATTGGCAATGAGGTCCTCCAGGGCGGCTATCCCTGCCAGCTCGAGGCCAAGGACGATGAGGAGGAGGATCACGACGGCGATCCAGAGGATCGTCCAGCGATTCAGTTTCAGGACTCATCCCTCCGCTGCAGCAGGGTGGCGATGGGGGAGTTGAGCAGGTCCTGGTGCGTGACGATACGCGGCTGTATCTCCTCCCCAAAGAGGAGTTCGAAGCGCCAGCCGCGTGTGACTCCCTCCTCCACCTCCGGCGTGGCGGTCACGTGGAGCGTGAGGTCGAAGACAACACTCCGCTTGTCTATGGCCGCGGCCTCCACGATGAAGGAGACCGGCATGACGTGGAACGTCCCCGAGAGTCCCGCCAAGTGCACACCCAACTCGAGGCCGTGGCTATTGGACACGTTCCGCAGGAGGGGAAAATCCCCCACACCGGGTGTGATGTTGAGGTAGAGGTTCCGGTAGAGATAGGTCCCGGCCAGGCTGGTCAGGTAGAGGACCATGCCTTCTTCCTCTTCGTCGTAGTTCAGAATGAGGCGCGGCAGGCTGGAGATGTCCTCCTGTATACCAGTGAGGCGAGGCGTGATTAGCACCAGCAGAAAGAGGACGAGGACCGTCGCTGCCATGAAGGCCTGCTTCAGCATCTAGCGCACATAACAATGCCCCAAATAAAGCTTTAAAGGAACGAGAGGGCCCCCTAGCCATTGAAAAAATAGGGGGGAGGTCATCGTGAGGTGATCAGCGTCGGAGTACGTCGCGCGTCAGGGATTGTGCCTCTTCCAGCGCGACTTCAGCGTCGCGGATGCGCTTCACCTTCTCCGGGACCGTCTCGATCCTGCTGTAGATGAGGTCTCGTACGGCGGCACGGATGGCCTCGGAGCGAGAAGGGAAGTCGTCCACCGTAACCAGGAAGTCCAGCGCCTTGATGAAGCGCTCTGGCAAGCGGATGGTCAGCTTCTCAGACTTCTCCACCACGAGGCTCACCCCTAGAGGTCAAATAGACCTCCTACGTACCTACAATAGACCCCGGTATGAGTCTATTCGTATATAAATCCTGCCAACCCGGTTCGCCCAAAAGGGTTATTTCTACCCTAAGGATGCGTGCTTGTGAACTTCGAAGATGCGACTCTAATGCTCGCCGGACCCGTCAAGATCCATCCACGGGTCCTGAGGGTGATGTCCACTTCCTCCATCGGACATCGAACGGACCAATTCAGAGAGGTCAACGCTGAGATCCGGGAGCTACTGCGGTATGCCTTCCAGACCGACGGCGCCGTGGCTCCCATATCGGGCTCGGGAACGGCAGGCATGGAAACCATGCTGGGCAATCTCCTCAGGCCTGAGGACAAGGTCCTCAGCATCACCAACGGCAAGTTCGGTGAGCGGATGCATCACATCGCTTCTCTCTACGCCCAGGCGGAACCGCTGGACCTCCCGTGGGGAAAGGTGATGGACTTGGAGACGGTCAA
This sequence comes from uncultured Methanomassiliicoccales archaeon, assembly GCA_964347795.1. GTDB lineage: Archaea > Thermoplasmatota > Thermoplasmata > RBG-16-68-12 > JAJISG01 > JAJISG01. Next base: position 5,857 of record CAYFZX010000030.1, read on the forward strand.
ACAGAGGCTTGACACGAAGGAGTACACGGCTCTCACGCTCTGTCACAACGAGACGTCGACCGCCAGCACAAACCCGGCCAGGGAGCTGGGCAAGATGGCGACGGACGCAGGCCTCCTCTTCCTCGTGGATGGAATCACCTCCGTGGCGGGACTTCCCGTGGACATGGATGGCTGGGGAATCGACGCCATCGTCCTTGGATCGCAGAAGTGTCTGGCGGCGCCAGCAGGCCTGTCGGCGGTAGCCCTGTCCGAGAGGGGCTACGAGGCCTTGCGGGAGAGGGGGCCCTACTACCTCAACCTGAAGGCCCATGTTGACCGGCTGGAGAAGGGAGACACACCGTTCACCCCGGCGATTCATCTCTTTCTCGCCTTCCGAGAGGCTCTTCGGATGCTCAAGGAGGAGGGGCTGGAGACGAGGCTGGACAGGACCGCTCGCCTGGGTGAGGCGTGTCGGGCCGCAGGACAGGCCATGGGGTTGGAAATGTTTCCAGACGACGAGTGTGCGTCCAACACCGTCTCCGCCTTCCGGTATCCCAAGGGCGTGAGCGATGACCGGTTCCGTCCCCGTCTGCGGGACAAACACCGCGTTATCATCGCAGGAGGCCAGGGGGAGATCAAAGGCAGAGTCTTCCGCATCGGGCACATGGGGCTCTGCAGTTTCTCAGACTTGGTGGCAACCTTCGCCGCCATTGAGACCGTCCTGAGCGAGGCCGGTCACCCGTTGGAGAAGGGGAGCTCTCTGGAGGCCATCGGGACTCACATGGTCTAGGCCGCTACGCCTCGACCTCGGCCGCCGCGAACCACGGAACCTCGGCGGCGTCTGTCCTCAGGTTCTGCCGCACCCCGCTCTCCTCGATAGCCATCCTGAGACCTGACTCAAACATCAGCGACCCTGTCCAGGCGATCATGGCACCGTTGTCCACGCAGAGATCCGGCGACGGCGCGAACATTCGGGCACCCCTCTCCTCTGCCATCTGCCCGACCATGTCTCGAAGCCTGCGGTTGCACGCCACACCACCGCCGAGGAGGATTTGATCCTTGTCCAAGTGGGCCATGGCCCTCTCGGCCACTTCAGTCACCATCGCGAAGGTAACCTCTTGGATGGAGAAGCATAGGTCCTCCAGCCTGCGTCCGCCTCGGTGCAGATGGAGGGCAGCGGTCAGGATGCCCGAGAAGGCGACATCCATTCCCTTCACGGTATAGGGCAGGGGGAGAAGTTCGGACCCATTCCGGGCCAGGCCCTCTACCTCAGGCCCAGAGGGAAAGGAGAAGCCAACCTCCCTGCCGAACTTGTCCAGGAGGTTTCCCAAGCCGATGTCCAGGGTCTCGCCGAAGACCCTGTACCTGCCGTTCGCGTAGGATATGACCTGAGTGTTGCCCCCGGAGAGATAGAGCAGGACCGGGTCGTCGCACTGGGTGACTTTCCGGCCGATCTCCAGATGGGCGACGCAGTGGTTGACGCCCATCAGCGGCACTTCCAGGGAAAGTGAGAGAGCGCGGGCCGCGGTGGCGACGGTCCGCAGGCAGGGACCGAGACCTGGGCCCTGAGAGAAGGCCACGAGGTCAACGTCCTTGAGCTTGATGCCCGCCTCGCCAATAGCCTCCCTGAGGACGGCGTGGATGGTTTGGGCATGATGGTTGGCGGCCTCTCTCGGGTGGATGCCCCCGGTCGCGGGTCGATGCATCGCGGACCTGTTTGCCAGAACCCGGCACTCGTCATCGACGATGCCCACGCCGAGGGTGTGGGCCGTTCCCTCGATGCCCAGAGTGAGCATTGCTGAGCTATCGTCCCTCTTCTAAAAAGCTGTGCTGGGCCGGCGACTCAGGAGACCCCTCCACAACGACTCCGCCATTCGTGGCTAGGATGCTGAAGTCCTTGATCTGCTGGAAGGAGGGGTCCTCCCCGTCGTGGACCCTCCTGGTCCGGTAGTAGAGGATAGCCACCACGGCGGCGATGGCTGCAACAATGATGATCCCCAGCAAGAGGTCGGATCGGAAGGCGGTTATGATGAGGTTGAAGGAGTACGCCACCATGAAGGTCCCCGCCAGGGCGCCCAGGATGATGGCGAGCCAGACCTTCCTCTCGTCCATTCCACTCATCTTGCCGATGATGGTGGCGCTGAGAGCCCCGGATCCCTGGAAGGGGACGACCACCCACAGCACCAGGCCGAGAAAGGCAAGCTTGCTGAAGCCCCGCCCCTCCTCGATCATCTTCCTGGCCTTGACCTCGGTCTTCTTGGCCCACTTCCCCAGGATCGGCACCCGGTAGAGCATGGGATAGTTCCAGAGCAGGAAGAGGCCGACAAGGATGTCGATGATGGCTATCGAAACCGCCATCAAGGCCGGATGGACCCCGAGGGATACTCCCAGGGGAATGACGGACTCCTTTCCCATGGGAGGGAAGAAGTAGGCGGCTAGGAGGGGTAGGAGGATGTTCCCAACGTCGCCGAGGGAGGAGACCCACCCGATGTAAACGGCTGCAATCGCCAAGGGAACGATGATTTTCGCCAGTCCCCTGAGAAGTTGCTCTAGGGTCGAGTCTCGAATGGCGACTCCTTCGGCCTCGTACATCCTCCTGCCTTCTGCGAGTGGATTTGCCACGAGACAGGGTTTAGAAGATAGGTTTGTCGAGAATATCACTCATGATTTTTGCGGCGGAGATATTCGGGGTACCGAGTCCGACGGTGATGAAGCAGCCCGTCTAGAGCTCGAACGAGGTGGCCCTAGGTGCGGTCATCTCTGTGGTCAGTGTCGTTGAGTGACCTCAGAGAGTTTCTAGGGACAGAAACCCTGAGCGGCGGCCAGGCCAATTCACACAACCGGCCCTTCACCGGGTGCGTCGTAGGCTTTGGGATGGGCACAACAGGATACTTCAGCAGCGCCTCTGGGACGGACGCAGGATATCCGCTCGGCATTCCATTGGCTTTGGATTCATTTCACGACGCCCATGCATCCTGTAAGAGGAATTTTGTATTTGCGGGTCCCTGGGGGAGTTCATATGAGGGCCAGGAAAGAAAGCTGGACCGCTCTCTGGGTTCAGTGGGTGTTGGCAACCATCGCAGGTTTCGCCGCTGTCACTGCGGTCAACTGGGGTGTCATATTCTTGATTCTCCCTCCTCCGCTACCTCCTTCGCAGACATACTATGTCGCAATCCTGTCGTGGCTGCTGACTGGATGGGCCGTGACTGGAGCCGTGGTCGGGACGATGCAGTGGCTCGTCCTTAGTCGAAGAGTTCAACAAGCTGGTCGGTGGGTGTTGGCGAGCCTGGTGGGCTTCATGTATCTGACCCTGGGATCCTGGTCATCCTACACGTTATTCTTTTTCCCCGGAGTCTACACCGGCCCCCCTCCGCTCGAAGCTCTGCTCCTGGCGATAGGGCATGGCGGACTTGCCGGGGCCATGGTGGGAGCCACTCAATGGCTATTCTTGGAAAGACACGTTTCGAGGTCTGGTTGGTGGGTCGTGGCAAACGTCCTGGGTCTCGCAGCGTTCATGATCGTCGATTGGGGCACCTCCCCCGCGGCTGAGTCGGCTTTTGGTCAGGCGTGGGGTGTCTTCGTGGTGCGGGGTCTCTGGGGGGCTTCCGTGTTCGGAGCGATTACCGGCGGCGCGCTAGTGTGGCTGATGCGCCGCACCTCTGGAGAACCAGAGAGCGAGGAGCGGACTGGACACTGAGTGAAGTGGGCTCGCCCGGATTTGAACCGGGGACCTTCACCGTGTCAAGGTGACGTCATAACCCCTAGACTACGAGCCCCCAGGATAGGGGAAAGCGAGGGCGCATATAGGCTTTTTCGGACGGACCACAAACCCTTTATCACGGGCAACGGTGCATGAGCGCATGGTCGAGAAGGAGGTCGACCTGTTCGCGTTCGCCCACGCGCACCGGGAGGAGGTTGTGTGGATGAGCCAGAACACCAACACGATCCCCCTGGATGTGAGCATCGAGGAGGCGATGCTTACCTCCGTCAAGTCTGGGGAGTATCACCTTTACCCGTACAAGAGGGGAATTGACGGCCTGAGGGAGGCCATCAGGGAAGACCTCTCGCTATACGAGCACGAGGTCTTCCTCACCAACGGTGGCATTGAGGCGCTCTACGCGGCCCAGCGCGCGCTGCTCCGCGAGGGAGACGAGGTCATAAGCACGGACCCGAGCTTCCTGCCGATCCATCGGCAGGCGGAGATGTCACAGGCCCGAGTGGTGGAGGTCCCGGTCTATGGTGATCCTTGGAAGCTTAGCGTCGAGGGCGTTGAGACGGAGATCAGTGCGAAGACGCGAGCCCTGCTGGTAATTGACCCCCACAACCCCCTGGGCACCGGGTACACGGCTAAGGAGCTGGAAGGTCTCGCCGACGTCGCCAGAGAGCATGATCTCTACCTCTTCCACGACATCACTTACAGGGACTTTGACGAGAATGCTGGTTTGGCAACCGACTACTATCCTGAGAAGACCCTAATCTTCTACTCGTTCTCCAAGGGCACAGGACTGGCTGGCATGCGGATCGGTGCCCTTTTGGGACCGCCCGATCTTGTCGACCGAACGAGGTCCTACGACACCAACGTTCTCGGCGTCAACGTGATCGCCCAAAGGGCGGCCCGAGCGGCGCTCCAGACCAAGGAGACCTGGCTGCCCAAGCTCCGAAGCGTTTGCGCCCGCAATCAAGCGGTCATCAAGAAGGCTGTGGACGGCGTAGACGGTGCCTTCCTTCCCGTCTACCCCTCCAAAGCAAACATGTTCATCATCGACCTTCAGGAGGCTGGGGTAGACTCCGCCACCCTAGAGGAGCGTATGCTGCTGGAACATCTGGTCCACGTGCGGGCCGGTTCCTACCTGTCCCCCCGATTTGGTCGAAATTTCATCCGAGTGTCCTTCACCGTGCCACCGGAGGACTGCGACAGGTTTTCCGCGGCCTTCACGGAATCCGTGGAGGCGTTGCGCAAGTAGGGGGTGGATGCTCCCGCCGGGATTTCCAAGGGCCTCTTGTCCTGTTTGAACCCGGGTCACCGGCTCGAAAGGCCGGAATGATTGGCCGGACTACACTACGGGAGCACCCTTGGGCGGGAGATACACGGGACCGGGTTAAATCCTCTGCCTCATCCGATGTACCCCAGGTCCTTGGGGCCACCCTTGGGCTCTTCCGGCATTATCTCGGCCCCCTCGCGGAGTCGGGCGGTGATGGCGTCAATCTGCTTCGCCTTGGCCTCGAGCTCCTCAAAGCTCACCTCAACGCCCAGGCTCTTCGTAAGCACCTCGAGCACCGCCCGGGCGCTCTTGGGGTCAACGAAGTATCCGGAGGTCTCCCCCATGAAGCACACGGCGCTCATGTCATTCAACGCTCCGAGGCCCAGGAGGAGACCACTGGCGCCGACGATCCCCGTGCCTGGCTCCCCCCTGGAGAACACGACCCCGTGCTTCTCCATCTCTTTAACGAGATTCTCATCCGTGGCCGCTCCGTACACCTTGGGCGTGTCCACGATTCGCCCAACGCCGTAGCCCCCCAGGGTAAAGATCCTCTTTGTGTTGAACTCCTTCAGGACCTGGATGATGAAGTCGGAGAGCTCATACTGGCCCTCGGGGTTCATGCCCTGGAAGTCTCCAACCAGGAAGATCAGATCCACTCCTTTGCCGACGCCTTTGGCATAGTACAGCTCGTTGTTGACAAGCTTCACTAGGCCCCCGTCTTGGACCATGATCTGGGGCGGAAAATACTTGGAAACGATCTCTGCGAACTTCTTGCCCCCTAGCTCATCAATGAGGTGCTCGGCGGCCAACTTCCCGACGTTTCCGATGCCCGGCAAACCCTCAATGAAGATAGGGTCCTTGAGCTTGGGTCTCTCGGTGTAATGGATTACGATGTCTTCCATGTCCTCACGCTCCTTGCTTAAGCTTCCTTCTGTACTTACCGTATCGGTCCTCGGGGGAGTACCTTGGGGGGAGGGCCATTACGGTCCTCGAGCGACACTCTGGGCACTCGTCCCGGAGAGTGTACGAGTTGCACGATGAACACTTCCTTATGAGGGTCCTCACTTCACTCCTTCCTCTGGAACTTGCCGTCCCCGCCCCTGGACCTGATCTGTTCGAGGGCATCCGCGGCGGCCCGCTGAAGTTCCTCCTCGGCCGTCTTGTAGTCCGGAGCTCTCACGACGACCCGATATCGGGGCGCACCGATATACTGGACCTGGATGGAGATTCCGTCCTCCTTCTGGATACCGGTGAGAACCTCCCTGAGGTGAACGATGCCGTCAGGCACGGGGCAGCTCATCTCGAGGTATCCGTTGATCTTCACCATCGGGGGGACGATGTTCTCCTT
>CAYFZX010000030.1:12265-13357 GCA_964347795.1 uncultured Methanomassiliicoccales archaeon
CCACATACGAGACAACTTACGACTGTGGCCGCGCGATCGAAGATAACCTGCTCGCTCCCGCAGTCCTTGCACTTGACCCGGACGAACCTGCTCTTAGTCTCCCACATCAGACCTCAACCAGCTCCAATCGCTTAGCCCGAAAAGTGGGTCTGTGGTGGGCCTTCCCGCAGGCCCTGCATCGGAATCGGACGTTGATCCTCCTTGTTGGCTTTTCCCCGGAGGGCTTCGGCCTTGGAAACCCACCGTAGCCCCGCAGAACCCGGCGGAATCGCCTCTGGCCAGCCTTCAGCTCGCTCCTTGGCCTCGTCTTCACCCGCTCAATCTCCAGCTCTTGGTGGGAGCGACAGTGGGGACAGTAGCCCTTGACGACCCTGGGCAACTTCATGATAGGATGTCGCAATAGGAGGCCACACTATTTCAAGCTTGGGCCGCGGCCAGACATGCTGGCAAGCCGCCAGCCAACACCGATAATTTTTATATAGTTCAAATAATACTGACACCCAGTATATTAGGGGGGAAGAGAGATTCTGGGCTCAAAGGAGGAAGGCCTCGTTGAGCTCCTCATGCGGACGGGGATGTCCAAGAACCTGGCGAAGACCTTGGTGGTCCTGGCCGCTAGGGGGGAGACAACCTCACTGGATGTGGAGAAGACGGCCGGGCTCAGGCAACCTGAAGTCTCCATCTCCATGAAGGAGCTCAGGGCAAGGGGATGGGTGACCAAGAAGGACGTCAAGAAGGAGGGCAAAGGGAGACCTCTCCACGCGTACAGGCTGGCGAAGTCCTTCGAGAAGATCGTGGACGAGATCGTGAAGGGGGAGAGGAAGAGGATAAGGGCCATCGAAGAGGCCACGAGACGGCTGCAGAGGGAGGCTAAGGCCTTCTCATCTCCCTGACGCCGCCCGGCTCCCCTACGAAGACGAGATCGGCGATCCCGATGAAGAAGCCGTCCTCCAACACGCCAGAAACCTCCCTGATACGCCTCGACAGGCCCGAAGGATCTCTGATGATTGGGAAAGTGCAGTCCAGAATGTAGTTGTCGTTGTCTGTCGCGTAAGGTCGATCCTCCACCTGCCTCAAGCGTGGTTCACAACC
>CAYFZX010000030.1:13457-16822 GCA_964347795.1 uncultured Methanomassiliicoccales archaeon
CGTTGTCTGTCGCGTAAGGTCGATCCTCCACCTGCCTCAAGCGTGGTTCACAACCTAGGTCCTTCAGCCTGCGACTTGTCTGTTTCCAGCCGAAGGGCAGGACCTCAACTGGGACTGGAGTGCGTTGGCCGAGGGTATCAACGAGCTTGCTCCGGTCCACAATCACCACCATCTCTCTGGAGGCCAATGCCACCAGCTTCTCTCGAAAGAGCGCCCCACCCATTCCCTTGATCAGGTCCAGATTTGGGTCGACCTCGTCCGCGCCATCGATGGTAAGGTCGATCTCAGGCTGATCTTCCAAGGACGTCAAGGGGATCCCCAGGGTCTGCGCCCTCTTAGCAGTCTCCTGGGATGTTGGCACGCCCACGAGATCCATGCCTCCGGCCACAAGCTCGCCGAGCCTGTCGATGGCGTGTCGCGTGGTGGAGCCCGTGCCAAGGCCGAGGACCATGCCCTCCTCGACGCGAGCCACCGCCGCATCGGCGGCCATCTTCTTCAAGTTCATGGGACCACCATGAAGCAGGCACCTGCCGGAGGGGTTTGCCCTCCATATACCTTCTCCCGTCAATGGCCATTCTTATATCTCCGAGGAACCGCTCCTGATGTCGGTGAGGCTCGCCGCCCTGTTCTCCGGAGGGAAGGACTCCAACTACGCCCTGTATCTGGCCGAGCAAGCGGGACACGACGTGGATAGCTTGGTCACCATCCTCCCCCAGGAGGAGTCCTGGATGTATCACGTCCCGAATGTCCGCTGGTCTGAGCTCCAATCGAAGGCGCTGGGCATTTCACAGATCATGGAGCGGGCAGGGGAGGGCGAGGAGGAGGAGCTGGCGGCCCTTGATCGTGCCCTCTCCAAGACGCGGGTCGACGGCCTGATCGTCGGCGCCGTGGCGTCTGACTACCAGTTCACACGCGTTAACCAGGTCTGCGAGGGCCGAGGACTCTGGGTCTACGCTCCCATGTGGAAGAAGGATCCACGCAAGCTCCTTCTGGAGTATGTGGACGCCGGCTTCAGAATCATGATCGTTGGGGTGTATGCAGAGCGCCTGGGCAAAGACTGGCTGGGGAGAGAGCTCGACGAAAGGGCGTGCAGCGAGATTCTCTCGCTCGCCAAGAAACACGGCGTCCACCCCGTCGGGGAGGGGGGCGAGTTCGAAACCTTCGTCCTCGACGGTCCGAACTACAACGCAAGCCTTGAAGTGCGGGAGGCAGAGAAGGTGTGGCGGGGAACGTCCGGAACCCTGCATATCCACGATGCCCGGCTGTCATGGCGGAGTAGTCTCGCTTCATCGACCTAAAGCTTGAATAGACGCCGTGAGTGTGCCGAGAGAAACGGGGTCCACTCGTGAAATCAGACAAAGAAGCAGATCTTGCGGGACCTGGAATTGGGTCGTACGACGAGCTCGAAGGCGTCCTCCCGCGGAGCTATGTCCCGCTGCTGAATCCCCGGGAGACCCAGCGGGCCATCTTTGCGGTGAAGGACTACATCGAGCAGCACCTCTGCCAGGAGCTCAACCTGATGATGGTCACCGTCCCACTCATCGTCGACGTCGAGAGCGGGGTGAACGACCTCCTAGACCGGGACGGCTCCCGCACGCCCATTCAATTCCACATCTCGAACGACAATGACAAGAACCCCGTCGACGCCCAGATCGTGCAGGCCGCCACGAAGTGGAAGCGAGTGGCCCTGAAACAGTTCGGCATGGGGGTCGGAGAGGGCCTCTGCACGGACATGCGGGCCGTGCGCAAGGACTACTTCCTGGACCACGACCACAGCGCCTACGTGGACCAGTGGGATTGGGAGCTGGCGATTGCGCAGGAACACCGCCACCTCGGATTCCTGAGAGAGGTGGTGACGAAGATCTGGAAGGTCCTCAGGGGCGCCGAGGCCCACGTTCATAAACTCTTTCCTCAGCTGAGGGTCGAAGAGTATCCGAACCTCCCCGAGGAACTCACCTTCCTGCATGCCGAGGACATCCTCGATCGGTTTCCTGACCTGCCGCGGAAGGCCCGAGAGACGGAGATCCTGCAGGAGTACCCCGCCATCTTCATCTATGGCATCGGCTACCCCCTCCAGGATGGATTACCTCACGAGATGAGGGCTGCCGACTACGATGACTGGATCACGGAGACGGTCTCAGAGGACGGCAGGCCAATGCACGGACTCAACGGGGACATATTGGTGTGGAACCCTGTGACGAAGAGGCGACACGAGCTATCCTCCATGGGAGTCCGTGTCAATGCGGAGACGCTGAAGAAGCAGCTGGCGCTGAGCGGCCAGCTAGATTTCCTTAGGATGCCGTACCATCAGGCGATCATGAATGGAGAGATTCCCCTCAGCGTCGGGGGTGGCATCGGGCAGTCGCGGACCTACATGCTGCTCCTTCGGAAGGCACACATCGGCGAGGTCAGCGTCACCGTGTGGCCCAAGATCCTCAAGGAGATGTGCCGGGAGAAGAACATCCACGTCCTCGACTAGTCGGCCGATCCCGCTCAGGGAGGGAGGTCGGATGTTGGCAGGCCGCCTCGCCTACTCTAGAAGACGCCACGATATACGCCGCCGTCCAGCTGAATGACGTTTCCCGTGAGGTAGGAGGCTCGCTCCGAGGCAAGAAATGCCACGAGCTCTCCCATCTCCCTGGGCTCCCCCAGGCGACCCATAGGGATGGTCTTGACGACGCTGTCCAAGACCTCCTCCCCCGTCTTCCCCTGCTTCTTGCCGCTTGCCTCGAAGAGCTCCTTCAAGCGACCGGTGGCGAGGTAGCCGGGGCTCGTCATGTTGACGGTAATGTTGTGGGGTGCCAAGTCCTTAGCGAGACTCTTGGCCATCCCGACCACGGCAAGACGGATGGCGTTGGACAGGGCCAGGTTGTCGACAGGCTGCTTGACGGCGATGGAGGTCATCACCACAATCCTGCCCCACCTCTTCTCTTTCATGTAAGGCAAACACTCTCGGATCAGGCGCACGGCGCTCAGGAAGGTGAGGTCGTAAGTGTCATACCACTCCTCGTCCCCCACGTCCTCAAAATTACCGGGAGGCGGGCCGCCAGCGTTCGTCACGACCACGTCCACCCCGCCGTAGGCCTCCACCACCTTTTGCACGAAGGCCTTGATGTCCTCATAACGGGTAACATCTGCCTGGACGGCCATGACCTCGCTGTCGGTGTCCTCGGAGATATCCGATGCTGCGGTCTTCACCCTTCCTTCGTCCCTTGAGCAGATGGCCACCCTTGCGCCCTCTTTGGAAAGCTCCAGGGCAATAGCCTTCCCGAGACCCTGGCTAGCCGCTGCAACAATCGCCACCTTCCCCTGAAGTCCCAGGTTCATGTCCCCTCGCAAGGAAAGGTCGGTCTAGAAGCTTTGCC
>CAYFZX010000031.1:0-4439 GCA_964347795.1 uncultured Methanomassiliicoccales archaeon
AAGTTGGTATACTATTGCTGTGTCTCGGTAAAGAACCGGGGCCAAAAACGCATTTATGGGATGGAAAGATTAGCCTGCCCTTACCTTCCTGTGTTCGGTGATTGCCATGGAAACCCTAGAGAGTGAACTTTCCAGTCTGGATGCCTGGCCCGCGCCAGAGTTGACTGCGAATGCCATGCGGGTTCTGGAACGCAGATATCTAAGGAAGGGTGAGAGGGGAGGGGTTGTCGAGACTCCGAAGGAGCTCTTCGCGAGGGTTGCGCTGAATATGGCTCACGCCGAGGCCCGATACGACAAGAATGTTGACATTGAGGTGGCTGCAAGGGAGTTCTACGACTTGATCTCCAGGCTTGAATTCCTCCCAAATAGCCCAACCTTGATGAACGCCGGCAATGACCTGCAGCAGCTGTCTGCGTGCTTCGTCTTGCCTGTGGAGGACAGCATCGAAGGCATCTTTGATGCCCTGAAGTGGCAGGCGAAGATCCATCAAAGTGGAGGTGGCACTGGATTCAGTTTCAGCCGGCTAAGGCCGCGAGGGGATTTCGTCCGGAGCACGACCGGAGTAGCCAGTGGGCCTGTCAGCTTCATGAAGATCTTCGACGAGGCCACACAGCAGATTAAGCAGGGCGGCAAACGACGAGGCGCGAACATGGGCATACTCAGGGTAGACCACCCGGACATCGAGGGTTTTATCAGCTGCAAGCATGACAGTAGCCAGATCACGAATTTCAACATAAGTGTGGCAATCACTGATGGGTTCATGCAAGCCTATAGGGAGAAATCGGATTTCCCGCTGATCAACCCGAGAAATGGGGAGATCGTGACCAGTGTGGACCCCCGGGGTCTGTTCCAGAAGGTTGCAGAGTCGGCCTGGAGGAATGGAGAGCCTGGTTTGTTCTTCCTCGACTCCACGAATAGGACGAATCCGACTCCTCATTTGGGATCCATAGAGGCCACAAACCCCTGTGGCGAGCAACCGTTGCTCCCCTTCGAGTCCTGCAACCTCGGATCCATCAATCTGGAGAAGCATGTGATGAAGGAAGGCGACGGTTGGGAGGTCGACTGGGACAAGCTCGAGAGGACCGTCAGACTGGCTGTCCGTTTCCTGGACGACGTCATCGACATGAACAGGTACCCCGTCGAGCAGATAGAGCGGATCACGAAGCAGACGCGAAAGATTGGGTTGGGCGTCATGGGCTTCGCCCGTACCCTCTTCAAGCTCAGGGTTCCCTACGATTCAGAGCAGGGGGTCGCGAAGGGGCGGAGGTTAATGAAGTTCATCCGTGACGTGGGCTACGATGAATCCAAGCGCCTCGCAGAGGTTAGGGGTGCATACCCCGCGTGGGAAGGTTCAGCCCAGCAGAAGAACGGTTTGCGCCTGAGGAACTCATATGTGACCACTGTGGCCCCCACGGGCACACTGAGCATGATCGCGGACACTTCTGGCGGTTGCGAACCGGAGTTCTCTCTGGTGTGGTATAAGAACGTCATGGATGGAGAGCACTTGCCCTATGTGCTGGACTATTTCATCGAGGTGGCCAAAGAGGAAGGCTGGTGGTCTGAAGATCTCATGAAGAAGATCATGCAGAACAGGGGGTCGTGCCGAGGTCTGTCGCAGGTACCCGAGAAGTGGCGAGAGGTCTTCGCCGTCTCCTTCGACGTGAGCCCTGAGTGGCATGTAAGGATGCAGGGGGCCTTTCAAGAGTTCTGTGACGCCGCCGTATCCAAGACGATAAACATGCCCAGAGAGGCAACGGTGCAGGACGTTATGGACGCCTACCTCCTGGCCCACAAACTAGGCTGCAAGGGAATCACCGTATACAGAGATGGCAGCAGGGAAGAGCAGGTCATGAATATCGGCGTGTCTCAGGTTGAGGAGGAGAAGCTTGAGATCACTGAGCCCCGACGCCGACCCGACGTCATCCGGGGGACAACCCAGAAGATAATGACTGGGTATGGGGCTCTCTATGTTACCGTCAACGAGGACGATCACGGTCTCTTTGAAGTCTTTGCGCAGATCGGCCGCGGAGGCGGTTACACGGCGTCCTTCACGGAGGCAGTCGCCCGTCTCATAAGCCTCTGTCTGCGAACGGGCATACCCGTGGACGAAATTATCGATCAGCTCGAGGGAATCAGGAGTCCCCGCCTCTCATGGGATCACCAGGAAAAGATCTACTCGGTTCCCGACGCTCTGGCCAAGGCGTTGAAGAGACACCTCAGTGGCTACTCACAGGAGACATTGCAGCCCAGAGTAGAGAGCTTTGAGGAGGAGGGTGGACAGTTCGACGACGAATTGGAGAAGGAGTACAGGGATGATACCGACGCTCTGGTGAGACAGGGCCTCAATCCAGAATGCCCGGAGTGCGGCAGCTCTCTCATCTTTGAGGAGAACTGCACCAAGTGCCGCAACTGCGGGTTCTCCGAATGCTAGACTCCCCCAAGTAGACTAAGTGGGAAGGGCGGGAGCAGTTTGCTGCTCCGAAGCCCTTCACCACCCTTTTTTGCTGATGCTGAGGAGGTGATGGGTCATGAACTACCTCCCAAGCTCCCGTGAACGAATCCACGGAAAGCCCGCAGCGTGAGAGCAGTGTCCTTAAGAGGCGCCGATACGTAGGAATAGCGATGAGGGCGACGCTGCGGACGGCAGGTCTCTTCCTACTACTCCTCGGGCTGTTCACGGCCATAGGCTGGGCCCTCGGTACGTACTTCTTCGACAACTGGATCTTGGGTGCCGCCATCTTCGTTGTCCTCGCGGGGGTGATGAATGCCATCAGCTACTTCCTGAGCGATCGCATCGTCCTTTGGTCCTATCGCGCTCGCCTGGTGGAAGAGAAGGAAGCGCCGAAACTCTTTCGCGTCGTGAGGCGGGTCGCCACGCATGCGGATCTGCCCATGCCCCGCGTGGCGATCATCCCGACGCCCACGCCCAACGCCTTCGCCACGGGGCGCAACCCTCAGCGCGCGGTCGTCGGCGTTACCGAGGGAATCCAGCGTCTGCTGACCGACGAGGAGCTCGAGGGCGTCCTCGCCCATGAGATGGCCCATATCAAGGATCGTGACATCCTCGTCATGTCCGTGGCCGCGACGTTGGCAGGTGCCATTGCCTTCATGGCCCGGTTCTTCTGGTGGTCGGCGCTCTTTCGTGGTGGTGGAAACCGCGGCAACGCGGTTATCCTTCTCGTCATCGCAATCACGGCCCCCCTCGCCGCCCTCTTGGTCCAGCTGGCCATTTCTAGGAGCCGCGAGTTCAAAGCGGATGACGTCGGTGCCCGTACCCTGGGCCGCCCCTTGGTCCTAGCCCGAGCGCTGGAGCGATTGGAGGGAGCGAACCGTCGCCGTCCCCTCCAGCGAGGGAACCCCGCCAGTGGATCCTTGTTCATCGTGAACCCCTTCCGCGGGTCATTGCTGGCCCGTCTCTTCTCCACGCATCCCCCCATGCAGGCACGGATTGAGAGACTCAAGAGCCTGGCCAGAGAGATGGGGCAGCTTTACTGACTGGCCCTCGAACGATCAGGCCTGCCCCCTGTTGTACAAGACGTCGATCGCGAGAGGGTTCCGCATGGACGGCCTGGGTCGTCGGAACGGAGCCCACAAACGATTATAAAAAGAGTGACAAATCCCGAATGAATGAGCGTTCTCCTCGCCACCGTCAAGCTGAAGGAGGTCGACAGACACGCCCTCCAAGGAGTCGCCGGGTCCAGCACGAGAGTCACGACCCTCGAGGAGATTGGCGGAAACCTCGAGGGCGTCCTCGCCGACATAGAGGTCATCCTCTGTGCTGGTCTCCGCGCTTTCACTGGTTCAAGCATCCGGCGGATGGATTCTCTGAGAATGGTTCAAACTCTTCTCGCGGGAGCCGATCATCTCCCACCAGAGGTCTTTGGACCTGACGTGGCTGTGTGCACCGGTTCCGGAGCTGGTTCCCATGACGTTGCCGAACACGCGCTCGCGCTCCTGATGGCGGCGGCCAAGAACATCGTGGTGCACACCGGCGCCATTCGAGCCGGTGCATTCGATCGAAGGCCCATAAACCTGCCCCTTGGCCAACGGGTCCTGGGCGTGGTGGGACTTGGGAACGTGGGACAGGCCGTCGCCCGTCGCGGCAAGGCCCTTGACATGAAAGTCATGGCTATCAACAGGTCCGGTGAAACAACAGAGCCAGTGGACTTCATCGGCACTCTCGACGACCTGAAGCAGGTCCTTAGACACTCTGACTACCTGGTCCTCACACTCCCCCTCACCCCCAAGACCCTCGGGTTGATAGGTCCGCGAGAGCTGAAACTCATGAAAGATAGCGCGGTGCTGGTCAATGTGGCCCGAGGTAGGGTCGTCCAGGAGCGGGCCTTGTACGCGCATCTGCGCTCAAATCCAGAATTCCGAGCCGCCTTCGACGTTTGGTGGACGTACCCCTCCGGCAAGGAGGGCCGGCCCTACGCTCA
>CAYFZX010000031.1:4539-12554 GCA_964347795.1 uncultured Methanomassiliicoccales archaeon
GAGGTCCTCAAGTGGCCAGGCCGTGAGCTGACGGTCAACTTCCCGGTGAGGATGGATGACGGTACCATCAAGGTGTTCACGGGCTTCCGGGTCCAGTACAATCAGGTCCTGGGTCCGTTCAAGGGGGGTATCCGGTACCATCCTGACGTCACCTTGGACGAGGTCAGGGCTCTCGCTGCCTGGATGACCTGGAAGTGCGCCGTCATAGGACTGCCCTACGGAGGAGCGAAGGGAGGGATCATCTGCAACCCAAAGGAGATGAGCCCCCGTGAACTGGAGAGGCTGACTCGACGCTTCACATCGGAAATCTCCATCATCATAGGCCCTCACAAAGACATCCCCGCCCCCGACGTCTACACCGACGCCCAGACCATGGCCTGGATCATGGACACCTTCAGCATGAACGAGGGCTACTCCGTTCCCGGGGTCGTCACGGGCAAACCTCTGGTCGTGGGCGGCTCCAAGGGGAGAGAGGAGGCCACCTCCCGAGGGGTCATGTACACGACCAGGGTGGTGGCGAACCACCTCGGCATCGATCTGTCCAAGGCGAACATCGCCGTCCAGGGCTATGGCAACGTCGGCTATCACGCAGCCCGACTGTTCCACGACGAGTGTGGATCCAACATCGTAGCGGCGAGCGACTCCCGAGGCGGCATCTACAATCCCAACGGCCTCGACCCCGAGAAGGTAAGGCTCCACAAGATGAAAACGGGGAGTGTCATTGGCTTCCCCAAATCGGATTCCGTGACGAACGAGGAAGTGCTTGAGCTCGAGTGTGATATCCTAGTGCCCGCGGCTCTCGAAGGAGCCATCACAGATGATAACGCCCCCCAGCTGAAGTCGAAAGTCGTCGCTGAGGGGGCCAACGGACCGACGACCCTTGAAGCGGACCAAATCCTGTTCAAGCGGGGCATAACCGTGATTCCGGACATCCTGTGCAACGCTGGTGGGGTCACGGTCAGCTATTTCGAGTGGGTGCAAGACCTGCAGCACTTCTTCTGGACGGCAGAGCAGGTCAAGGAACAGCTTGAGGATGTCATGGTGAGGGCCACCGAGCAAGTCTGGGAGACGGCTCAGAAAGAGAAGGTGGACATGAGGACGGCTGCCTACATCGTGGCCCTTGACAAGGTGGTTGAGGCGTACAAGGTGAGAGGGATCTTCCCTTAGTCCTCGAGGTGTTTGGCCACCAGTTCCGCCACGTCCAGGGCCTGGAGGTCCTCCTCCACGCCCACGTTCTTTATGCCGTCTTCCATCATCGTGATGCAGAAGGGGCACGCCGTGCACAGCGTCTTCGCTCTCGTGCCCATGGCTTCCTCGGTCCTCTCGACGTTTATCCGTTTGCCCGTGAGTTCCTCCATCCAATTGCGGCCTCCGCCGGCCCCACAACACAGCCCCTTTTCCCGCGATCTCTTCATCTCCCTGAGCTCGAGGCCTTTGACAGCTCTCATGACCTTTCTTGGTGCCTCGTAGACGCTATTGTACCGCCCTAGGTAGCAGGAGTCGTGGTAGGTGACGGCCCGGTTCTCAGCCCGCTTCAGGGATATCCTCCCCTCACGAATGAGCTCCTGAATGAACTCCGAATGGTGGACGACCTCGTAGTTCCCACCGAATTCGGGGTACTCGTTTCTGAAGGTGTTGAGGCAGTGGGGACAGGCTGTCACGATCTTCCTGACCCCGTGTCTACTCAGAGTCTCCACGTTCGCTTCAATCAGGGTCTGGGCCAGATACTCGTTTCCGATCCTCCTCGCGGGATCCCCCGTGCACTTCTCCTCCTTTCCCAGGATGGCGAAGTCCACCTCCGCTGCCTTCAAGATCTTCACCAGGGCTCGAGCCACCTTTTGATTTCTCTCGTCGAAGGAAGCTGCACAACCTACCCAGTACAGAACATCAAAGCTCTGCCCCTGGGAGGCTAACTTGACGTCAAGCCCCTCTGCCCAAGAGTCCCGTTGATCCCACGGCGAGGCGTAGGGGTTGAAGTTGGTCTCCATGCTCCCCAGGGCCCTCTGGGCGGTCTCGGGGAAGCGACCCTCCTCCATCACCAAGTTGCGCCTCATCTCTACGATGGGTGGAACGTGGCGAATGCTAACGGGACAGGCCTCCATACAGGCCATGCACGTCGTGCAGGCCCAGAGCTCCTCCTCGCCGACTTTCGGAGCGATAGGTCCCCCGGCGAGGCCGCGAACCTGCTGAAAAGTGAGGTCTCTGAGGTCCAGGATGACCTTCATCGGGTCCAGCGGCTTTCCCGTGACCCAAGCTGGACACACGTTCGTGCAGCGGCCACAGACGGTGCAGGCGTCGAACATCAGCCTGTCCTGCCAGGAGAAATAGTCCGTGTGGGCCGCTCCCAACCGGACCTCCGCGGCCTCCGGCCCCGCCAGCTCCTCCAGCCGGAAGGGCGTGGGAAGCTGTCCGTAGGGTTTCAGGGACTCCAGAAAGGTATTCAAGGGCGACGTGACCATGTGGACGAATTTCGTGAAGGGGATACTGGCGATGAAGGCAAAGGTGGTTACGGCGTGGAACCACCAGAGGCCAGCATATAGGGTTTCCAGCTGGGGAGACACCTGCCCCGGCACCAAGAGGCCGGCCTGAACGAAGGGACGAGAGAGGGCATATCCCACGAAGGAGAAGGGGTACCACGGCTGCTGTGGTGTGGCGCCGAGACGGATAGCTTCTAAGACAAACCCCTGGACGACCAACAAGAGGAGCATGAGGGGCAGGTAGTAGTCGCCCCAGGTAGTCCTCAGGTGTTTCGGTCGTCTTACCGCTCGTCTCCACAGGGCCAGGCCAATGCCAACGATGAAGAGGAGCCCGAAGGCCTCCATGAACACCTCGAAGACGATGTAGGTTGTGCCGACCAGGAATCGCGAGTTGAAGAGCCTCAGGGTGAGATCGGTTTCCAAGGCCACCAAGATGGTGCCAATCAGGAGAACGATGAAGCCGGTATAGATGAGGGCGTGGAAGAGGCCAGCGTACGCTTCCCGGATGACCTTTCCCTGGAGGAGGCCATACTTGAGAAACATCCGGAGACGTTTAGGGATGTTGTCCCCGGGGCTGCCGGCCTTGGTCTGTCTCCACGTCCTCCACCGGTAGAGCAAGCCGGCGAGGAAGATGACGAGAAAGACGGCGAAAAGGATGAGCATTGGAACGAAGACCTGTTCGCCAACGATGGCAAAATGCTCCCTCTCGGGCTCTTGGGCCATGGCCTGGAATACTCTCCCAACCAAAGCCATCTGGGGCAGACTGGTACGAGACCATATAAGGCTTCGGCAGCAGGCCTGACGACATCTTTATATCAAGTCAGGAGGTCCAACCCGATTGTCTATGAACATCGTTGTGTGCGTGAAGCAAATCCCCAATCCAGAACTGCAGTTTCGTGTTCGGGAGGATGGTAAGGACGTAGTCAGGGACGCCCTCACATATCAGCTCAATGAACCTGATGAGTACGCCCTTGAGGAGGCCGTCAGAATCAAGGAAAAGTACGGGGGCAAGGTGACGGCTGTCTGTGCCGGACCAGAGCGGGTCACTGAGATCCTTCGCCAGTCTATGGCCAAGGGGGCTGACGCGGCCACCAGGATAGGCCTGCCGGAGGGTTGGGAGTTCGACCCTTCCGTCGTGGCCAAGGCCTTGGCCACGGCGATAGAGAATATGGACTATGACCTCATATTCACAGGTGTCCAGTCAGAGGATTTCGCCCATGCTTCAAGCGGTCCGTTAGTGGCCTCGCAATTGAGGATTCCCCACGCTTCAGTGGTCGCCAAGGTCGAGCTTGAGGATGGAAAGGCGAAGGTCTTCCGGGAGCTTGAGGGAGGTCTGCAGGAGGTGCTCTCGCTGCCGCTTCCTGCCCTCCTGACCATTCAGTTAGGCATCAACGAGCCTAGATACGCTTCCGTGGCGCAGATACTGAAGGCCACCCGGCAACCCATCGAGGAGGTGGCGTTGGCGGATCTGGGCATGCCTGAGGGGGAGCTGGGAACGGGCGTTACCGTGCGGAGGCTGTTCGTCCCTGAGCAGACCAAAAAGGCTGAGATGATTGAGGGAACTCCCGAGGAGGTTGCCAGCAGGCTTCTGGACGTCCTGCGGGAAAAGGGTTTCGCGAGGGGGGGCTAGCTTGGCCATCCTGGTTGTCGCGGAACACCGGGACGGAATACTCGATGAGACGACAATGGAGGCTCTTGGGAAGGGCCGGGAGCTCTCGGCTCTCGCCGGCGTCCCCCTCAAGGTTGCGATCCTCGGCAAGGACATCGGACCCTTGACCTCGGAGCTCATCTCCTATCCTGTGGACGAGGTCTTGGCGGTTGAGAACGAGCGGCTGGAGCGCTACACACCCGAGGGCTACAGTGGGGCCCTAAGCCAACTCCTCCAACAGGATTCCTATGGTCTAGTGATGGCGGGACATACGGCCACTGGGTACGAGTTTCTGCCCAGGGTTGCGGGCGACCTTGACAAGCCGTGCGTGACCGATGCGGTGGATCTCGTCCTTGAGGGAGGGGGAGCCATCGTGACGAGGATGGGTTACAACGGGAAGGTGGCCGTGGAGCTGCAAGTGGCTCAAGCGGACCCCTGCTTCATCACCCTGCGTCCCGGAGTGGCGAAAGCCCTTGGGAGGTCCGGTGACGGTGCCAAAGCAACCGAGGTCAGCCTGGATCTGAGTGGTCTGGAGGTATTCCGCGAGGTTCTCGGCTACGAGAAGCCAGAGACGGAGGACATTGACATAACCGAGGCCGACGTCATAGTAGCGGCAGGTCGGGGCATCAAAGAGCAGGAGAACCTGAAGCTCATCGAGGATTTGGCCAAGGCGCTCGGCGGAGTGGTGGCGGGCTCACGCCCTGTCATCGACAGGGAGTGGCTGCCTTGGAGCCGCCAGGTGGGATCCTCGGGAAAGACGGTGCGGCCGAAGCTCTACGTTGCCTGTGGAGTGTCTGGCGCCATGCAGCACGTCACGGGCATGAAGAATTCTCAAACCATTGTCGCCATCAACGTGGATCCCACGGCACCGATCTTTGGCGTCGCTCACTACGGTGTGGTGGGGGATCTGTTCAAGGTTATCCCCGCCATCCTCAAGGGCATGGGCCAGGGGTAGGGTCACGTCGTCACGCCATGAAGTGGGTGACCTTCTCGGCAAACTCCTTGGTGCCCACTCGAGTAGCCCCTTTGATCTTGCGCGCCAGGTCATACGTGACCTCTTGAGCCTCCACGGCCTTCTCAACGCCTGCCCGCACGAGACTCGCCGCTTCATCCCACCCAAGATGCTCAAGGAGCATGGTCCCCGCAAAGATCTCGGCCGTCGGATTGACCTTGTTCTGGCCAGCGTACTTCGGGGCGCTGCCGTGAATCGGCTCGAAGAGAGCAGCGAAGTCACCGATGTTTGCCCCTGGTGCTATGCCTAGGCCCCCCACCAGGCCAGCGGCGGCATCGGAGACGTAGTCCCCGTTGAGATTTGTCGTGGCGATGATGTCGTACTCATCAGTCCTGGTGAGAATCTGCTGCAGCATGTTGTCCGCCAGCCTGTCCTTCACCAGGATTTTGCCTTCTGGGACCTTGCCGTCGAACTTGTCCCAGAGATCCTTCTCGCCTATCACGCTCTCCCCGAACTCCGATTCGGCGACCTCATAGCCCCATTGCATGAAGGCCCCCTCGGTGAACTTCATGATGTTGCCCTTGTGCATCAGCGTCACGCTTTCGCGTCCCTTGTCGATGGCATAACGGAAGGCCTTCCTCACGAGCCTCTTGCTGGCGAACTCGCTGATGGGCTTCACCCCTATCCCGGAGTCTGCCCCCAAGGTGACGCCGAACTCCCCCTTCAGAAACTTCCTCACGGCCTCGACCTCCGGGCTGCCACGGGCCCATTCGATTCCAGCGTAGACGTCCTCAGTAGCTTCCCTAAAGATAATCAGGTCCACCTTCCACGGCTCCTTTAACGGGCTGGGCACGCCTGGAACCCAAAAGATCGGCCTCACGTTGGCGTACAGATCCAGGTGTTGTCGTAGGGCCACGTTGAGGCTCCGGAATCCACCCCCAATGGGCGTGGTCAGCGGCCCCTTGAGGGCGACGGCAAAATGCTCGATGGCCTTGAAGACGTCTTTGGGGAGGAGTTCACCGTAGTCCTCTTCAGCTTCCTCACCGGCCTTCACCTTTAACCACACGATCCTCCGCGTCCCCCCATAAGCCGCGTCCACCGCGAAGTCCAATACCTTCCGGGCGGCTAGGACGACCTCAGGGCCGATGCCATCCCCCTCGATGTAGGGGATGATGGGGTCGTCGGGAACCAGAAGCCCTTTGTCAGAGGGCTTGATGGTGCCGCCGTGTTTGGGGACGGCCAGTCGGTCAAAGGAGACAACACTCATGATTACACGGGCGAGATTTCGTACCCGCGGGGTCGATATAACAGTTACGAGGGACCAGCCCTCCGGAGGATCTCGATGGCGACCGTGGGATGGATGCCTTTGGGGCATGAGTCCGATGGAAGGATGGTGGGCATCGCTGGACCTCAAACCTACTGTTGTACCTGAGGAGTCGCTCGTCGGCCCCGTCGTCTCTGCGGTCTCCCCCGAGTCGCCAGGCCCTGACGAAGGCCACTCGGCCGACGTACCTCTCGTCAGTCCACACGACGGTACAGACAAAGCGGCAGGCGCCACGGTGGGCACAATGACGTCGTGAGCTCAATCACTCGTGGCCTCAGGCTGCTCCCAGTACGAACGGGAGGAAAGCCCAGAGGCCATAGGCAAATAGGACGATGCCGGCGAGGATCAACAGGAGGCTTATGGCCCGTCTCTTGCTCGTCGATCCGACGTAATCGTAGAGCACAGACCTCATGCCGTTCAATCCGTGGAAGACGGCGAAGCCCAGTAGGAGGGTGTCCGTCACACCGAACAGGAGCGACTGCAGTCTGACCTGGACGCCGGCCACGGTTAGCACCGACTCGGGGTCTATGTAGTGGAGCCAGATCACATGGAGGAAGAGGAACGCAACGAGGAGTACACCGGCTATCCTCTGCATGACCCATAGGAAGAGACTCCACTTCTGGGGTTCAGGAGCGTAGACCTCTCCCATCTCAGAACCCCCCCATGGCTTCCCGAACGACGATGGACAAGCCCCACAGAGCAACGGCCCCCGCCAGGACCATGATGGCCCAGAAGATGGCCGCTTGTCGCCTTATGCCGATGCCGAGGTCGAAGAGTATAATCCTGATTCCATTGAGGGCATGAACCAGGACACCAACGAAGATAACCCAATCTACGAAGAGAAAGAGAGGTTGGCGGAACGTGGCCATAACGTCCTCGAAAGTCAGGCCCTGGATCCTGGCTAGAGACATTGTCCCAATGTGAATGAAGAGGTAGACCGTCAGCAGAATCCCAGTGATCCGATGCAATAGGTAGGCGAGTGTTCCAGTCTCTCGCAACGACACCTTTACGGTCCTTCTCGCATACTCCCCGAATCCCCGTCGCTCCAGCACGCGATTCCCTCCACTGGCCCAGAGGCCAGGGGCCTTGGCGTCTGCGAAGGCGAGGCTATCAAAAAAAGGTTCCGAATATACACTACTGGTCATTCGCAAGAAGCCTGGCGTAGAAGGGGCAGTAGTCCTGAACCGGGCACGTTGGGCACTTGGGATGTCTCGCTTGGCACGTTGTCCGGCCGAGCTTGATGAGGGACAGGTGAGCCCGTCGTCTCTCATCGGGTGGGACGAGGGCTTCCAAGGCGCCCCTCACCTCCTCGTAGGTCCTTCCAGGGGTCAGATCCCAGCGGCGGGCAATGCGCCAAATGTGCGTATCCACGGGAAAGGTCGGAAAGCCACCGACCAGGTTGAGGACCACGTCGGCGGTCTTGGGTCCGACCCCGGGGAGACTGGTCAGCGCAAATCTTGCCTCCTTCAGCGGTAACGCCAGGATCCTGCCGAGGTCGCCGTCGTACTCCTCCAAGAGTCGTCGCGCAATCTCCTTGATCCGGGGGGCCTTCGTTCTGTGCAGTCCTGCCGGCCGCAGGGCCTCCCTCAAATCACGAATGGCCGCCGTCGCCAC